>NZ_JBMPPI010000017.1:0-132953 GCF_049340245.1 Undibacterium sp. TC4M20W
TGCCGCTCAGTCAATGTAAAGCAAATTGGCTGGATTAACAAAAATTTTCAATGCCATTGTCATTTGGGCCAGCTTCACTCAGTAGCACTATCGGGCATTTATCCTTCCTGGATAGGGATTTGACAATGGCACTGGAGGACGCAGCTTTAAGTCTGCATCAGTATCAAGCCTGTTTTCAAGCGTGTTTTCCTGAGCAGTAAGCATATCCCTGCTCCAGAACGCATCCTGAAAATGAAATATCAATGGCAAGCCGTCCGGCATATTTGGTGGCGATACCATCGGCCTTGTTTCAGGTTTGAGCAGGTATAGCAGACCGCTCCCTGTCTTGACATCCAGGTCACTGAGAATAATGGCATGCAGCAGGATTGCCATGACCTGCAGTTTGACTATGCCCCTGACACTGGCACAAAACTCGATTTGCATGCCTGCGCGCAAAGCATAGGCCTGGTCTTTTTCCATCGTCATGCCATCCAGCAAAGTGCCATATCGAGATACATCAGTGATTTCTGCGCCCATACCTTTTCTGCGGATGATGGCATGGCGGGCGCTGATACGGCGTGTCAGCCTGGCGTTTTCTGCCGGGTTATTGGCATTGTGGCTAAGCTGGATATCGGCCTGTGCTTGTTCTTCCATACGGCCAAGCACGTATTCTTCGAGGGCGAAGAGCTGGATATGCCTGTGTGGCTGATGACGGCTGGTATGGCCGGTAGCCAGACTGGCGTATTTTGTTGCTGGCTTGCCAGTTACCGGCTTGACTGCTGCTCCCCTGTCCGGTGCTGCCGTCAGCGCCGGTATTTGTTTAAGCCCGGGTGCGGCGGTTGATTCATCTGCAGCAACCTCAATGAGTTCTTCATCCCAGGCTATTGTCCCCATGGCGATTTCATATTTGCCTGCAGGTGGCAGCATGTCGAGCTTGGCCACCGAGGCGTCCCTGGCATTGATTTCTATATTCATATTGCCCTGCGCATAGCCGTGGGACTGGCCCAGCCCGCTGAGTGTGGCAATCGCCCCATCTTCGGCAATGACCCTGACGTTTTTTTGCGCGGCCAGAAAGACACTGTGTATTTCTGTCAGGCTAGCATCTGCACGCGGCACGAAGATGACGCTGGTGCACAGCCATTTGCGTCTGGCCATGGGTTCTTGCTCGTGCGACAAGCTGATTTCAATCGGGTATTGCCCGTACTCCTTGTTTTTCGATGAAAAACTGATTAGCAAAGGTTGCCATAGTCCAGAGGCAGTACGCAACAGGCGTTGCCTGGTTGCGCCTGCGGCAATGAGCTCGCATCGTAATTGCACTTCAATGATGCTGACATTTGCCGGCAAGGTGCCGCGCAATTCCAGCCTGAGGGTTTGGCGGCCACCGGCGGCACGCGGGTCATAGCCGCCGAAATGCAGCTGCAGGCTGGCTGGTGCATGCGCATCTATTTTTTTTGTCAGCTTGCCGGCAGATGCATGCAGTAATTCACGCCGCAAGGGATTGGCAGCTTGCGCATGGCCTGCCGCACATGCAGACTCACCCTCTGCCACCCAGTGTGTGCAATAAGGATGATCAGGGCTGTGGCATTTTTTCATGATGTCTGGCAAGGGGTGCAAGTGAGGTACAGAATTTGACATGCGCAGTCACGGCGATGATGCGACTATAAGGGCCGCAGTGCCAGATCAAATGCTGGAATACTGCTGCTTTTTACTGCCTGCTTGCTGGATGAAGATGGATACTGCGTTGACCTGCCCCGTCTGCTGCATTACCCTTGTTGTTTCGATATATGCCATTTCGCATTTTGCGGGATGTCTGTGATCAACACGCTATCCCTGTCCTGGAAATTGCAATGAAAAAAATCGTCGTTAAATTTGGTGGCTCCAATCTGCGCCAGCCTGAAGATATCAACCGCGTTGTCAATGTCGTGCAAACTTACCAACAGCCGCTGGTGCTGGTGGTATCTGCCTTTTATGGCATTACCAATGCCCTCATCGCTTGCGTGCAAGCCGCAAGGGAAGGCGCGGGAACCGCAGCCGCCCTGGCCGAAAGCCGGGATTACACGCAAAACCTGCGAGCCCTGAAAAAGCAGATACTGGAAGCGAATATCAGCGATGCCACCAACCGCGCACGTATAGAAAAAGCACTGTCAGTACGCCTTGACCAGCTCGACCGCTACCTGACTGGCATACACTGCATAGGTGATGTGCCTACCTTCGTTAATGATGCCATCCTCAGCTATGGTGAGCGTCTGTCCAGCCTGCTGCTGACCGAGGTCTTGCTCAGCCACGGCATACGGGCACGCGAAGCCTTGCCCGAAGACATAGGTCTGGTCACCGATGGCGTATTTGGCAATGCCGCTTGCGATTTTGATGCCAGCGCCCCGGCTGTCTCGAAAGCCTTGCAAGGCAATGAAGTCATCGTCGTGCCGGGCTTTTATGGCGTAGACCGCGATGGCAAGGCGACCCTGTTTGGCCGCGGTGGCTCTGATTATTCAGCAGCATCCATCGCCTGCTGCATAGGCGCAGAATCACTGGATGTATGGAAGGACGTGGATGGTTTTCTCAGTGCCGACCCAGGTACAGTAAGCGCGCCGCATACGATTACACAATTGAATTATCTGGAGGCCGCAGAGCTGTCTTACTTCGGTGCCAAGATCTTGCATCCGCGCACGGTAGAGCCTCTCTTTGACCAGAATATCCCTATCCGTATTTTGAACATCACCCGTCCTGAACGTGGTCTCCTGCCGTATACCGTCATCAATGCACAACGCAAGGTGACGCGTGATGTAGTAAAGAGTGTGACCTCGACAGAAGACGTGGCGATATTAAAATTACACGGCCCCGGCGTGGGATTCAAACCTGGCATCCTGGCGCAAGTGACCAATACGCTCGATGCCAACGGCATCAATATCAAGAGCGTGCTGACGGCACAGACTGCCATTAATATCCTGGTATCACGCGACCATCTGGATGCGGCTTACGCTGCACTGGTGGAACATCACCTGGCCGGTGTAGTGGAAGTGTCACGCAACGCGGATGTGGCGATTGTCGCCGTGGTTGGCGATGGCGTACTTGAAGCGTCTGACGTGGGCGGCGCAATTGCCAGCCGTGCTTTGTCGGCAGCGATTGCGGCTGGCGTACATGTGTGCCTCGCGGCGGCAGGTGCCAGCGAGGTGGCCGCATATATGCTGGTACAGCAAGAGGACAGGAAGCTGGCTTTGCAGGCGATACATGCGGAGTTTTTTGGCGGGTGACAGCTTGGGCGCTTGCAGCTTTTGTTACGATAACTTCAGGTTTGGTGCTTGCCAGCAAAAGATGTCTATGATGATCAGCGAAAGCCGCTGGGCTCCAGCCTGCGGACACGGCTGTCCGGCATAATTCTCGTTCTGAACATCGAGTACACGGAGTGTCCTAGCGATTTTTCTGCGTTGGAGACTTAATTGTGCAATTGAATATTATTTGCAAAGGGCCGTGCTTAAAGCACCTTCCCCTTCAAGGGGAGATTTGTGGGAATTCGCAAAGCGAAGCTTTGTGCCACAAATATCTAAGCCGCTTGCAAGCGGTGCGGTGGAATGGCTGGGATGGGGATGGGTTTCTGTAGCAAATTCATTTACCGTCAATCGATCGAAACCCATCCCCACCCTAACCCTCCCCTTGAAAGGGAGGGAATTTACTCGTGATTGTTTGTCAAGGACACTATTCTGGACAATAGTGAGTGCAGGCTGGAGCCCAGCGGCGTTTGTTGCTAACCAATCAAGCGACTCAATATACGCGGCCTATGACATCCACTTTCAAAACATTGACCAATCTTATTTACCTGTTCTCGTCCCTTTTTGATACATTTTTTCTGCAAAAAAATCACTAGACGACTGGTCTAATTTGTTTTAGAATTCAAACCATGAACACTCCGCGCACCGATGTCAGGCAACACATCCTAGATACAGCCAAACCCATTATCCTGGGCAAGGGCTTTTCTGTGGTCGGCTTGAACGAGGTATTAAAGGCGGCGGCAGTGCCCAAGGGTTCGTTTTATCATTATTTCAAGTCCAAGGAATTATTTGGCGAAGCTTTGCTGGAAGATTATTTTGCCGGCTACCTGGCAGCAGTTGATGTGGTGTTGAAAAATCAGGACATACCCGCAGCCAAGCGCCTCATGCGTTACTGGCAGGGTTGGTTACCGGAGCGCCCGGGTGAAGGTGTGCAATGCCAGTGCCTGGCGACCAAACTCGGTGGTGAGGTGTCTGATTTGTCTGAAGCCATGCGCGTCACCTTGCAACGTGGTACCGACAGTATCATTGCCAAACTGGCCGATTGCATGCGCGAGGGTATCATCGATGGTTCGCTGCCCGCAGACCTGGATGCTGATGCATGCGCGCTGACCCTGTACCAGATGTGGCTGGGTGCGGGTTTGCTGACCAAGATGCGGCGTGACATGAGCGCGCTGGAAAGCGCCATGCTTGCCACCCGCAAGATGCTCAAGCTGTAGAGGTCGATGAAAAGTTAATCTGGCGTTGTTGCGCTGCCTGCTTGTGAAACTTGTACTAAAGTACTGTCTGCGGCAGCGTCGGTGAAGTCGGGGTTTCAGACAATATATTGTCTGCCGACAAAACGGGCATCCCTTGAAAGAGATGCCTCCTTAGCGATAGCCTAGCCAGCTTAACTTTGCATCAACCTCTAAACTCGAAACATATTGTTTACTTGCATACAATAGTAATAAAGCATTTATTTTTATCAGTTTTTTCTAGACGACCAGTCTAATTTTTATCTTGAAGTACCCTGGGTTGGCTATACATGGAGTTGTGGATTTGCTTACCCAATAAGTTTTGCCATAGGTTTGCCCATATAAGTTGCCCGTATGAGTTTTACCATCGATTTTTGCTGCCCCCAACATGCCCAATAAAGGAATTAAGAAATGTTATTCAATCCTCTGCAAACCGGTTCTGTATCCCTCGCTAATCGCATCCTGATGGCCCCGCTGACACGTGCACGTGCGGATGCAGGTCACATGCCTAACGCCCTGATGGCCGAATACTATAGCCAGCGCGCTAGCGCAGGTCTGATCGTGACCGAGTGCACCATGGTGGCTGAAAATACATCCGCTTTCTATGCTGAACCAGGGATCTACAATGCAGAACAAATCGCTGCCTGGAAACTGGTAACTGAAGCTGTGCACGCCAAAGGCGGCAAGATTTTCATGCAGATATGGCATGCTGGCCGTGCTGCTGTTCCAGCATTCAACAATGGTGTTGAAAACGTCGGCCCTAGCGCCATCGCGATTGACAGCGAAGTGCATACACCAGACGGTAAAATCCCAAATGCAGTGCCACGCGAATTGCGTCTCGATGAAATCCCTGCGCTGGTTGCGGCTTATGCACAAGGCGCAAAAAATGCGATTGCTGCCGGCTTTGATGGTGTAGAAGTGCATGGTGCGAATGGCTACCTGATTGATCAATTCCTGCGTGACAGTGCCAACAAGCGCACCGACAGCTATGGTGGTTCCATAGAAAACCGCGCACGCTTTTTGTTTGAAGTATTGACTGCGGTCAGTGCTGCAATTGGCTCTGATAAAGTTGGCCTGCGTCTGTCACCGATCAACAGCTATAACAGCATGAAAGACAGCGAGCCACTGGCCCTGATTTCTTATCTGACGACACGTCTGAATGAATTCAACCTGGCCTATTTGCATGTGATGCGTTCTGACTTCTTCCAGGCACAGACTGGTGATGTCTTGACTGTTGCACGCGCCAATTACAAAGGTGTGTTGATCGGCAATATGGGTTACAACGCCGACGAAGCTGCGCAAGCGATCAGTAATTCCACACTGGATGCGGTAGCTTTTGGTACCAGCTTCCTGGCTAACCCTGACCTGCCTGCACGTATCAAGCAAGGCGCAGCTTTGAATGCACCTGATGCAGCGACTTTCTATACACCAGGCGCAAAAGGCTATACGGATTATCCTAGCCTGCAAGCTGCATAATATATGCGCTTGTAGTACGTGTAATGCACGTATATGCATGAAAGGCTGGCCAGTTTTGGCTGGCCTTTTTTATTTGAAATGCCTGAGAATCTTGAGGTGAAACAATTTGTAAGGCATTGCCTTAAGTCATCATCTGGTAACTCTTAGCCCTTACATTCCTGCCAACGCCGTCATGACGGTATTACGCATATGAGGCCAATTGCATTGGCCTCATTTTTTGTAATGAATCCTGAGGAACATCTTGATGAGACATTTACCCAAACATGCTGCACGCTTGCTGTGTGCGGCCTTTGCAACAATCAGCATGAGTGCCTGCGGTGGCAGTAGCACTGAGCCTGTAGATTTCCAGAATCCAGGACTGTCATGGCCACCATTGCCGACAGTCACCGGCCACCGTGGTGCATCTGCACTGCGCCCTGAACATACGCTGGCTTCTTATCAAAGAGCAATAGATGACGGTGCAGATATTGTTGAGCCTGACCTCGTAGCCACCAAGGATGGTGTCTTGGTCGCGCGTCATGAAAATGAAATTTCAGGTACCACCAATGTATCAACACTGCCGCAATTCGCTGCCCGCAAAACCACCAAGACCATAGACGGCATCCCTGTCAGTGGCTGGTTCACCGAAGATTTTACGCTGGCAGAATTGAAGACCATACGCGCCAAGGAACGTATACCTGCAAACCGCCCTGCCAACACGGCTTTTGATGGTCAGTTTGAAATACCGACACTGCAAGAAGTCATCGACCTGGTCAAGCAACAGGCCAAAGAAAAGAACCGTGTCATCGGTATTTATCCTGAAACCAAGCATCCGACTTATTTCAAATCCATAGGCCTGCCGCTGGAAAAACGTCTGGTTGATGTTTTGGTAGCGAATGGCTACAAGGGCAAAAATGCGGCGGTATTCATTCAGTCATTTGAAGTGGCGAACCTAAAAGAATTGCGTGGCATGACAGATATGCGTCTGGTGCAACTGGTTGATAATCCGCTCAACCCGCCTGTCAATGGCGTACCGCGCAATGCACCGTATGACTTTGTCGCCGCTGGCAGCAACCGCACTTATGCCGACCTCGTCACACCAGCAGGTCTGAAAGAAATCGCACAGTACGCCGACGCTGTATCGCCTTACAAGGAAGTCATCATCCCGCGTGATACGAAGAATGAACTGGGTGCGGCGACCAGCTTTGTCGCAGATGCCCACGCCGCTGGCTTGAAAGTGCATACCTGGACACTACGTCCGGAAAATCCTTTCCTGCCACCCAGCATGCGCCTTGGCGACCCCGCCTCACTGACGCAACGTGGTGACTCAATCGCAGAAATCACAGCTTATTTGAAAGCTGGTATCGATGGCTTCTTTACCGATGATCCGGCCGTTGGCCGTGCTGCTGTGACGGCATTCAAGAAGTAAGCTTCTTTACAGTATTAATGCAGTGCCTGGATCCTGATCCAGGCATTTTTTTACGTATTTTTTTTTACGTCTGTTTCAAACGATGGGCAAAGAAAGCCAGTATTTCATCCCGCGCAGCGATGGTCGGCTGACCTGCCTCATCTATCAGGTGCGCGGTCACCACGCTATGCGGTGTTGTTACATAGCGTTTGAAGAACGGCGCAGTATCCTGATTGGCAGCGCTGTCAGGTAATACCTTGCTGACGAAGCGTTCACCCAAAGCTTCTGAAAATGCGGCAAAGCGCTGGGCACGGCAAAATGCATCGCCAGCAAAACGGTAAGCCATGACAGTCAGGTCTTCTGCCTCCAGACGCTGGCGTACGGCTTGCAAGTCGGCAGCTTCTATACCTGTACCTGCCGGATCGTCCATAGGCAAGGATGGTTGCGATACTACCGGGGCAAGTACTGCGGGTTCCAGCATCATCGACAAGGCGAAATTACCGGTAAAGCACATACCTATCGCCCCCACTCCAGGGCCACCAGATTCTTCATGCGCGAGCCTTGCCAGTGCCCTCAGCCATAGCGTAACAGGGCTGGAACCTTTACCTGCAAAGGCGCGGAACTCTGCACTGACACAGGCTTTCTGAAACACAGCCGCTCCCTCTTCTGCCGATGCTACCACGCCATCGCGCCCAAATAAGGAGGGCATATACACCGTAAAACCCGCATCGCGTACCCAGCGCGCAAAGCGGGCCACATGCGGGCTGATGCCGGGCATCTCTGTCATGACGATGACGGCGGGCCCAGTTCCTGCAACATAGACACGCTTGCTGACTTCATTGAGCGTGATCTCGCGTGCACTGAAGTCACTGAGTGGGTCATCGGCATGCATGTTCTGTTTAGTGCTAAATGTGCTTGCTGCAATTGGTATGTGCGTAGTTCCTGCGCTTGACATGGCGACTCCTGATTTATCTGGAGCTTGCAGTGTAGGTCTGTGTCAGATACAGGAATAGCGGCAGTTCCGCCAGAATCAGGGCGTAATTGGACATTGGCAAACGGCATGTAGAATACGGTACCTTCAATCGCAGTTTCGATCACAATTTAGCGGAGCACAAACCCATGCTGATCTGGTACAGGCTGCAATACCTTTTGTCTTTAGCCTTGAAACTGCTAATAATAAGCAGTTTTGCAGTACAGGCACAGGCTGCCGATACACTCAAAGTTGGCTCCAAACGTTTCACTGAATCCTATGTGCTGGGCGAGATTCTGACGCAGACTGCTGCAGCCCATAGTCCTGCACTGCACCAGCAAGGGTTGGGTAATACCGCCATCGTCTTCAATGCATTAAAAAATGGCAGCATCGATGTTTACCCTGAATACATGGGCACCATCAATACCGAGATACTGAAACATGAGCAAGCAATCAGTATGCAGGAGATGCAGGCGGAACTGGCTAAACAGGGTTTAGGAGTTACCGTGCCTCTGGGTTTTAATAATACCTATGCACTGGCGATGCGGCCTGATGCTGGGGATATTAAATCACTGACTGATCTTGCGACAAAATCCGAGTTGCGCTTTGGCCTCTCCCATGAATTTTTAGGCCGTGCCGATGGCTGGCCAGGGCTGGTCAAACGCTATCACTTACCGCAACAAGCTAGCGGGCTAGATCATGGTATTGCTTATGAAGCACTGACTGCCAAACAGATAGATGTCATCGATATTTATTCCACCGATGCCAAAATCAAACAACTGGGTTTGCGTGTGCTGGTGGATGATGCAAATTATTTTCCGCGTTATGACGCAGTTTTGCTGTACCGACTGGATGTGCCAGCCCGCTTTCCGCAAGCTTGGGCAGCCATACAGAAACTGGAGGGCAAGATAGACAATGCGCAAATGATAGCGATGAATGCAACAGTAGAAATTGACGGGCAGAGCTTTGCCCAGGCGGCGCAGCAATTTGTGGCGAAGTCACCACTAACTGCTGAACGCGCCGGTGTCATGTCCAAACTGTTTGGTGCAGATTTTTTGAAACTGACCTGGCAGCATCTGACGCTGGTATTGCTGTCAGTTGCGCTGGCCTGTTTAGTGGGTATCCCGTTGGGCATCATTGCCGCCTTTGCCCCGCGCTTGCGTGAAGTCGTCATGGCGACTGTCGGCATTTTGCAAACCATCCCCTCACTGGCCTTGCTGGCGATGCTGATCCCTCTGCTGGGCAGGATAGGTTTTGTCCCAGCCCTGATCACCCTGTCGCTATATGCCTTGCTGCCCATAGTCCGCAATACCTGTGTAGGCCTGGTGCAGGTACCAGCCGGTTTACTCCTGGCAGCGCAAGCCCTGGGGCTGTCATCGCGAGACCGCCTGTCGAATATAGATTTGCCTCTGGCCTTGCCCATGATACTGGCAGGAGTTAAAACTGCAGCAGTCATGAGCGTGGGCACTGCAACCATCGCCGCCTTCATCGGTGCCGGTGGTTATGGTGAACGCATCACCATAGGCCTGGCCTTGAATGACAACCAGATGCTGCTCGCAGGTGCCTTGCCTGCGGCGGCCTTGGCTTTGTTGACGCAGTGGGCATTTGATTTGCTGGAGAGGGTGGTGGTGAGGAGAAGGGATTGATCAAAAATGCGGTACACCGTAGGTTGGGCTAAGCTTCATCAGCCCAACACTCGGCCTGGGAATAACGTGTACGTTTATTAAATGCCCAGTGTTGGGCTGATGAAGCGTAGCCCAACCTACGATTTTACGGATATGTGACCACTTCCACAGTGAGCATAACAAGGCGTTACATCTCAAACGTGATTGTGTACACAAAAGAACAATGCCTACCAGAAAGCTGCCCCCTTTGGTAATATGCATCCGGTTCGATCTTCCTGATCAAGCCTGAAAACCTGATTTCCCTGCCGCAATAACCTGCCCGGAAAAGCTCTTTTGATTTCGCCCGCCCATCATCTCGCTGCATCACCACTAGCCTGGCGCTTTGCCAGGGCGGCGGCGCTTGGGGTGTTGTGCGTGGCATTTTGCACAGTCAAAGTTCATGCAGCCACACCGCAATCCGATAGCACGCTGCAGGTCTTGCACTGGTGGACCTCGGCCAGCGAACGCAAGGCAGCCAGCCTGCTGGCGGCACGCATGGCAGATGAAGGTATCACTTGGCGCGATGCAGGCATACCCGGCGGTGCAGGCATAGGGGCGGGCAAAGTATTGAAGAGTCGTGTGCTGGCGAATGACGCGCCCGAGGTCACGCAAATCATTGGTGTCTCGATACGCGAATGGGCAGACCTGGGTTTCTTGCTGGAGCTCGACAAGGTTGCGGCGGCCAATAAATGGAATACCAGTTTCTTCCCGACCATACAAAACCTGATACAACACCGCAAGCATGTAGTGGCAGCGCCGCTCGGCATACATCGCATCAACACCCTGTTTTATAACAAGAAAATATTCAGCACGCTGAAGCTGTCACCACCAGAAAACTGGGATGAGCTGGTCACCGTTGCAGCCAGGCTGAAAGCCGCAGGCCTGATACCACTGGCACAAAGCAGCGAACCCTGGCAAGTTGCCACCCTGTTTGAAAACCTGATACTGGCCGAGGGCGGGCCTGAATATCACCGCGAATTATTCGTCAAGCAAAATGCCCAGGCCGTGATGGACAAACGCTTTGCCCATGCGCTGGAACGCTTGCGCCAGATGAAAGGCTGGATGAATAATCCTGTCGATGAACGTCCCTGGACGGAAGTGGTGAAGCAGTTTTCCAAAAACGAGGCGGCGATGATGATCACCGGCGACTGGGTCAAGGGTGAACTCAATGACGGCGGTTTTGTCACTGACGAGGCTTTTTCCTGCACGGCCATGCCGGGTACGGGCAAATACCATTTGTATAGCGTCGATACTTTTTCGATGTTCACCAATGATTATTCGCGCATTGCCGCGCAAGAAAAACTGGCTCGCCTGGTCGCCACGCCAGCGGTGCAGGCTGACTACAATGCCGTCAAGGGTTCGGTATCGGTAAGGCGCGATGCCGACCCGGCGCGCATGGATAGCTGTGCCCGTGCATCCTGGAATGCCTTTGCCCAGGGCGCAGCGACGCAAGCCCCCAGCCTGGTGCACCGCATGGCTACCGATGAAACCAGCAAGGACGCCATCATCGCCGTGATACACAGATACTTTATCGATGCAACCGTCAGCCCAGCCGACACCCAGGCCAGGCTGGTGGCGATGTACAAGACATTTGGCAATAATAAAAAACAAAACCTATAAGATGTGAGGCAGACAAAGATGACACGCAAAATACTGATCGTTGATGATGACCAGAAAACCCGGGTATTACTGAAAACCTACCTGGAAAAAAATCAGTATGAAGTCATACTCTCGCACAATGGCGAGAGCTTCGTGGCCGAGTTCAATAGCCAGATGAATCAGTTGTCACTGGTGATACTTGATGTGATGTTGCCCGATACCGATGGCTTTGCCCTGTGCAAGGTAGTACGGCAAAAATCCAATATCCCCATCATCATGCTGACTGCCAGTTCAGACGACACTGACCGCATTGTCGGGCTGGAACTGGGGGCCGATGACTATATCGCCAAGCCTTATAACCCGCGCGAACTGTTGGCGCGTATCAAGGCGATCTTGCGGCGCACTGGCTCTGCCGATGTGGCAGCAGCGCCGCGTTATTACCGCTTCCTGGGCTTCACGCTGGACCTGATAGAACGCAAGGTCACCGACAACACTGGAGAACTGGTGGCACTGACGGGACTGGATTATCAGTTACTGAAATATTTTGTCGAACACCCGGGTGATGTACTCGACCGCAATGTACTGTCAGAAGAAACCCGTGGCCGCGATGCCGGCCCACTGGATCGCTCACTCGACGTACAGATCAGCCGCCTGCGCCTGCTGCTCAAGGATGACAGCAAGCAGCCTACCCTGATCAAGACTGTACGCGGTGCCGGCTATGTATTCTCTGCTGACGTGAGCGTGGCCAGTGCCTGAAGCTGCCATTGTGCTGCGGCGCTGGCTGCCGCAATCGCTGCTGGGCCGCCTGTCGCTGGTCATGGTGTGCGGCGTGCTGCTGACACAGCTGGTAGGCAGCGCCATCTGGACCACCCAGCAACGCGCCAAGGCCGAGATAGAAGCCACCACGGCAGCACAATACCTGGCGCACAGTGCGTCAAGCGCAATACGGTTTTTTCGCAGCCTGCCGCCGAATTACCGCACCGTGCTGATACAGCAGTTTCGCGAGATGGGGGGCACGCGTTTTTTTGTACAGGCGAATAATGCCTATGTCCCCATCACAGAAATAGAACCGCAGGCACTGGCCCATACCGTGCTGGGCAAGGTCGGCAATACCCTCAAGGCTGACTTGCCGCAGTACCCTGAATTCAAGCTGGCTTTCGCCTGGCCAGATCAACTGACTACGGCTGTCGATGGCACCCGTATCACCGACCTGCCCGAGAGCTGGGTACAGCATATTTTGCTGATCAAGCCTGAACCTGCTCCTGTGCTGGTGATACAGACCGAGCTGGAACCAGGCAACTGGTTATACCTGGCTGCCCTCATGCCCAACCCTTATTTTTTGAAGGGCAACGATCCTCTGTCTTTTGACCGCCTGGTCTTGCAGGGTCTGTCACTGGCTGCGGTATTACTGCTCTCCATCATGGTAGTACGCTGGATCACGCGGCCTCTGGCGGCCTTGTCAGATGCGGCAGCCGCGTTTGGCAAGGGTGAGCAGGTACCAGACTTGCCAGAGACTGGCAGCAAGGAATTCATCAACACCGCCCGCGCCTTTAGCGCCATGCGCCAGCGCATACAAAGCTATATCGAAGACCGTGAACGCCTGTTCATCTCTATCTCACACGACCTGCGCACGCCGATCACCCGTCTCAAGCTGCGTTCAGAATTACTTGATGATGATGTCTTGCGTGGTGAATTTGAAGAAGACCTGGATGATCTCGACATGATGGTCAAGGGCGCGTTGCAATGCGTGAAAGATAGCGACATCCATGAAAACCCGACCGAAGTCAGACTGGACCCTTTGATACGCAGGCTGGTACGCAGCGCCCATCTGGCCAAACACAATGTGGAGTTTGCAGACTCAGGCGTGACCGTCTATGGCAAACCACTGGCGTTGAAACGGGCAATAGGTAATCTGCTCGACAATGCCCTTTACTATGGCGAACGCGCAGAAATCTGCGTACGTGCTGCTGCCGATAGCGTCATCATAGAAGTACGCGACCACGGCCCTGGCGTGCCGGAAGACGCTCTACCCAGCCTGTTTGATCCTTATGTACGTCTGGTACATGGCCGCAACCAGAATGAAAGCGGCATGGGTCTGGGGCTGGGTATAGCCCGCAGCGTCATCGAAGCCCATGGCGGCACGCTGGTGCTGGAAAATCATGCTGAAGGCGGCTTGAAGGCTATCATCACCCTGCCTAACGAAGACACCGCCTGACCTGGCACTTCTCCCATTCATCCTTTCCTGTTCCAGCTTGTCACGTACGGACAAGCTCAGGTCTCTCTGCACGATTCACAACACCTGAATCTGGACTTTTGTAAAGTTTTGTAAGGAATTCTTAAGTTAAGTTTTGTCAGCTTAGGAATTCACACGCCTGTAAATTATTCACGCCCTAGTGCACAGCAATACCGACGAAAAAACCGGGTAAGGATTTGTAAGCTGTTCACCTGACCAGTTCACACAAAACTCCAAAAAATCAAACACTTATAAAAAAATGCACTAAACAGATATGCAAGTGGCATTACATTCATCGCATTGCTAGTATCGGTTTCAAGTAATTTATTTATACCGAATTGTTGAGCCTGAAAATATTCTTGACGGAATTTCCCTTGAACCGCATCTGCCACATCGCCATGTTATGCGCCGCCGCCATGATGAGCACCGCCAATGCTGGCACGCTCGTCCTGGAAAGCTGGCGCGTAGATGACAAGGCCTTGTGGGAGACAGTCCTGATACCGGCATTTGCCAAACGCCATCCCGGCATAGACATACGCTTTGCACCTACCACACCGACGGAATACGACAGCAGCCTGCAAGCACATTTTGCCAATGGCACCGCCGGTGACCTGGTAGCTTGCCGCCCTTTTGATGTATCGCAGTCTTTATATAACAAGGGTTATCTGGACAAGCTGGATGGCAAACCGGGCATGGAACATTTTGAAGCAACAGCCCTGTTGGCCTGGCAAACCGATGACGCAAAAGCGACTTTTTGCATGCCGGTGGCTTCTGTCATACACGGCTTCTTGTACAACAAAAAAATCTTCAAGAAACTCAATCTGCAGGCGCCAAAAACTCAGGCAGAATTTTTGACGGTGCTGGATGCGGTAAAAAAGAATGGCAGCTATGTTCCTCTCGCATTGGGTACTGCAGAAAAATGGGAAGCCACACAAACTCTGTTCACCAGTATAGGCCCCAACTACTGGCATGGTGAAGCAGGCCGCAAGGCGCTTATCGCAGGCAAGGCAAGATTTACTGATCCACAGTATGTCGCCGCCTTTGAGTATGCGGCAAAGCTGGGGTCGTATCTGCCCAGCACGGCCAGCACGCAAACCTATAGCGACAGCCAGCATCAATTCGCTTCTGGCAAGGCAGCAGTCTACCCCGTCGGTTCCTGGGATATCTCTTATTTCAATCAGGTACAGGGCCTGGATTTTGGTGTATTTGCACCACCCGTGCGCGCAGCCGGTGACAAGTGCTACATCCTCGATCACATGGACATAGGCATAGGCATCAACAAAAAATCACGCAATAAAGAAGATGCCTACAAATTTCTCGAATGGCTGGGCTCACAAGAATTTGCTGACCTGTATACCAATCGCGTCACCGGATTTTTTTCGTTGTCGAATCATCTGATCGCAGTGCGTGACCCGATAGGCAAGCAAATGATGGAGTGGCGGACAGCGTGCGAATCCAGCATACGTGTCAATGCACAGATATTGAACCGTGGCCAGCCGAGCATGGAACAGGAATTATGGAATGTGAATGCCGATCTTTTGAATGGCACGGTCACAGGTAAAGAAGCCGCTGCAAGAATACAAAACAGTGTTGCAAGTGCAAGTAAGTTTAAACGATGAGAGTTTAAGCGATGAGAGTTCAAGCGTTAAGATCATACCTCCCCCAAGTCGTATGATTGATTTGCCGACGCCCAGCGCGGCGTCGGCTTTTTTTAGCGCTTGATGCGCAACTGAAGATTCCAGCATTAGAGAAGATAGTAAAGATTTTTTGCCTTGATTAAAGCAATTCAGAACGAGGTCAAAATTGCTGCGCCAAAAGAAGAAGATGTGATACCAACGAGTAAAACCAACTGAAGGAGATTTGCATGAACACCCCCGTATTCAAGAAGAAGCTGTTACCGCAACTGATTGCCCTGATCGTCAGCACCACCGCGTTTAATATTGTCTATGCTGCCGATGAAACACCAGAAACTGCACCAGGTTCACAAGTCGTAGAAGTGCGCGGCATACGCGACACATTGAAAAAAAACCTTGCTGGCAAACGCGATTCACAAAATATTGTTGATACAGTCAATTCAGAAGACCTCGGTAAATTCCCGGACAAAAACGTCGCCGATTCACTGCAACGCGTGCCAGGTATTTCTGTCGACCGCACCTGGGGTGAAGGCCGCGACATTTTCGTACGTGGCACCGACAAAAGCCTGAACATGACGCAGTTGAATGGTCAGTCAGTCGCTTCAGCTTACTGGTGGAAAAACGATTCACAAAGCCGTGGCTTCAACTATGACATTTTGCCTTCTGAACTGGTAGGCAGTCTTGATGTTTACAAAAGCCCATCTGCTGATCTGGATGAGGGCAGCATAGGCGGTTTGGTCAATGTCAAGACGCGCAAGCCTTTGCAATTCAAAACACCCTTGACCGCGCAATTCTCACTGGAAGCAACTTACTCTGACTTGCCCAAAAAGACTGACCCACAAATCTCTGGTCTGGTGAACTGGAAGAATGATGAAAACACGCTGGGTATCTTGCTGTCCCTGAGTAAACAAAAACGCACCATGCGCCGCGATGGTCTGGAGAATTTTACTGATTCCACCAAATACACCATCATCGATCAAAACAATGTAGCGACACCGAACGCTTATGCATCATGGGGTGGTGGTTCAGCGATTTTCCGCCAGGACCGTGAACGCACGACTGGCAATGTGACCCTGCAGATCAAGCCTAACCGTGACAGCGATATCTCTCTGAATTACATCAATTCAGACATGAACATGGATAATAATAACCAGAACTACCTTTGGCAGATAGGTGGCCTGGCCAACAAGCAAAATGTCATCAATATCACCAATCCACGTTTCATCACGACCTCTGATGGCACCAAGGCCGTGGTCGGCGGCACAGTCGGCCCGACAACTGGCGTGTCGTTTGAACCTATCTATCGTGAAGCCTATATCAAATCCAAGATACTCGATCTGGAAGGCAATTATGAAGGCGATGGCTGGAAACTGCACGGCCAGTTAGGTTCCACCTCTGCTGAGGGTGGCAGCAAGCATGACCGTAACTTCTGGTTCACTGGCAATACCCGCGCCACTGTGAATATTGCGCCGGATACTTATGAAGTGTCTTACCTGGACATGAGCCCGCTGGACCCGACCAAGCTCACGCTGCAAAATGCACGTGACTGGATACGCAAGATGGAGAGCAAAGAAAATTATGTACAGGGTGACCTGACGCTGGACCTGACTGGCTCCTTCATCAAGGATGTGAAATTTGGCTTGAAATACCGTGACAACACCGTGCAAAATCACCGCACCATAGGCACGGTAGGACCGGGCAGCCCAGGCTGGCAATCATTCAGTCTGGCAGACTTGTCCACTGGCCCATCACCACTATTGAGCCAGGCTGCAGCGACCTCAGGTTCATTAACCCAATATGCATGGGTCAATGATGCACTGGCTGCGAGCAAGGGTTTTGCCATGTATGACAAGGGCATGGTCTATAACGAAGCCAAGGGCGAGTACTACAAGATACAAGAAAAAATTACTGCTGCTTATGTCAAGGCTGACTATGCCATCGACAAATGGCGCGGTGACTTTGGTGTACGCCTGGTCAAGACTGAACAGACATCTGAAGCCTACCAGGACCTGACCGGCAAGGGCAACTACGTCATTGGCAGCACGACACGTACTTACAACGATGTCTTGCCTAGCGTGAACGTCGTGTATGACTTGCGCAAAGACCTGATCATACGCGGTGCCATAGCCCGCGTCATGGCACGTAACACCTATAGCGACCTCAGCGCCAGTACCGAAGTCAGCGGCACCACCAATGCCGCAACAGCTGGTAACCCTTTGCTGAAACCTTACCACGCCGACCAGGCAGAGATAGGTGCAGAATGGTATTTTGCTGATGCCTCGATGTTGTCTGCCACGCTGTTCACCAAGCGCCTGGATACCTTCATCTACACTTCGACTGCGCAAGAAAACGTAGGCGGCGTAACGCGTCCGGTAACACGTCCGCATAATGCCGACAACGGTGCGGTCATCAATGGTCTGGAACTGCAATGGCAACAGGCTTTTGGTAATGGTTTTGGCGCCATCGTGAACTACACCTTCACTGATGCAAAAGCTGGCTCCATCGCTGGCGGACAAAAACTGAATGTCATCGGTAACTCACGCAATCAGTTGAATGCCAGTGGCTACTATGAAAAGAACGGCATCAGCTTCCGTCTGTCGTATAACTACCGTTCCAAATCCTACGGTGGCCTGGATGAAGGTGGACAGGATGTCACCAGCGCCTATGGTCAGTGGGATGCTACGGCCAACTGGGACATCACACCAAAGATCAGCCTGTTTGCGACAGCCGTCAACCTGACCAATTCTGTGATACGCACCAACACTACAGATGGCCTGCCCGTTGGCGTCTATGAAAACGGCGCACGTTACAGCGTAGGTGTCAGGGCCAAGTTCTGATCTGCACGATGATGGCCAGGAGCAATCCAGGCCAGTAGCACAAAGCCTCCCCTGATCACTCTGTGGGGGAGGCTTTTTTGCCCGATGTCCTGGCAAGGACGATGATAGTTCGTCAGCTCAAAGTGACCATTTAAAATATGTCTGGAACACCTCATGAACAACAATGATCAAGCAACGGGATCAACAAAGGATGTGGTCGTTGCCATGTTCTTTATCAGCCTCTTGTTTTTTATCCTGGGCTTTGCCACCTGGCTCAATGGCTCGCTGATCCCGTTTTTAAAAATAGTCTGCGACCTCAATAACTTCCAGGCGCTATGGGTGACGTTTGCGTTTTATATCGCTTACACCGTCATGGCCCTGCCATCCGCCGCCATACTCAGCCGTACCGGCTACAAGAACGGCATGACACTGGGCCTGGGCATCATGGCAGTAGGGGCATTGCTATTCATCCCCGCCGCAAAGACCAGCTATTACGCCTTCTTTTTGCTCGCTCTGTTCACGCTGGCAACCGGCATGACACTCATGCAAACTGCCATCAACCCCTACATCGTCTGCATAGGTTCACGCGAGAGTGCCGCCATGCGCATCAGTATCATGGGTCTGTTCAACAAGGGCGCAGGCATCGTCGTGCCACTGGTGTTTTCTGCACTGATCTTGTCCGGTATAGAAAAATATTCTGACACGGCACTGGCAGCACTTGATCATGCTGGCCGTCTGGCCTTGCGTTCTGAGCTGTCATCGCGCCTTGTTTATCCCTATGCCATCATGGCGGCTGGCTTGCTGGTGGTGATGTTTATCGTGCATTTTTCTTCACTGCCGGAATTGCGGGCAGAAGAAGAAAAAAACCAGCCCGAAGTCACCAAATGGGGCGTGCTGCAATACCCGCAACTGGTACTGGGTGCATTGTCGCTGTTTGCCTATGTCGGTGTAGAAGTGATCGCCGGTGACACCATAGGCCTGTATGGCCGCAACCTCGGTGTGCACAACTACACCGTGCTGACCTCATACACCATGAGCTTCATGGTCATAGGCTACATCCTCGGTGCCACTACCATCCCCAAACTGATGACACAAAAAACTGCCCTGTTGTTCTCGGCAGTGAGCGGCCTGCTGTTCACCGTTGGCGTCGCCACCAGTTCTGCCACGGACACCGGCATTGCCCAGGCAATAGTCGGCTGGGCAGGCGTGCCAGTAGTGCCAAACACCGTGATGTTCCTCGCCATGCTGGGCCTCGCCAACGCCCTGGTCTGGCCATCCATTTGGCCACTTGCCCTGCAAGGCCTGGGCAAATACACCGCAGCCGGTTCCGCCCTGCTCATCATGGGCATCGCCGGTGGCGCACTGCTGCCCATGCTGTACGGTAAATTCTCAGACGCAGGCAATTCCCAAACCGCCTACTGGGTCATGCTGCCTTGTTACTTGATGATTTTCTTTTATGCGGTGAAGGGGCATAAATTGAGGAGCTGGGGAGCCGGTCAGAGGAGATTGGAAAGGGTGGATCAGGCAGGGTAAGTTAACTATCCGAATCCCATGCTACAAATACCCTCATTCTTGTCATATCGAGGATGAGGGCTAATCAAAAAGCAACATTTTACAGGGCAATCTGCTCAAAAATAAGCCTATATCAAGATCATAACCAGTATAATTCTATTGGAAAGTTAGATTATCTAAGCCTAACCTATATAAAACCAATGGATTTCTCCTTACTCTTACCTGATGAGATTTGCCTCAAACTCGGCGAACGAGCACGCGAACGGCGCTTGCTGTTGAACATCAGTGTAGAAGAATTGGCGCAACGCACAGGTATCTCCGCCCAAACTGTCAGCAGTTTTGAACGCACTGGCAAATGCACTCTGGCCAATTTTGTCCGCATACTTGAGTCATTGAATGCCACGCCAGATTTGCAGACAGTTCTGGTGCCGCAAACCAATACCATAGAAGAGATGCGGGCAAAGTCTGCAGTGCAAGTCAGGCAACGGGCGTATCGCAAACCCAAGAGCCCATCATGAAAGAGCTCAAGGTCAATTACAAGGCGCAAGGCGAGTCGCTTTGGCTGGGCACACTGGCCGATGATGGCAGCGATATCTTGTTCCAGTATTCGCCAGCAGCACTCGCAAGTGGCCTGGAACTATCCCCCATACGCCTGCCACTGCGGTCATCTGCCTACCCTGACAAACAGGCAGATTACCTGCCCATCATGCGTCTGCCAGGATTAATCTACGATTCCTTGCCCGACAGTTGGGGCTTGCAGTTGATGAGCCGCCGCATGAAAGCCAAAGGCATAGATACCGACACTGTCTCCGTGCTGGACATGCTCGCCTATCTTGGCGACAACACCATGGGGGCATTGACCTATGAACCCGGCAGCGAAACCCATCTGGCAGTCAGCGACCTTGCCCTGATCGATCTGGCGAAAGAAGTTCAGGCAATACTCACAGATGACAGCCATGAAGTATTGGACGAGCTAGCCAAGGCAGGTGGCTCACCCGGTGGTGCACGACCGAAGGCACTGGTTTACTACCAGCCTGCGACAGGAAAAATGAGCACTGAATACATACCAGATGCAGAATCCTGGCTCATTAAATTCCCGGCAAAAGACGATGCCAGCGATAGCTGCGCACTGGAAGAACTGTATGCCCGGCTGGCGCGCAAATGCGGCCTCGGCATGGGTGAAACACAATTCTTTGAATTACCAGACGGTATAACAGCATTCGGCACCAAACGTTTTGACCGCGATAATGAGCAGCGCGTTCACGTCCATTCATTGGCGGGCATGTTGCACGTTCATTTCCAGATACCCTCTTTAGGTTATAGCGAATTCATGCGAGCAACCCGCAGGCTGACAAGGGATGCAAGAGAACTAAAAAAAGCATTACAACGTTGCGTTTTCAACGTATTGATGAACAACCGCGACGACCACGCCAAAAACCTGTCTTACCTGCTCAACAAAAATAATGAATGGGAACTCGCACCACCCTATGATTTGACTTATTGTGCCGGTTATCGCGGCGAACATTTTATGGATGTTGCAGGTGAAGGGAAATCACCAACGCGGGCACATATTTTGAAAGTTGCGCAAGACGGTGGAATGAAAGAAAAAGAAGCGCAGAATATTATTGATGAGATGTTGGAGTTAATTACTGCTGCTGATTTCAAGAATACTGCATGGGATTTGCCTATTTCGAAAAAGACCGTGACGATGGTGAGCAAAGTGATTGAGGTAAATCGATCAAGTCTACATTAGTAAACCAATGTCTCAGACAGATCAAATTTTAGTTAATCGTTAAGGGAATGGGTACCAATCTTCATAGGAATTCGAGGTGAAAATTTTATCTCCACCCTTTTTCAAATTACAGGCAGCGCATAACAATTGAATATTTGTAACATCATTTAGTCCTCCCGAAGCAAGTGGAACTATATGATCGAAATGATCTTCAGACCATATATTCAGAATCCCAGAAAGATCAATCCTGCATGCAACACACATTCCTCGGTCTCGGAAGAAGATAGCTCTTCGGACCCATTCCGGAATGTGCGTTCGTTTTAATATTCCAGATCTTGAAAAATAAGGCGTAAACTCCGTAGGAATTTCAGAGATTGAACTTTTTGATACTTGGCGTGCAATCATGTCATTAAATAACAGTAAGACTTGTCTATCTCGAAAAAGTAGATAAAACACTTCCCTTACGGAGTGGAGCAGCAGATCATCATACGGACCACTTAAACGAAGTTCATTAAGATAGTCATATATGTGATCTGAAGTCGCATCTTCAAATATGGTGTCGTTTTCACTAAGCCATTCACAAAAACTCTCGTATTTATATCCATGAAAGCGAAAAGCAGCCTCAATGGGCAGAGTCATTGGATTCTGGGATGCAATTGCCGAAGGAATATCTTTAAATCTCTCAATAGTTTGAAGTCTTTCACTTAAGTCAACTTGCTCGGTTGGCTCGCAAAGCAACACATCAATCACAAATTCCAAAAAACAATGAAAAGCTGAAAAACGTTGAAATGGTTTTGTAAAATGAAAGTGTTTATCATCCCCATAAAAATCGTTGAGATGTCGGATAAATGAAAATTGATCCTTTAGAATATTTTGCACAGCATTGGCAAAATAGTAAGTTTCATAAAATCGAAGTTCAAGAATTGGGCGATTCATATTTGTCTCAAAAATTGAAAAGCATTTAATCAGTATTTGCAAACCTTTCAGAGAAGAATAAGTTCACATTCAAAATACGTCTTATGTTTACCTAAACGTAACTATCTCTATAAGGCGCGAGATTCAATTTTACTTCGAATTATTATTTATTTTCTATCAACACCATACCAACTATGCTTAAGCATAAGCAATTTTTTTGTCGCTTAAACATTTACAAATGCTTACATCACAATTTCCCTTCCCAACCCTTGTGATAATGTACCAATTCAGCAATACTTCGCCTACGCCGGATATACTGGTATCCGCCGAATAGCTGTTGGCCGCTATCAATAGAATTGCCTGCCAGCATCCTGCAAGAATTTTGTTTTTTGGAGAACACTATGGGTCTGTGGAATAAGCTCAGCAATGAATTTATCGATATTGTCGAATGGCTGGATGACAGTCCCGATGTGATGGTGCATCGCTTTGAGCGCTATCAGAATGAAATCAAGATGGGTGCCAAGCTGACGGTGCGCGAAGGGCAGATTGCTATCATGGTCAATGAGGGCCAGGTGGGCAAGGGGCAGGTGGCGGATGTGTTCACGCCGGGCATGTATGAACTATCGACCGAGAACATGCCTTTGCTGAGTACGCTCAAGGGCTGGAAATATGGCTTTAACAGCCCTTTCAAGGCGGAAGTGTATTTCTTCAAGACTACCCGCTTTACCAATATGAAGTGGGGCACGGCTGGCCCTGCCACCATGCGCGACCCTGAATTTGGCGTGGTGCGTGTGACTGCGTTTGGTATCTATGGCATACGCATCGTGGATGCCAAGGCCATGCTGTCTGAGCTGGTCGGCACCAAGGCTGATTTTACGACTGCGGATATAGAAGAAAACCTGCGCGGCAAGATAGGCATGCGCATCAAGGAAGTGATGCCTGAAATTGGCGTGCCTGTCATTGACCTGGAAGCCAAGGTCACTGAAGTGGGCAAGCGCATACAGGAAAAAATTGCTGCGGACTTTGTGCAATATGGTCTGGAACTGTGCGAAGTGCAGGTGCAGGACATAGGTTTGCCGGAAGAAGTGGAAAAAGCCATCGACCAGCAGGGTGCCATGCGCGTGATCGGTAATATGAACCAGTTCGCTCAGTATCAGGGGGCGCAGGCTTTGCGTGATGCAGCGCAAAACCCGGGCATGGCTGGTGCCATGATGGGCGTGGGCGTGGGTGGTATGCTGAGCCAGAGCATGGGCACGATGTTTGGTAATAATCCACAACCGGCAGCAGCACCTGCTGCCGCTCCTGCAGCATCTGCACCGGCGGCAGGCGGCGGTATGCCACCACCTTTGCCAACGGCGGTATCTTATTTTGTCGCGCAAAACGGTGCGCAGACCGGGCCGTTTGATCTGGGTGTATTGCAATCTCATGTGGGCAATGGCAGTTTGACGCGTGACAGCCTGGTATGGCGTCAGGGCATGGCTGCCTGGGGCAAAGCCGGTGAACAGGCTGATTTGTCTGGCTTGTTTGCGGCGATGCCTCCACCGCTGCCACCGCAATAAATCATCCTCTGATGTGGCGTCGCGCCTGATGGTAGCGACGCCTTCTATTTTGTTCTGGAATCATCACCTGTGACGACAAAAAACTATCCCTGCAAATCTTGTGGTGCCAAGCTTGAATACGCGCCTGGTCAGCACGCCCTGCAATGCCCGTATTGCGGTGCCAAGAATGAAATCCCTGAAGACAAGGAAGCCACGGTCGCAGCGGTAGAAGAGCTGGACTATCAGGCTTACCTGGCAGAACAGGCTGGCAATGAACCCATGCTCGCCAGCCAGCATGTGAAATGCACAGGCTGCGGGGCAGAGTCGCAACTGGCGGCCAATCTGGTGTCTGACCGCTGCCCGTTTTGCGCGGTGCCGCTGATCGCTGCCAATGCTTATTCTGCACGCAAGATCAGGCCCAAGGCGATTGCCCCATTTGATATCAAGGAATCAGAAGCGCGCAGCAAGTTTTCCAATTGGATTACTGGCCTGTGGTTCGCGCCAAATGCGCTGAAGCAGGCTTATAGAGCGGAACGTGGCCTCAAGGGTATCTACACCCCTTACTGGACGTATGATGCCGACAGCGACACCACCTATCAAGGCCAGCGCGGTGTTGATTACACGGTCACAGAAAACTATACTGAAAACGGCGAAACCAAGAGCCGCCAGGTGACCCGTACCAACTGGTACCCGGCAGTGGGTGCAGTACAGGTATCGTTTGACGATGTACTGGTCGTGGGTTCAAAAACCCTGCCAACTTCGTATGCAGAAAACCTCGCGCCATGGCGCCTCGAAAAACTGCAGGGTTACCGTGACGATTATGTTTCAGGCTTTACGGTAGAGGCATACCAGGTGGGACTGGAACCTGGCTTTGTCGATGCCCAGGGCAAGATGGAAGGCGAAATCCGCAATGCCATCTGCCGCGACATTGGTGGTGACCACCAGCGCATCATTGCCATGCAGCCGCGCTATTCGAATATCAGTTTTAAACACATCCTGCTGCCTATTTGGCTGTCGTCTTATAAATATGGCGACAAAACTTACCGCTTTCTGGTGAATGGCCAGACCGGCCAGGTGCAGGGTGAGCGTCCGTATTCAGCGTGGAAGATTGCAGGGGCGGTGTTGCTGGCCATCGCTGTCGTCGTCGTGATTGCCATGCTCAATCACAAGTAATCAAGTCACGGTAAGATCTATCAACACAGAGACACTGGGGCTGTACAGAGAGTTCATCAAAGAATTTTCTCTGTGTATCCTCTGTGGTGTAGCAGGGAAATCGAACGGCATGCCGTTCGCCTGCGTAACGAAGGCTGCTTGCCAGCAGTCTTTCTTCCCTCAGTGCCTCTGTGGTGAGCTTTTTGGTCTTTCAGAAATCAACCTAATTCAAAAACTCAACGCTCCATCAACACATCCATCATGCGCTTGGGATTCGCCAGAAAATCCCGTGTGACCTTGTAGTGTTCGGTGTCTTCATAGGCAATTTCAGAGATACCGTCTTTACCGCATTGGTAGATGCAGGCATCAGGATAAGCCATGAGTATCGGTGAATGGGTAGCGATAATGAATTGGGAATTATCTTCTATCAGATCATGGATGCGAGACAAGACCGCGAGTTGCCTTTGTGGTGATAGCGCAGCCTCAGGTTCATCGAGTATGTACAGGCCCTGGCCACCGAAGCGTTCTGTCATCAGCTTCAGGAAGGATTCGCCGTGTGATTGCTCGTGCAATGAGATGCCACCGTAGGAATTGATAATCGGCGTGCCACCTGGTTCTTCATCCAGTCTTTCAATTTCAGTAGCCACATTGAAGAAGCTCTCAGCCCGCAAGAAAAAGCCATCGCGCGGCTTGCGTATGCCTTTGGCAATACGCAAATACTCATCCAGTACTGAATGTGAGCGACGTGTACCAAAGCTGAAGTTCTTGGTACCACCCTCAGCGTTAAAACCCAAAGAAACCGCGATCGCTTCGAGCAAGGTAGATTTGCCCGAGCCATTTTCACCAACAAAGTAAGTGATCTTGGGATGCAGATCCACATACTCGAAGTTTTTTATCGCAGGCAAAGAGAAAGGGTAACGTTCAAAAGACTCGACGATATCTCTGCGCAGGCTGACGCGGCTGACGTACTGTTTTGAAATCATGCTGAATCACGCAATTCCGGCTCATACCGCCTCGTACTACTCAAATTATTTCTTAAACTTTGCAAATTAATCCCCTCGCCGCACTCTGGCAGACATGGAATTGAAAAGACGCGCGTCAGAAAGCACTGCGTCAAAAAATTCCTCTTTTGCATGTAGCGAAATCTCAAAGCTCGAAAAACGGTAGGTATTCAATAGCAACCAATTCTTGCTTTTCGGCAGCAGCATCAAAAAACAATTACCCCATTGTACTGAGTCACCTCGAATCCGCTCAATTTTTGCAAGCTGCTCCGGCTCCTCATAAACCTCACCCAATGTCCATAGGTATTCAATATTTGCAAAAGCATTATCGGGCTCATTGCATAATACCCACGCCCCCAATTCATTCGAACTTTGTTCCTTTAAGACTGCCAGTAAATCTGCATATTTGAATGTTGGTTGTTGTATTGTTCCATTCAGTGCAGAGAGTAGAAAAGACTCTTTTTCAATTTCAGTATGATAAAGCTGCAAAATTTGACCAAATTTTGGTTGCCCATCTTTATCATGAAAACTGAACGCATCCTCATCGACCAAATTATCTTCGATCCACTTCCTGGTACTTCGATCTAATTCCTCTCTCGGAAGCCGCGCTAACGCATCTGACGCGTACTTTCGCAATTTTTCACCCGACATTGATGTCAGGTCGTTCAGTGGGTAATACGGTCTGTCATTAATGTACTTGGCATATTTAGAGAGCGCGTGTCCAAATTCGGAATGGAATTTTTGTTCGGTAATTGTCGAATCCAATAATTTGCACAACAAATAATGCAAGGTTGATATGTGAGTCTTAAGCATGAATATGAAAATAGAGTATCTGAAAAATCTTACTCAAACTGCTTCTTGAACTCCGCAAACTGCGCACTCAAATCGCTGACCTGTTGCTTGAGTTGCAGGACTTCTGCTTCCAACTGGCTTACCCTGTCATTTTTTGAAGCACCACCACCGCTGGAAAAACCAATAGCTTCTGCCTGATCCAGGCTGGCTTCATCGCAAGACAGCAGGTGCGCATAGCGCGGCTCCTTGGTGCCTGGTGTCAGGTTCAAACGCGCGACCAGAGGTGGATATTTGTCCATCAGGTAGTCGAGGGATTTCTCAACATCGGCGACGCTGGCAAATTCATGCAGGCGGCCAACGCGGGCGCGGATTTCACCGGCGGTCTGGAAGCCGCGCAGCATGAGTATGGTCAGCACGGCGACCTTGGGCTGGTCGAGCATCCATTTGATACGCATGCGGTGCTCATACTTGGCGACGCGGGCACCGGCCTGGTGGATGGCATTGACTAGTTTCTTGGCGGCCAGCCTGTCTATGGCTTCCAGCACTTCAGACTCGGTGACCGACATGACGGGGTCGCGGCTGGTGAGCTGGTTGCAGGCATTCACAAGGGTATTGAGTGACAGGGGATAATTGTCGGGAGTGGCTGCTTCTTTTTCTGCCAGCACGCCGAGGACGCGTACTTCTACTGCATCGAGGTATTGCGCATCTGCTGTAGGGTTGGCAGGTGCGCTGGCTGACTCGCTGGTGTTTTCTGTGTTCATGGCTCTTCCTGAGGTGATTGCTGCGAGCAACTCAAATAACTTAGGCAACTTGGCCCATTTAAGAAACTTAAGCTCGCGATGGCTTCATATTATCCCTAAAAATTGAAAATGTGACACTGCATCATAAGAACGCCGTCATCTATTCAATTATTTTTTAAAAATCTTAACCCCTTTTGTTTTGCTGCTCCGTTTAATGAGTATGAATCTCGCTTTTTATGTAGAACAATATGGAGAACAAAATGAATAAATGGACATCTTTACTGGCAGCCCTGGCAATAGGGACAATGGCGTCGATGAGCACAATCGCACATGCGGGGCAGCTTGCTGGCGTCAGCATCATCAATCAAAGCACGGGTGAAAGGCTGCCTATATGGCGTCATCAGGGCAATAATTATGTAGCGGGCAAGCCCGGTGAGCGTTATGCGGTAGAAATCACCAACAAGACTGGTGGGCGTATTTTGTCGGTCTTGTCTGTCGATGGTGTCAATGTATTGACGGGTGCCACGGCATCGCCACAGCAATCAGGCTATGTATTGGCGAGCAGGCAGCCAGTAGAGATCAAAGGCTGGCGCAAGAATATGGATGAAGTGGCGGCTTTCTATTTTACCCAGTTGCCTGATTCGTATGCGGCACGCACTGGCAGGCCTGACAATGTCGGCGTCATCGGCGTGGCCCTGTTCAGGGAACTCAGGGAATACAGGGAACCTCTCCCTGTAGAACCCTGGTATTCACGCCGGAGTGAAGCTGCTGCACCTGCACCCGTTGCCCCAACTGCTTCTGCCTTACCTCCTGTTGAAGCGACCGGCAATCTGGCAAAAAGCAAGTCTGACATGGCAGAGAAATCTATGGATGCGAGGATAGGTACAGGCCATGGTGAACGCATAGACAGCAGCGTGCGGAACACCGATTTTCGCCGTGCCAGCCAGCAGCCTGACGAAATCATCAGTATTCAGTATGACACCTACGCTCATCTGGTAGCACGCGGCATTATCCCGCGTAACCGCTATCAGGATGCCAATCCCTTCCCTGGCGGTTTCGTACCTGACCCGAATTAAAGCGCCGCAAATATAGCGCACCACAACTACCTGATGTCATGCAGCACTTCCATGGGGGTTCCCCAGGCCCCCTTTCACACTAAAAATACAGGAAATTGTCAATAATGAAAAAATCTGGCCACTACTTTAAAGCACCGATCTTGTGTCCCTTGCTGTTACTGATGCTGGGCGGTTGTCAGTTTGGCGATGTCGCAGAGACCGTGGCTGCCACGGGTGATGTGATTGTAATCCCGCAGTCTGACGAAACAGCTTCCCGACAAGCTGGCAACAAGAAGAACAAAACGATCGCCTCTCAGGACGGGCAAAAACCGGTGCTGGGTCCGGTTGCGGCTGAACCAGCCCCGGCGGCATCGACCAGGATCAAGCAAGTGCGCGCGGAGGAATTGCCAGCCCTGATCAATAGTTATTTCGACACGCATGAGAGCCGCAACCTGTACATACAGGTAGATAAGCCGCTCTACAAACCCGGTGAAACCATCTGGTTCAAGAGCTGGGACCTGAAAGCCCGCAATTTGACTGGCAGCGAAACGCAAGCAGCAACGGTGGAGCTGATCTCGCCCAAAGGCGCCAGCGTGATCAAGAAACGCTTGCGTGTCGAGGCTGGTAGTGCTGCCAATGATTTTGAATTGCCAGCAGAGGCGCAGGGTGGTGAATACAAGATACGTATCACCAGCAGTAATGGAAAAACCCTGGAACGCGCCATCATCGTCTCTGCATTTGAAGCACCACGCATGAAGAAAACCCTGGAATTCGTCAAAAAATCTTATGGTGCGGGTGAACAGGTTAGCGCCACGATCGCCGTCAAGCGTCCTACTGGTGAGATCATGTCAGGCAAGCGCCTGGTTGCGGTGGCTACTGTCGATGGTGTGGAATTACCCCGCGTGAATGTTACGACAGATGCCACAGGTGAGGCACTGGTGAAATTTGATTTACCGAAGAACATCAGCACCGGTGATGGCTTGTTGACGATACTGGTAGAAGATGGCGGCATCACTGAATCGATTTCAAAATCCATACCCATCCTGCAAAACAAGCTGGCACTGTCTTTCTTCCCTGAAGGTGGCAAGATGGTGGCGGGCTTGCCTGCCCGTCTCTATTTTGAGGCCAAAACCAGGTTGGGAAAACCGGCAGATGCTGAGGGCAAACTGGTCGATGATCTGGGTAATACTGTTGCCAGATTCAGTACCTATAAAAATGGTCTGGGCCGTATGGCGTTTACGCCAGCTACAGGTCGTATCTATCATGCAGAAGTCAGCAAACCCAGCAGCGTGACTGAGCATTATGCTTTGCCATTGGCAGAAGAAGCGGGCTGTGTCATGCGCAGCTATGATGATCTGGATGGCCAGGAAAAAGCCTTGCGCGTAGCCGTGCAATGCAGCACTACGCAAAAGGTCGTGGTCGCAGCCACCGTGCGCGATAAATTATTTGATGCGGGCAGCATGGAAGCAGGCCCAAGTAAACCGGCTGTTATGTATTTGCAAGCCAAAGACCCGGCCACGACTGCTACTGCAGGCATCGCCCGTGTTACCCTGTTTAACCAGAACCTGGATCCGCTCGCAGAGCGCCTGGTGTTCCGCAATCGCCGTAACCGGCTTGAGATTAAGGTAGAACAAGACAAAAAAGCCTATGTACCGCGCGGCGAAGTCGCCCTGAACATCACAACCAAAGATGCCAGCGGCAAAGCTGTGCCAGCAGAACTGGCCCTGTCGGTTGTTGATGACACGGTGTTGTCATTTGCCGATGACAAGAGCGCCAATATGCTGTCGCGTCTTTTGCTGGAAAGTGAATTGCCCGGCAAGATAGAAGAGCCTAATTTTTATACCGACCTGGGTGAAGACAAAAGTGCCCTGGCGCTGGATATGCTGATGGGTACGCGTGGCTACAGGCGCTTTGACTGGGTACAGGTAACCAACCCGATTCAGCGTGTCACTGTTACTGGCAGCAATATCAGGCGACAAGAGGCAAATGCCGTAGCACCAGCCAACCTTGTTCCTTTGATGAAAGCAGCACCGTTGGCGTTACCAACGGCGGCGCCCATGCCAGCACTTGCACCTGCGCCTGCGCCTGTTCCGGCAGCGCTGCCAGAATTGAAAAAACTGGCTGCAGCTACAGTAGCAGTTGCACCGGCGGCACCACAAAAACCTGTCGCAGCAAAAATGAAAGAAGAATTTGCTGCGGGCCGGATTGTGGCCGCGGCTCCGGTGCAGATGGAAGCCAGATATTTTCCGGCAGAACCCATGGCTGACAAGGACTTCGCCCGCGCCGATGAGAACCTGGACGTCAGACCACGGGCATGGGCTGCAGTGCGGGTGTTTCCGGTTCCTGCCTATACGCCTGATTATGCCGGGCCGCGTGATGATTACCGCGATACCGTGATGTGGGCTCCTTCAGTAAAAACCGACAAGCAGGGCAAAGCGACCTTGAAGCTAGCCTTGTCAGATGCAGTGACGTCCTTCCGCGTCACGGCAGAAGGTGTTGGTGGCGGGCAGGCCGGGCATAGTGAAAACATCCTCAAATCTTCCTTGCCATTTTCTTTGTCGGCCAAGCTGCCACTGGAAATATCAGCAGGTGACAAGCCGCTGATCCCCGTCACCCTGAGCAATGAGGGCGAGCAGGCTGTTAATGTCACGCTCAATAGCAATTTTGGCAGACTCTTGAAAGCCAGTGACAGCAATGACAAAGTGGGCACTATTGCTGCTGGTCAGCGCAAGAGCATGTTCATTCCGCTTGAAGTCACGGGCACACAGGGTTTGTCGCAGGTACAGTTGTCGGCGACTGCCTCAGGCTTGAAAGATGAAGTCTTGCGCAGCATACCGGTGGTCGCCCCTGGCTTTCCGCAATTGCTGGAGAAGTCAGGGCAAATCAAGGGACAAGTTACGCATGACATCGATCTAAGCAAAGCCAACAAGGGTAGTGTGCAGACATCGATCAAGGTATATACCTCGCCACTCGCTACCATGGTATCTGGCCTGGAAGGCATGTTGCGCGAACCGTCAGGCTGTTTCGAGCAAACCTCATCGACCAATTACCCTAACGTCATGATCATGCAATACCTGAAGCAGCATGATGTGGCCGACAGCGCCTTGCTGGAACGTACCGGCAAATTGCTCGATAGCGGCTACAAGAAACTGGCGGGCTTTGAATCGCCGAAAAAAGGCTATGAATGGTTTGGTGGCGACCCCGGCCATGAAGCGCTGACTGCCTATGGCTTGCTGGAATTTGCGGATATGAAAAATATCTATGGCTCCGTCGATACCGCCATGCTGGCGCGTACTGCAAACTGGCTTAAAGCCAGACGTGATGGCAATGGCGGTTACCAACGCGATGCCAAGGCGCTCGACAGCTTTGGCCGTGCAGCACCAGAAGTGACTGATGCCTATATCACCTGGGCCCTGGTCAGCGCTGGTGAAAGCGGCTTGGACAAAGAAATAGGTAAATCCGTCAAACTGGCGGAAACCACGCAAGATGCATATCAACTGGCACTGGCCAGCGGCACCATGCTGGCACCCTCTGCAAAAACGGCGGTATCAGACAAGGCAAGGCGCGCTGCAGTAGATAAACTGGTGGGCATGCAAAATGCCAATGGTTCCTGGACGAATGCGGATCATTCCATCACCCGCAGCGGCGGCAGCAATCTGCATATAGAAACCACCTCGCTGGCGATACTGACCATGCTCAAATCAGATGGCCACCTGGAACAGGCACGCAAAGGCATCACCTGGTTGCAGGCAAATCGCAGCGGCTTTGGTCAATGGGGCGCAACCCAGGCCACTGTGCTGGCCCTGAAGGCAATGATCGCCTTTGACGAAGCGACCAGGGTTGCACCCACGGCCGGCAAAGTCAGCCTGCTGGTTGATGGTGTCGTGGTCAGCGAGAAGAGCTATGAGGCTGGCAAGCGTGAACCTTTATTGTTCAATGATTTTGAAAACCTGCTGACACCTGGCAAACATAATATCACGCTCAAAACCAGCAGCGGATCTGCGCTGCCGTATTCCATGGCGATTGAATACCGCAGCAATGAACCGGCATCATCCAATACTGCCGTCATTAACCTGAACACCAGCCTTGCTAAAGCTGATTTAAAAATGGGTGAGACCGTCAGGTTGAATGCGGTCATCAGCAACAAGACACAAACCGGCCAGCCCATGAGCCTGGTACGTCTGGGCTTGCCTGGTGGCCTGACTTTCCAGAACTGGCAGTTGAAAGAAATGCGTGAGAAAGGACAGATAGATTTCTATGAAACCCGTGCCCGTGAAGTGATACTGTATTTCCGTGACATGAAACCGGGCGAAGTGAAAAAACTGGCGGTAGATCTGGTGGCAACAGTTCCAGGCAGCTATACCGGGCCCGCTTCTTCTGCCTATCTGTACTATAACGATACTGACAAGACGTGGACAACTCCGCTGGCAATACGCATCGCGCCTTAGCATCAGCTAAAGCACTATCAGGGCGTTTTTTTGGCAAGTTGCTGATTGTCAGAAAAACGCCGGAAGTGGCTTGGATGCATGACAGTTTTACCCTGACAGTGCATGGAAATTATGCTGGTGAGACGGGATTTTCCGTTAAACTAGCGGCCATGATAACCGAACCACAAACAGACGAGGCACTGATGCTGCTCTATTGCGATGGCGACCTGCTCGCCTTCAAAGAGTTGTATCAGCGTCATCGCCTGGGTTTGTACCGCTTTATAGACTGGCGTTCACCACGTCAGGAATGGGTAGATGAAATCGTGCAGGACAGCTGGGCTGCACTGCATGCGGCACGGTCGCAATACACAGCGCTTGCCAGTTTCAAAACCTATTTGTACCAGATCGCCCGCAACCGTTTGATTGACATATTGCGCCAGCGAGAAAGCTTGCTTGACGCCGACCCTGACCAGTATGAACACACGCTGGAAAGCACACAGGAATCGACGCCGCTGACCAGGTCGCCAGAAACCCGGCTGGAAAAAAAACAGCAGACCGAGCGTCTGCATGAAGCAATCAGGAGCCTGCCCAGCGAACAGAAAGAAGCGCTGGTCTTGCAGCAATTCAATGGCCTGAGCCTGGAAGAAATTGCCACCATTACCGCCGTATCCACGGAGACCGTAAAAAGCAGATTACGTTATGCCATGCAAAAATTGCGTGCCGAATTGCATACCCAGACACAAGGGGAGCCAGCATGACATCCAGGAATGACGATATGCACGAAGCTGAATTTGAGGATTTCCTGCAAGGCAAGGGCGAACTCGCCAGCCTGCTGCAAGATTTGCCGCAAGCACAACCATCGGCAGAGCTGGATGCGGCGATCATCGCTGAGGCAAAACGTGCCCTTGCGGACCCATTAGCAACAAGGACAGCACCAGCCATTGTGCCACCCGCAGCCAATGATGCCACAGGCCCTGAAGGCAGCGGCAAAGCGCCATCATTTTTATGGCGCTGGAAGCTGCCACTGAGTCTGGCTGCCAGCATACTGTTTGCCATACCCGTGGTCATGCAGCAAAACCAGGAATCCTATCCGGCAGATCCAGTGACTGTGCGTGCTCCAAATGCACCTGCGGTACCTGCGATACAAGAAAAAGACACATCAGCATTGCCACAACTGGCACAAGCAGACTTGACGAAGCAGGCAAAGGTCGCCGCCGAAGTTGCCCCGCCAGCGGCGGCACCGGCAGCGAACATGAACAGTACAGCAGCACCTGCCATGGAGGCCAGCAAGGCCAAAGAAAGCCAGGTGGCCGATGACGCCAGACGTGCCAGCGCGGCAAAACCACGCAGCGAAATCAAGCAAGCTGAGCAGCAAGCCGAACTGCCGCCTGCACTAAGATCTGCTCCGGCTCCTGTCCCGGCTCCAGCACCCATGGTGGCCGCAGCACCTGAGCCTCCGAGAGTGACAATCACAGGGTCGGCAATACGCAGGCAAGACATGGCTGCGGCACCCGCGCAAGTGGTCAGCGCGGAAGAAAAAGTGGCAGCAGACAGCCAATATACCGGTAACGCAAAAATGCGTGCACTAGCGGCGAATGCCAGTGCCGCCAAAGCAGAGGCTACAGGCATGCTGGCGAAAACCAGTGAAACAGAATCCAGGGCGTCAGCAGCCATGGCAGAAAAGCCAGTAGTGACAGCATCGGCAGATAAAAAAGCTGATATGCCTGCGGCTGTACCATTCCCTGCCGCACAGTCAGCGCCACGCGTTGTCATGGCGCCACCACCTGTGGCAGCTGCACCGCCGCTGTCAGCCGCACTGGTGCCTGAAATACATCCGGGTGCCTATGAGTGGCTGGAGAAAATTGAACAGCTATTGAAGAACCGCCGTAACAAAGAAGCACTGGAAGAGTGGCGTAAATTCCGTGCCAGCTATCCGGGGTTCATTGTTGATCCATCCCTGCAAAAGCAGATAGAGGCACTGCAAAAATAAGAAAGGATCAATGACAAGCATTTGTCATTGATCCTCATACTCACCTTGGTCCAGGTTATTTTCTACCGGACGAAATTGCTACCTGATATAGCTTACTGGCGAAAAGTGCTGGCCGGTACAGTCACTGGCGCGCTGCCGCAGGCAGGTACATTAATTACACGGTTTGCCCCCACTTCCCAAGCCAGAGGTTTGACGCCCTGGGTCAGGTATTTGTATTCATAAGTCGTACTGGCATTCAGGTTGCGCGACACTGTCCACAAGGGCCAGAGGTTGCCTGACAACTTCGTGGCGGTTACGGTATTCCAGTTCCCTAGTTCTGCCCCGCTGCCGGTGAGGTAAACATCCTGCCCGACCACGGTAGTGTTATTGGTCACCTGGAAATTCACTTGTACCTGACAAGCACCCGCCAGCGTTTTTGCACTGGCCGCAATGCTGCTGACTGACACATTATTGGCATTATCGACCGCTGCGACAGTATAGCTATACGTGGTGGCTGGCGACAAACCGCTGTCAGCGAAGCTGGTGCTGGCGCTGAACACAGAGCTGCCGCCATTGCGTGCAATGTTATAGCCTTTCACGCCGCTGCCACCGGCATTGTCGGTAGCAGCATTCCAGCTCAGGTTGATGCTGCTACTGCTGGCGGCAGTTGCCGTCAGGCTGGTTGGTACTGAGGGGGCGGTCGTGTCATTCGATGCGCTACCGAGTTTCTGGTTGATGTGCAAGGCCACCGCTGGCACTGTGCTGCCACCATTTGCGGGTATGCTGAGAGTGACCATGCCATTCGCCGCGACCACCACCGCATCTGCCGTACACGCGGTTTTGCCAGCGTTGGCGACACCATGCACGACATTACAGTAGGTGCCGGCAGGCAGCAAGGTCTGGAAGCTTTGGTTCCATGCACTGAACTCATTATTGATGGCGACAAAACCTTTGCTGCCACGATTAAAGGCGATCTGGTTGGCGCTACCGCTGGTAAAATTATCGACACCCTGGCCCGATGTCACCGCACGAAAAGCCACCATATTGGCGATGTCAGCCCAGCGATGGATGAAATCCCATTGCTGGTTGATCAGTGGATTGCCATTCGCATCAAAGGGGCTGGCTGCCGGGGCATCAGCATTGGTGTTCGTGAAGATAAAACCGGAATGCACTTGCGCCTCACCATAAGGCCAGGCCAGCATGAAAATATTCGCCAGGTCATAGCGTTTGCTGCCCTGTGTATCATTCGTCGCACCACTGCGGTTACTGGCGTTCATGGAATCACCATTGCGCTCAGTATCCCAGTTATTGATAAACACGGTGGCCTTGCTGCTGTCTGTGAAAAAGCCCCAGGTACCACCCCAGTTACCGGGCGTGCCCATGATGCTGCGCATTTGTGAAATGCTGGCACCATTGAGGTTACGGAAAGTTTCTTTCATCGCCGTTGCATACTTGAATTCATTGATGGTGCCTATGCTCAGGTAAGAATTGCGATCTACCGTGCCATCGGTAATGATTTCTTGCGTGATCCATAAAGGCTCGCCAGCAGTGGTCGTATGCGTCACACCATTCACGATGGTTTGCAAATCACTCTGGCGTATATGCTTGGCCGCATCAAAACGAAAGCCATCTATGCCCATGCCTATCAGGCTGCTCAGATAATTCCTGATCTGGCCTTGTACATAGCTGGCACCCGTATCCAGATCGGGCAGGCCGACCAGGCGGCACTGCGTGACGGCATTGCGGTTATTACTGTAATCACTGCCCTGGATATCGCAGGCCGGATGAAAATCAGCAGCGCTGAAACGCGGGTAACTGCTGGCAGCTACCCAGTTTGCGCCAGCGGTAGAAGTGCCACTGCCTGCTGCCAGATGATTGACGACGATATCCGCATACACACGCACGCCTGCAGCGTGACAGGTATTGATCATGGCCTGCAGTTCGGCCCCCGAGCCCATCTTGCTGGTCAGATTGGTGTAATCGACAGGCTGGTAAATATCCCACCAGTTACTGCCACGATTGGCTGAACTGGGTGGTGATATCTGCACACCACCATAGCCTTGCGGGCCGAGGAAATTGCTGCATTCTTTGGCGATATCGGTCCACTTCCAGTGAAACATCTGCACCGAAGTGTCACGCGGATTAAAGGCGTGAGCAGGCGCACTTGCTGCCGCCATAGTCATGCCTGCCACACCACAAAAAAATGCTTTTTGTAATGCGCCCCTTATACCGTCCTTGATACCGCCTCTGCTATCGCATTTACTACTTTCCTTGCTTGTATTTTGATTCATATTGTCCCCTCACTATTTGCCTTGGCAAACTCAAACCCTGAGGATTTGAACTGCCCCCAATTTCATGCAGCTTAATTCGTGCCCTGCCTCAACAGCCCCAAACTCACCGCCCGTCTTGCCTGGCGGCACCATTGATGGCAAGCCAAGTGAAAAATCCACCTCAGCTGCAAGGCTTACCTACCTCTGCGGCTATTGATTTGCCACATGAGATTTTGATAAGCTTAAAAATTGTGCAGTAGTTTTAATACAAAAACTATCAATATATAAATATATTCATGCTGTTATGCAGCAAGGATTTAGTATGTAAATTTGAAATTCATTCTTGAATTTGCTGAAATCAAGTGTATTTACGGTTGTTGGCACACAACAATGCATATTAAGTAATTTGACTACATTATTTTTGTAGTTGAGTGCTTTATGCAAATATAGGTACCTGACAGCCCGCATCTATAGATGAGGTCGAAAAACTCTGTTCAAAACATTTTGCGAAAATCAGACGCATCAAAATCACCATACCAAATGATGGTCAAAGCAATAAATGAGGCGCGATTTGGGCCAGCTTTTCATAGTGCGGCGAGGGCCAGCAAGCGCTTTTGCAGATATGAAGCAACAAGCCTCACATTTGCATCAGTCGCACAAAAACATCATTAATTTGAATAAATTCTTCATGCCATGCTTGTTTTTTAAAAAAAGCTGTGGCAAGATACGTACATCAACCAAGCAACACCACACTATTTAGGAATGATCGTGAAAACAACTTTGACACAACAACTGATACAAAACTTGCGCAAGACAGCGCGGGCTTTGGCGTCGGTTGCCAAAGTTGGCAGTGCAGCAGGCGGCACATGGAGTACCTATGAAGCCTCGTATCGTACAAATACAGATACACGCACAACTAAAGATACAGATAGTGAGATGTTCAATGATGTCAGCCCAATTAATTTTGCGGCCACATGGTTTAGCAACACAAGCATTCGAGGGGAAACCCTGAAGGTCACAGGCGGCAGTTAAAGCCACCCAAGACCCTAGCGCTGAAAAGCCCGGATGCCCTGAAAAGCTCCGGGCTTTTTGATTTTTTGGTTTTGATTTTTATTTAGATTTTTAGTTTGCTTGCAGTATCCAAGGCAAACCACAGCAGTTAAACCCGCCAAGGCGGTCGTGACCGGACAACACCGGATCATGGGAGCTCTTTAACAATTTGGGAAGTTCAAACAGTTTTATCCCAAGGGCAGGAACATCTGCTTTTGGGGTAAGGCTGAATACAAAAACTCGTTTCATCATTGAAGATGAAACACGTTTATATGCGGGTGTAGCTCAAAGGTAGAGCTGAAGCCTTCCAAGCTTACGGTAAGAGTTCGATTCTCTTCTCCCGCTCCATCATGAAAGTGACTTTATAAGTACTTGCTATTGCCGAGGTTTTTTTCATGATGTCTTTGTCGTCTAATGGTGAGGACAGCTGACTTTCTATCAGCGAATGGCGGTTCGATTCCGCTCAGAGACTCCAGTATCAACAGTTTTAAGGATGGTTACCCGACCGGTAAGGGATGCGACTGTAAATCGCACGAGCGCCCGCTCATAGGTGGTTCGATTCCATCACCATCCACCATTTTTTTGTGTCTCAAGCTAACCAGGTGAAAGCGCCGTTTTGAAGAATCGGAGAGCGTGGATCGTTACCACGGGGACGCACCATTTTATTCGCAGTAAATAACATGGCATTTTCAATGTCACGTGCAATTACCTTACAGATTACGGGGGTGTAGCTCAGTTGGAAGAGCGCCTGCTTTGCATGCAGTATGTCGTCGGTTCAATTCCGTCCACCTCCACCATTTTTTTCATTTCAATAACAGGAGTAAATCATGAAGCGAAAGACCATGCATCGTCAGATGCCACACTTAATCATCTCACGGGATGTAGCTCAAAGGTAGAGCATCCGGCTTTTAACCGGACGGCGAGAGTTCGATTCTCTCTATCCCGACCAACAAGAATACCGATTAAAGCGTAGTCGTTTTAACCGATGTTTTTGAACGTATTTCTTCAACAATGAGAGCTGTATTTCAGTTTAATTCCCCGATAGCTCAGCTGGCAGAGCGATGCACTGTTAATGCATCTGTCCCTGGTTCGAATCCAGGTCGAGGAGCCATAACGTCCCTTTAGCTCAGTGGGAGAGCAACCGGCTCATAACCGGTGGGTCGCTGGTTCAAAACCAGCAAGGGGCACCATTTTATCTTTACTTGCATAGCTCAATTGGTCAGAGCGTTGCCTTGATAAGGCAGAGGCTGATGGTTCAACTCCATCTGCAAGTACCAGTTTTTGTATGCATTTCATCAGCATGAAATGCATAGCCATTATCTCAGTAGCTCAATTGGCAGAGTCGCGGTCTCCAAAACCGAAGGTTGCAGGTTCAAGTCCTGCCTGGGATGCCAAACATTTTTTCTCGCCTTAGCTCAGTTGGAAGAGCGCAACAATACGAATGTTGAGGCCGCAGGTTCGACCCCTGCAGGCGGGTCCAGTTTTACCGTGTGATCATGTGATCCTCACTACCTCACCAGTGGGATGTGTACACACACATGCGCGGTATTTTTTATTGGGACTTACGTAAAACCGCCCCAGCTTCGTTGCAGCTCCTCTCCTAGGAGCCGCGTACTAAAGTACTGTCTTCGTCGCTACGGTGTTTTGGGGTTTCAGACAACATGTTGTCCGCCAACGCAACGAACCACCCTTGCAAGGGTGGTTTCCTAAAGCGATAGCCTTGCTGGGACAATTTTACGTACGCCCTGATAACAAAGGAAGATTCGCATAATGGTATTGCACCGGGTTGCTAACCCGGCATGGTTCTCCCGAGCCTGTGTGCGTTCGAGTCGCACATCTTCCGCCAGTTTTGCCGGTTTAGCTCAGTCTGGTAGAGCAACTGATTTGTAATCAGTGGGTCGCGGGTTCGAATCCTGCAGCCGGCACCAGTTTTGCCCTATTAACTCAATGGTAGAGTGTTCGCCTGTCTAGCGAAATGTCAGCGGTTCGATTCCGCTATAGGGCGCCATCTATGGAAGCGTGGCAGAGTGGTAATGCAACTGTCTTGAAAACAGTAGGCCCGATGGGGCCCGTGAGTTCGAATCTCACCGCTTCCTCCATCTCAATTCGTGTCAGTAGCTCAAAGGATAGAGCCCCGGTCTTCTACACCGACTGTTGCGGGTTGTAGTGGACTGTAACAGTGAAAAGCGAAGTGCCTGCCATGCGCGCGCCGACCATGGCGGCGTTGCAAATACTCGCGATAGCCCCGCTATCGCTGTGTTTTGCGCCTTGCCCTGGTTCGCCGGGCGCATGTCCTTCACTTTCGCTTTCACTATTACAGTCCACTGATCCCGCCTGACGCACCATCTTTGATCGCCACACACAGACCCGTTTCGGCCTTGCCGATTCGTGGCGATCATTCCTCCATCCCTTGACCATACGAGATTTAGCTCAGTTGGCAGAGCATTCGCTTTTTTCAAGATGCTATATGCGAGCGGTCGCTGGTTCAAATCCAGCAATCTAGACCACTATTTCCCGTTTTCATTCCCCACTTAATTCCATTCGCTTACAATTGCCGTCATTCAAAATCACATAAAAATAAAAAGGAATCCCCATGAGAAAATTAGTCACTATCAGAACCGTCAGCAATATCAGGCCTATCCCTGATGCAGATGCCATAGAATGCGCCAGCGTGGATGGCTGGTCTGTGGTCGTCAAGAAAAATGAATTCCAGGTTGGTGATGCCTGTGTCTATTTTGAGATCGATTCCTTCCTGCCTTTGAGCGATGCACGTTTTGTTTTTCTTGAAAAAAACAAAATCATCTGGAATGAAAAAAACGGAATCAGGCTGCGCACGATTAAACTGCGTGGCCAGATTTCACAGGGCATGATACTGCCGCTGAATCAGTTTCCAGAATTGATTGAACTTACCGATGACGGCAACGCAGATTTTAGCCAGGTACTGGGTATAGAAAAATGGGAACCTGTCATTCCAGCCTCACTGTCTGGTGAAGTGGAAGGCGCTTTTCCTGAATACATACGCAAGACGGATCAAGAGCGCATACAAAACCTGACTGAAGTCTTGAGCACTCAGGCACAGGAAGAATTTGAAGTCACCATCAAGCTCGATGGTTCCAGCATGACGGTCTTTCACAATGCAGGTGTCTCTGGTGTGTGCGGCAGAAACTGGTGGATCAGGGAATCTGAAGCCAATAGCCTGTGGCGTGTGGCAAAGCAAAATCAAATACTGACTGCTTTGCTTGCTTATGGTCGTAATCTGGCCCTACAAGGTGAGATCATAGGTGAAGGCATACAGGGTAATCCTGAAAAGATGCGCGGCCAGGATTTTTATCTGTTCGATATTTTTGATATTGATGCCAGTAGATATCTGGGCAGGGCAGAACGTCAGGAAGTACTGGCCGGGCTACGTGCCCTGGGTGCTACTGTGCATGAAGTGCCGTGGCTGGAAAACATGACACTGGAACGCTTTGGCGGCGATGTGAGTAAAGTGCTGGATTATGCTGAGGGCGGTTCGCTGAACCCGGCCACGTCCAGGGAAGGTGTAGTCTTCAAACGTCTCGATGGCAGCATGTCGTTCAAGGCGATTTCAAACACATATTTGCTGAAACACGGAGACAGGTAGGAAGATCATGGGTGGAAATGCATTAAAAGCTGAATCGGTTCGTTTGCCTGCTGCACGCTATCGCGAAGTGGAACATGAAGCTGTGACTATATTGCAGCGGCATTTTCCACAACGCCGTATCGAGGCAATCACCGCTTACGCTGACAAGGCAGACTTTGGTGATCTCGATATTTTGATCGAAGCTGATGATGACTACGATGCAGCGCAATTCGCTGCGGCATTGCAGGCGACCGAAATCGTCTTGAATGGTGACGTCACCAGCATAGGCCTGGCGGTAACAGAAGGCGTGTTCCAGCTTGATCTGATCAGGACAGAGTCTGACTCATTTGATTTTGCTTCACGCTATTTTGGCTACAATGACTTTGGTAACCTGATAGGCCGCATAGCGCATAAATTTGGTGCCAAGTTTGGTCACCTGGGCTTGTTGTATCCACTACGTGCTCCGGATGACAAAGATCATTTGCTTGCAGAATTGTGCATCACCAGGGACTTTAGTGAAGCACTGAAGCTGCTCGGATATGATGCCCCGCTGTATGAGAATATGCGAGTGAACGGGCAATTCAAAAACCTGCAAGATATTTTTCGCTATGTTGTGTCTTCGCCGTATGTCAATCGCGAGATTTATCTGCTGGATAACCGTAATCACAAGGCCAGGATACGTGATGCCAAGCGTGCGACTTACAATGCCTTTTTATCGTGGCTGGACGAGCAGGATGAAATCACACTGCCAGCCTACCCTTGGGCAGTAGCAGGCACGGCTGCGCGTGATGAGCAAAAACAGGAATTTCTGGAAGCGACTTTTTTGCGCTTTCCTGACTTCAAGCAGGCTTATGATCAGGCGCTGGAAAAATACGCCCGCAAGAAACAATTGAAACAACAATTCAATGGTGAGCTTGCGGCTGACATCACTGGCCTGTCTGGCAAACGGCTAGGTGAATTGATGGCGCAAGTGCGTCATTCATTTATTGATGAAACCAGTTTTGAAAACTTCTTTCTTGAAGCTGACTTTGAGGTTGTCAAAGCCAGGTTTTTAAAGGAAGCGGCATTAATCCTGCCGTCATGAACTTCCCAAATAAGGCTGCCTGCGCAATCAGGGGGTAACCAGACCGTCCATGCGGATTACTTCAAAGCTGCTGCCCTTGACACTGCCCAGTTCTGACAGCAGTTTATCGTTATTCCAGCGCGCATCTGGCGCGCCGCTGATGTACCAGTTGGAGCCATTGTCGGCCACCAGCATGCCATAGGTTTTCATGGCTTGCAGGATGGCCTTGCTCTCATTGGAAAAATTCGCAGGTATCTGGTAACTGGCTTTCAGGCGCACGCGCATGCCCATGGGTGGCAGGGTATTGCTGGTGTTTGATGAAGCATAGTGAGTCGCTGGTGGCACATAGGCGCGACGGGTGCGGCTGACGGTAAAGCGGAAGGCATGGCGTATAACGCCGCTGGCAGCTTCTTCATAGCGTACCAGGCCGGGGAAGATGGGCAGGCCTGCGGCGTCGGCACTGGTCCAGCCTGGTTTGCCGCCAGGCCGGACTATGTTGGATGTCAGGTCGAATATCGCACCGCCACTGACCTTCCAGCTACCGCCTGTTTGTGGATAGGCATTACCAACTTCATACAGACGATTCGCATCGCGGTCGATGACCAGCACATGGCGGTCGCCGTCAAAGCTGCTGCCGTTGGCTTTTTGCCCTTCTATCGGTGCGTTAGCTGGTATGGGGTAAGGGCCGGGTTCGCTCTCATCGCCATAATCCGTAAATTGCACGCTGACCTTGGGCTGACTGCTTGCGACGACGACATAAGGTATGCCTATCGGTGAGCCGTCATACAGGCCAGCGCCAAAATCAGGGTGCAGGCCGGTACCCAGGCCTATGCTGCTGATCAGTGCGTCGGAAGCAGGATCGACAGGCGCGGCCGAGATATCCGTATTCCAGGCATTGTTGGCAGGGAAGGGCAGGCTGCCATTCAGATTGGCGCCGGCACCGAGGTCAGCCTTGCGCAAATCGCCATACACTGCATTGCCTGCCGTGTTACCTGTACCTGCGCTGTTCACAGTCACTGTGACCGTAGCGCCGGTATTGCAGGCAGTGCTGCAGGCAGAATTACTGGCTGTCAGTGTATAAGTCGTGGTCGTAGCCGGATTGACTGCAAGGCTGTTGCCAGTAAGCGTAGTACCATTCAGCGTCAGGCTGGTGGCACCAGTGACTGTCCAGCTCAGTTGCGTACTTGACCCGACATTGATGCTCGCAGGATTGGCGCTGAAGCTATTGATCACTGGCGCAGTAGCAGTAGTGGTTCCTGTGGTGCCGCCACTACCAGTGGTCCCGGTAGTCGTTGTACCAGTCGTGCCCGTATTGGCAGGTGCAGAACCGCCGCCACCGCCGCAAGCAACCAGGGTCAGTATCAATGCGAGGGCAGACAGTTTTGACAGGGAATATGGTGGCATGGTTTTACTCTTGACATACGGCATGGGAAAATCAGACTAGTCTTGAAATCCTGGGCCGACAATACGAATTGCATTTTCTTACAAATTGCCAGGCTGAAAACATGTATCATTTTCTGCAAAACCATTCTCAAAGATCATCATGAACACGACTACCCTGCCACTGGAAGAACAAGAACATCCTATAGATCCGGCGATACGCGCAGAGATCAATGCGACCCTGCAACGCATAGAACAGACGCATGATGTCAAAGTCTTGTTTGCCTGCGAATCAGGCAGCCGTGGCTGGGGCTTTGCTTCCCCAGACAGCGACTATGATGTGCGTTTTATCTATGCCAACAAGCTCGATTGGTACCTGACCGTCTTCCCTGGGCGCGATGTCATCGAATTGCCTGTCAATGAAATCTATGATGTCAGCGGCTGGGAAGTGCGCAAGGCCCTGGGCTTGCTGCGCAATGGCAATGCGACTTTGATAGAGTGGCTGTCTTCACCGGTAGTGTATGCCGCCGATCCAGTCTTTTTGCAAGCTTTGCAGGCAGCCGCACGTGAAGTGCACAGGCCGGAAAGGGCTTACTATCATTACCTGCACATGGCCAGCAAAAATTATCGCGAGCATTTGCAGGGGGAAATGGTCAAGCTGAAAAAATACCTGTATGTCTTGCGCCCCTTGCTGGCTTGTTTGTGGATAGAACGGGACCTGGGTCCTGTACCCATGCGTTTTCAGAACATGGTGGATGCGACAATTGAAGACCAGGAATTGCTGGCAGCCATCGCTGAATTGCTCGTCATCAAACGCCGTGCCAAGGAATCAGAATTATCAGTCCCCATGCCTGTCATCAACCGCTTTATTGAAAGCCAGTTGGAAAGGCTGGACAGTGTCAGGACCAGCAGCACCGGCGATATGGATTTCTCTGTGCTTGACCGGCTTTTGCTGGAGACGGTGATGAAAAATACCGCGTAAATTTGTAAGGTGCGCCGTGCGCACTGTTGTCCTTGCCATAAAAAAAGCGGTGCGCACGGCGCACCCTACCAGACGCAGGCCGGCGTTAAAGTAATTCGAACAGTTAGTCCGATTTGTTTTGCAACAATCGTAAGAAATTTGAGCCTGCCAACAGAGAATCGCAATTTCAACCATAATGGTTTTCTCTCCATTTGAAATTGCAGGCTATGTCTTCTCCATATCCCTTATCCATACTCGATCTGTCACCGATTGCCGAAGGCAGTGATGCTGCGCAATCTTTCCGCAATTCCCTCAGTCTGGCGCAGCATGGCGAAAGCTGGGGTTATCAGCGTTACTGGCTGGCAGAACACCACGGCATGCCTGGTATTGCCAGTGCTGCCACTTCTGTAATGATAGGTCATATTGCTGGCGGTACCAAAAGCATACGCGTTGGGGCTGGTGGCATCATGTTGCCAAATCATTCGCCACTCGTCATCGCTGAACAATTTGGTACGCTGGAATCGCTTTACCCTGGCCGCATAGACCTGGGCCTGGGGCGTGCACCTGGTTCAGACCAGCGCACTGCGCGTGCCTTGCGTCGCAATCTCTCCAGCGATGCCGATGAGTTCCCGCAGGATGTGGCTGAACTGATGGATTATCTCAGTGAAGATTCACAGCAGGCGGTGCGTGCTGTGCCTGGGCACGGTTTGAAAGTGCCTATCTGGATTTTGGGTTCCAGCCTGTTTGGTGCGCAACTGGCGGCAGCCATGGGCTTGCCGTATGCGTTTGCCTCACATTTTGCGCCCCAGCAAATGATGCAGGCGATAGAAATTTACCGTGCCACCTTCCGCCCATCGGCGCAATTGGACAAACCATACGTCATGCTGGGCTTTAATGTGTTTGCGGCTGATACGGATGATGAAGCCTATTACCTGGCCAGCTCTGCCCAGCAGGCATTTATCAATTTGCGTAGTGGCCGTCCGGCAAAGCTGCCTTTGCCTGTGCATGGCTTCCTGCAAAAAATCGGCCCGCAGGAGCATGCCTTGCTGGAGCAGGTTTTGTCCTGTTCTGCACTAGGCGCGCCGGATACCGTTGCTGAAAAAATGCAGACCTTCATCAACTACACTGGCGCAGATGAATTGATGATCACGGCGCAAATTCACAATCATGCTGCGCGTCTGCATTCTTATGAGATTGCTGCACAGGCAGGTTTGCGTATTAAACCTGCAGTCAAGATTTGATATGGCATGGCTGTAAAGCGGCGCGAGTGCCCAAAAAATTTCCAGAGTTCTTTACTTGTCCTGAGCTACACTTGAGTTTTGTTGACAAAAAAGAACATGAAAAATATCTCGCATCGCTTTACTCTCACAGCTATTGCAGCACTGTTCATGGCTGCCAGCTTGAATGGTGTCGCTCAGACACAAAGCAATTTGCCTGCAACACCAGCCGCCTGGACTGAGGCATTCAAAAAAGACCTGGACCTGGCTTATCAGGAAACCCTGGAAAACCATCCGGGTTCGCATGATCCCCGCAATCCGGATTTTCGCAAGAACCTTGATCTGGCACGTAGCAATGCAATGGCTCTGGCTGACAGAGTAAAAGATGCGGCAGGCTACGAGGCAGCTTTCAATCGCTTCAATGTCAGCCTGCATGATGGGCATGCAGGTGCACAGGCAACGTTGCCTCCTTCTCTGGCGCCACGCATACGCTGGCCGGGTTTCATCACAGTCTGGCGTGGTGATGCGCTGTATGTCTATGCATCAGAAACCGATCAGCCTGCCGTTGGGTCCAGACTAGTCAGTTGCGATGGCAAGCCAGTTAAAGACCTCATCATGGAAAACGTTTTTTCCTTCAAGGGCCGCAGTGATGAAGCAGGTCACTGGTGGTATTTTGCCAGGCAGTTCATGATCGATTATGGCAATCCCTTTATCCAGATGCCTAAACAATGTGTATTCAGCCATCAGAACAAGACGCTGACAAAGACGATGACACAGACGCTGGCCTGGCAGCCAGTCAATGATAATTTCGAGACCTGGCGCGCACGTTCATATAATGGGGAGTCATTGCCCACTGGTTTGACCGAGCCTAGAAAGAATCTCTTATGGGTCGCGATGCCCAGCTTTCAACCGAATCAGGCTGAACGCGAAACCCTCAATAAAATGACGCAGGAGATCACTGAACACCGTGACCGTGCATTGCATGCCGATGCCATCGTGATTGACTTGCGCGAAAACCAGGGCGGATCTTCCGAGTGGAGTAAAAAATTTGCCGAAGCATTATGGGGTAAGAATAGAGTGACTAAGCTGATGCAGGCTTATTCCCCGAATACGGATGTCTGGTGGCGCGCATCCAGGGATAACACTGCGTATATGCAAAATCTGATAACGCAATTCAACAGCGAACACAGGGCAGACAGTGCAGCCTGGGCACAAGCGAATGCCAGCGGTATGCAGGCGGCGCTTGACAAGGGTGAGCTCTTTTATGTGCAATCTTCCAGCGTGACTAAAGATGCTGCAAAGACTGGCAACAAGGCTTTGCCAGAAGATACTTCCAGTCTCAAAACCCCGGTCTATGTCATTGTTCCCGGCCAGTGTGCCAGTGCCTGCCTCGATGCTCTGGATGTATTCACTCGCTTTGACAATACCAAACTCATAGGCGCGCCCAGCTCTGCGGATTCCACTTATATGGAAGTCCGTATCAAGCCACTGCCGTCAGGCCTGGCACGGGTCGTCATTCCCAACAAGGTGTATGTCAACCGGCCACGCGCTGCGGGACAGATTTATACACCTGCGATCACGGTGACTGACATAGCCTGGTCGATGAATGATTTCTTGAAAATTGTAGAAGCGGACCTGGTAAAAAGCAGATAAGTGCAGGCAGGATGATGAGCAACAAAAAACCCGCAGATTGCGGGTTTTTTTTGGGGTGTAATTTTAAAATAAAAAAAAGCCTGCGCACACCTCGTTGCGCAGGCTGTTAAATTGCTGACCAGAGAACAATGATCTATCAGCAAGAGGGAAGCGTTACTACTTCAATTTTTTACTACTGCAAAATTTTACTACTCCAGTTTTTTACCACTACAATTCTTTACTGCTGCAATGCTGCACACTTTCAAGTTTCACTGAGATGTGTCTCAGGCATTTTCTGCCTTGATATCCATACCTGCATTTGCTTTACGGTTTCGACCAGTGACGAGACCAAAAAGTTTCATCAACATGCGATATATAAAGCGTACCAACAGCAAAGTGAATAATGCTTCCAGCATGGTCATGCAAAATCCCAGCAATGGGTTGCGCTCTTCCATGCGTCTGTGCATTTTTGCCATCATGCGGTCACGTGAAATTTCTATGCTGTCATAGAAGGTAGGCACGACCAGCAAAGTCAAGATCGTCGAAGTGATGGTGCCACCGATAATCGCGATCGCCAGCGGGCGGTAGAACTCACCACCTTCACCCAGGCCCAAGGCCACTGGCAACATACCTGCAATCAGCGCAAAGGTTGTCATCAGAATAGGGCGCAGACGCACACGGCCAGCATGCATCAATGCCTCTTCACGGTCATAGCCTTCGGCTTCCTGTTTGCGGGCCGCATCGAGCAAGAGAATCGCATTCTTTGCCACTAAGCCCATGAGCATGATGATGCCGATAAAGCTCATCAGGTTCAGGGTACTGCCGGTGACCAGCAAGGACAGTACGACACCTATCAGTGACAGCGGCAAGGACAACATGACGCCCAGCGGTGCCGTGAAGGAGCCGAACTGTATCACAAGTATCAGATACATCAAACCTATGCCAGACAAAAGAGCGATCAGCATGGCACCAAATACTTCTTGCTGATCCTGACCAGAACCACCCAGTGACAGGCCATAACCAGGCGGGTAGTCAAAGGACTTGGCCAGCTTCATGGCGTCATCAATCACTTCACCATTCGAGCGGCCCTGCGCATTGGCAGATACGGTAATCGTGCGTTTGCCATTCGCATGTTCGATACCTGATGGCCCTTTGCCCATGGTGATGGTGGCGATCTGGTCGAGCGGTACCATCTGGCTGGTGCCTGATACAGCGATAGGCAGGCGTTCTATGTTTTCCTTGCTGACGCGGTCATCAGGATGCAGTCGTACGGCCACATCGCGGGTCTCACCAGTAGGATCTACCCAGTCGCCAACCTCGATACCGGCAAAGGCAACCCGCAAGGCCTGCGCTGCATCATTGGAAGAAATACCCATGGAATTGGCAAGGCCACGGTTCAGTTCTATCTTCAGTTCTTTTTTCGGATCCTGCTCAGACAAGCCGACATCAACTGCGCCTGGCACCTGGCGCAATTTATCCATGTAGGCACTGGTAATTTCCAGCAACTTGCGTGAATCGGGGCCGGTAAATTCTATCTGCACCGGTTTTTGTGCGCCATTGTTGAGGTCATCCAGCACCACGTATTCTGCGCCAACCAGGACACGTACTTTCTCGCGCAATTCGGCAGCAATTTCTTTGGCACCGCGTTTCCGTTCGGTACGTTTGCCGATATCGACATAGATGCGGCCACCGGCAGGCGTGATATTGCTATTGGTTTCTTTAGTCTCTGGCAAGGTACGTGCTATTTCTGCTGCCCTTTCCATTTTCAGGCGTGCATATTCCAGTGAAGATGAAGCAGGAGTGCGCACGGTGATCATCAGGTTGCCAGAGTCAGAGGCCGGCAGGAAACTGGTGCCACCCCATTTGACTTGTACAGCCAGCGCAGCCACCAGCGTCAACAGGGCAATCGCGCCCATGGAACGGCGGTGATGCAGGGCCCAGGCAATCACATTACCGTAACGGTCAGACTGATGATCAAACCAGTCATTGAAACGTGCCAGAACCTTGCTGATGCCTTTTTTCGGTGCAGTATGGTGGTCCGGTGGGTCACCCCAGTATGCCGACAACATAGGATCAAGCGTGAACGAAATACCCAGACTGACCAGCACCGAACAAGCCACAGTCAGGGCAAACGGGCGGAACCATTCACCGGGCATGCCAGGCATGAAGGCGACAGGAATAAATACCGCTATGATAGAAAACGTCGTTGCTGCTACGGCCAGGCCTATCTCTGCCGTACCTTCAAGTGCAGCAGTACGGCGGTCTGAACCATTTTGCATGTGACGCACAATATTTTCCCGCACCACAATTGCATCATCAATCAGCACACCAATCGCCAGTGACAGACCCAGCAAAGTCATGAAGTTCAGTGTAAAGCCACACAGCCAGACGGCGATGAAAGCAGCGATGACGGAAGTTGGCAAACTCAGGGCCGTGATCAGGGTAGAACGCCATGAATTCAAAAATGCATATACAACAAAGATGGTCAGCCCAGCGCCGAGCACCAGGGATTCGATAACGTTGTTCAGACTGCGTTGTGCATCCTTGCCACCATCACGGGTGATTTCCAACTTGGTACCCGGTTGTGTTTTCTCAAGTTCCTTGTTGATTTCTTCAACTTTATCATTGACAGCTTTTGCGACGCTGACGGTACTCGCATCACGTGCACGGGTCACAAAGATACCGACATTCGGTTTGCCACTGCGTATGCTAAGGCCATCCTTGTCAGCAAAACTGTCTTCTATGGTCGCTACCTGTGACAGGCGCACTACCTGGTCGCCAGTACGTTTAATGACGATGCCCTGGAATTCTTCTGGTGTTTCTATACGGCCTACCAGGCGTATGCTTTCTTCATCCAGCGTGCCGCGTATCTTGCCTACTGGCGCATTGGTATTCTGATTGCGCAGGGCATTGACGACTTCGCCGACGGAGACATTGAATTCACGCAATTTTTCTGCACGCAGGAGCACAGATAATTCACGCTTCAGCGAGCCACTGACTTCTACGGTTGCCACGCCATTGATACTGCGCAGTTTGTCGGCCAGCGTATCTTCAGCCAGGCGGGAAATTTCGGCGTGGCTCTGTTTATTGGATGACAAAGCCATATTGACGATAGGCTGTGAACCCGGGTCCCAGCGGCGTATCATGGGTTCGCGCATTTCTGTCGGCATCTTATAGCGCAGGCCAGAGATGACGTTACGGACTTCATCAGAAGCCTCGATCATGTTTTTCTTGAAGCTGAAACGCATGTCGAAGCGGCCATTGTTTTCTGATGCCGTGGCCCAGACTTCTTCGACACCGGCCACTGCTTGCAGGGATTTCTCGAGGCGGTTGATGACTTCGCGCTCTACCGTATCCGGCGAAGCGCCAGGATAGGCAATCACGACTGACAAGCCAGGTACTTCGACGTCAGGGTTCTGGTTCACCCTGAGCTTGCTGAGAGCCAGCAAACCCAAAGCCATGAGGGCGACGATCAGGACGATGGTCGCCGTCGGCTTTTTGATACTGAAGTCAGATAAGAACATGATTATTTCCCTTGTGCTGGGGTCGCGTCAGCCACTGCCACTTTGGCAGCAGCCAGCTCTATGTTCTGGCCATCCTTGAAACTGGAGCTGGGGCTGCGCATGACGACATCCCCTGCGGCAAGGCCGCTACGGACTTCATAATTGCCGGTGCGCTGGTCACGCTTTCCAATTTGCAGATCTACCTTGCTGAGCGTCTTGCCTGCCACTTTCCAGGCATAGGCCTTGTCGCCAGATTTGACGACGGCAGCTTCAGGCAACATCAGGGCACTGACGGTTGCTGCTTCTATATTGCCTTCGGCATACAGGCCAGACACGCTGGGTTGCTTGCTGTCGGCAAAGGCCACCAGCACTTCAACCTGACGGGTAACATCATTCGCTGCCGGATCAACGCGGGTGACCTTGCCACGGAACTCTTGCCCGGCATAGCCATTGATGCGGAAACCTACCGGCTGGCCAACCTTGACCATGGCAATCTTGTCGGTCGATACGCGACCAGCAAAGCGCATGCTGGTCGGGTCGATGACCTTGACCAGTTCCTTGCCTATGGCGGCAGTATCGCCAGCCGATACTTTGCGTTCGCTGACAACGCCATCAAATGGTGCGCGCACGACAGTGCGCTGCAATTGCTGGCGTGCCGTCACGGCGCGTGCTTTAGCAGCCGACAGCTCACTCTGGGCACTGTTACGGCGTACTTCTGCATCATCCAGTGCCTGCAGGGATGTCATGCCGGATGCACGCAGGGTTTTGAGCCTTTGCAGGGCGCGGTCTGACTGATCCAGCGCCAGGGCCGCATTACGGGATGCATCTTCTGCTGAATTGAGGTTATCGCGGATAGAGGTTTCATCAAGCTTGACCAGGATATCGCCACGCTTGACGACATCACCGTTTTCTTTCAATACCTGCAAAACAACCGCGCTCACCTCTGCACGCAGGTCAGCCTTGCGCTCTGGCTGTATTGAGCCTGTCACTACCGGGCCAGATGCCATCGCATTGCTCTGTACTGTCATCACGTCTTCCGGTGCAATGACGAGCTTGACGGGTGCTTTGTCTTTTTTGTCGTTTGCACCACCCTTGCCAGCCACGGCACTAGAGCTGGCACTTGCACTGGAGCTCGCGTCTGCTTTTTCTGCAGCTTTGTCTTTGCTGCAAGCTGCCAGCGCTGAGGCTATGGCAAGAACAAGTAGAGTTTTACGTAACATGATGGTCCCTGTCGCTATTAGTGTGGGGAAATTGGATGAGAGAGTATTCCCTGTAGTCCTGTCCAGTTCAATCGCCTTGGTTTTGAAGTGCACTTTTTTATGGATGAAATGCTGATTTGGCGTACTGAAATGCAAACAGACTTGCTTGAATTACAGGGAATCAGACCCAATAGGCGGGGATAAGTTCAGGAGCGTGCTCAAATTCGGGGCAGGGCGGGCTCCAGCATGAGCTGGCGCAGGGCATCAATATAATTCTTGCTGACGGCGACTTCGTCACCGCTACGCAATGTCAGTTGGTAGCCGCCGTTGCCCATTACCTGCAAATGGATGGGCTGGTCTGTCCTGACGATGACACCCCGGTGTACCCGGATGAACTGGCGGGGGTCGAGATATTCTTCCAGCTTGCTGAGCGCTACTCTGTGCAAGACTACACGCTGGCCCAGGTGCAGCTCTACATAATTACCTGCCGCCCCTATCCAGTGCACGTCAGCGAGCCGTATGCACTCCATCTCGCCCACCGACCTGACCGTGACTTGCTGCAGATATGTTGGCTCAGCAGCTTTATGCTGGCCGGCAACCAGGCAGGCTGCCAGAGCCTGAGCATACGCAGGCTGCTGTGTCAGGCTCAGCATTTGCCTGGCACGCTCCAGGGTTGTGGCAAATCTGTCCTGGCTGAAAGGCTTGAGCAGGTAATCCAGTGCATGCAGCTCAAAGGCATCTATCGCATGGACATTGTAAGCAGTCACAAAGATGATCAGTGGTGGTCTCGACTGCGCAGCCAGACTGCGGGCCAGTTCCAGCCCTGATTCCCTGGGCATTTGTATATCCAGGAACACCACATCGACCGTATTTGCGCGAGAAAATCACGCGCTGCCGCCGCATTTTTAAGCACGGCCAACACCTGCCATTCAGCATATTTGCCCAGGGCATAACCCAGGGTGATGCGTGCATGCTCTTCATCATCGACAATGATGCTGCGGATAGCCATAGTCATGCCAGGTTGCCAGCAGTATTAACAGGCAGCCTGATCGTGACCTGGAAACGGCCTGCGTCTATCCCTGTCTGCAAGGATGCGGCATCACCATAGGCCAGTTGCAGCCGCGCCATGGTATTGCGCAAACCCAGGCCAACGCCGGGGTTGGCCGCAGCCTCAACATGTACGGGATTACTGATGCGTATCAGCAGATTACCTTCCCGGCATTCAAAACTGCACAAGATGTCACTGGCTTCTTCATGGCAATCCAGGTCATGCCTGAGTGCATTTTCTATCAGCGGCTGCAATAATAAGGGTGGACAATCACAGGCCAGTACCTGTTCATCCACCCCGACGATGGCGACATGCAGGCGTTCACCATAGCGCAGGGCCTGCAGGGCCAGGTAATCCTGCACAAAAGCCAGTTCTTCGGCAAACCTGACCCAGTTTTTATCGCCGGCAGCCAGTGCATAGCGCAAGAGTTCACTGAGACCCTGTATGCCACTCAGGGCAACATCCTTGTTGTCAGAAATCACCAGGGCACTGATCGCATTCAGGGCATTGAACATGAAATGCGGTTCCAACTGCGCCCGCAGCGCCAGGGATTTTTGCTGTTCCAGCTCCAGCCGCAGGGCCAGGGTATCTTCTCGCTCCTGCGCCCAGGCACGACCCCGTTCCTGGCTTTGCTGCCATATCTTGATGGCGACCACAGCAAAATATACGGCACTGATGGAAGATAAGCGCAACAGCGCCGCCAGCTTGTCGAAGACCTGCAACTCTGCCTGTATCTGCCCCCAGTTTATATCATGCGGGCCATCCAGGGTAAACAGCTTGCCTACATACAGCAACTGTCCTGGTAGAACGATCAGCAATAACAAGCCATATCCAACAGCAATATGCAAAGCACTACTGTAAAACCACGGCCAGCGTTTGAAACAATACGCCAGGATGTAGCCAAGTATCGCCAGTGCGATAGCGCTCCTGCCCCAGCTTTGAAATATCAGCCAGAAATCACCCTGATTTCCCTCGCGCAAATCATCATTAAGCGAAGTCAGTGCGCCGATCAGGCTTAGCGTGCTCCACAGGACTATATTCAGCAGCAATACCTTGCCTGCCGCCTGCCAGGTCTGTGGCGCAGGCTGCGGCAAAGGGTTTGAAGACGTATGAGAGATGCTGGTATCCATACTTTGCAGTATAGCAGCGCAATCACACTGAAATTTTTGCTTGCCGGGTTTTCATCACAGCAAGTATCAGCTTCATCACTCAGGAGGCAAATATTCAGGACTTGTCTTCCGCAGGCCTGGCATCTTTCTCTTTTTTCTTTTTTTCTGCATAACGTCCTGGGATCAGATGCTTTTCCAGATCATGCAGACTGGTGGACATTTCGCGCACATTGTCCCAGATGCTATGGTCAAGGCGCATCTTGTGGTTCATGGCGCTGATGATGGGCAACAAGGTTTGCTCATAACTTTCTGCCAGACGCTTCAGGGTTGCTTGCAATACCTCCTGGTCCGGCATGTTGATATGTACATCACTGCGTGCCTTCTGTCCCAGCGCAGCAATTTGTTGACTGATATCAGCCAGCAAATTGGCGACCTTGGTGGCACCATCCGCATCTGCACCGCCCTGCTTGCGCAAGCGGCCAAATTCATGCAGCAGGTCTTGCCAGCGTGCCTGCTCTTCTGGCTGGGGCTGGCCCAGCAGATGTGCGAGTTTCAAGAGATTTTCTTCTGCACCCATGGTCAGGGTCTGTGCCTCGCCACGGTAGTGATCACGTAATAAAAGATCCAGTTCATCATCATGCATCAGTGCTGATATTTTTGGCGTCAGCTTGCTCATATTGCGGTAACTACCTTGCAGCTTGAATGCCGGTTCGGTACGGAAATGATCATCTTGCGAGGCAGAAGCGATGTAAGCCCGGTTCACCTTCAGCAAGGCATCACGTACTTTGAACAGGCGTTGCAAAAGCGCGCAGATTTCTGAAGTTTCTTGCTGGCTGTAGACGTGCTTCAAATCGCTGGCCGGTATGAGTTCACCCTGCGCCATCCTGATCAGTTGATAGGTGTCTTGCGGGTCACGCGTACTCAACAAATGCAGGGCCGGGTGTGATACCAGGGCATTTTCTATGTATGACAAGGCAAAGGCATCTTCTTTGCCGCTCAGCACATCACCCAGATTATAAATATCGGCACGATTTGCCAGCATATCGGGAATCTTGAACATCTCGCCCGATTCAGTATACGGGTTACCAGCCATGACAATGGCAAAGCGCTTGCCGCGCAAGTCATAACTCTGGCTGGCACCGCGCCAGACGCCTTCGATGCGGCGCGTACCGTCGGCCAGGGCAATGAATTTTTGCAGGAACTCAGGATGAGTATGCTGGATATCATCCAGATACAGCATCACATTATTACCCATGGCCAGACCGAGATTAAGCTTCTCCAATTCCATGCGGGCAGCACTGCTGCTGGCTTGCGCAGGATCAAGCGAAGTGACATTGTGACCCAGCACCGGGCAATTGATACGGACAAAGATCATCCCCAGCCTGTCACCCAGATATTCCATCAGCGTAGTCTTGCCATAACCCGGCGGTGAAATCAGCAAGAGCATGCCCATGGAGTCAGTGCGCCTTTGCGCCCCGGCTGCACCTATCTGCTTGGCCAGGTTATCACCCACCATGGGCAGGTAGACTTCATCAATCAGACGATTGCGGACAAAGCTGGACAAAGGCTTGGCCTGGAATTGCTCAAGATGCAGACGGGCTTTTTCTTCCTGTACCAGTTGCAGGCGCAGGGTTTGCAATTCCTGATAAGCAGGAACGATGAGCTTGACATGGTGCGAGAGCTTGCGCAGGTAGTCATTGAGCTGCAGATTCAAGACCGGGCTCTTGTCTTGCGCATCTGCTGGCGTAGTGACAAGCACATGTTCACCCAGCATACCGCTAACCTGTGCCTGCAAATCTGCTGAATGTATGCGGCGCGGCAAATTACACAGCAAGGCTGCACTGACTTCTGGCAAAAGATTGTGGTCCAGTTGCTGATGCGTGATATAACCATGCACCCATTCACTGGCGAGTTGCCAGCGTGCATGCAATGCCAGGGTTTGCTCTTGCCACGGCAGGGGGATGGCATTTCTGGTCAGATGCTGCAAGATGCCCTGCATGATGTCATTAGCAGCGCGGCTGCATATCCATTCATGCGCCGTTGCACGTTTGACGCCACCAGCATCCTGGCTGAGTTCATCGAGTAAATAGCTGGCTGCTTCTTCCATTAACATGGACATGGATTCTGTGCCTGCTTCCATGCAGTGACTGAAATCCAGGTGCTGTTGCTGCACATACTTTTGCAGAGCTTGCTGTTGTTCAACGGCGAGCTGGCGTAACAGGCGGCCATTGCCAAATTGCTTGCTCATCAGTTCCGCCTGCTCAGCCTGATGCTGCAAAGTCTGCGCTGCTACTTGCAGGCTGGGGGTATTGCTCAGATGTTGCCAGTACAGCACAGCGACTGCCCTTGCCAGTGGCTTGTAGCGCAATAGTCCGGCATTCTCCACCATGGGAACCAGGTCGCGCAGGATGGCGCTTGCATCATGATCATGTACACCTTTTTGATAGCCTTCCTGAAAACGTGCTGCAGCAAAACGCCGCACCAGATTATCGAGTATTGAGGTATCGGTCTGTGCCGCAGCCTCCAGCAATTCGTGCCATTTGCCATTGCCTGCCTCTCCACGGGAACTCTCCATGATTTGATAGGCCAGGTATTCGGCGCGATAAACCTGCGGAGATTCTGACAATATCTCCAGCCCCCAATAGGGCCGCAATGCTTCAAGGCGGGTATCTTCAACCGTACAGAAATAATCTGTGCCGCTGATGTGGTAAGACAGCTTGTCCTGTCTGGCGATAATGGTCAGGTCCAGCAATTGCCGGTTGACGGTAAATGCATGACGACCCAGGCGTATGGTATTGCCGGTTACCAGTTCGCTGCGGTCACGCAGGGAACGCTGTGCTTGCTCACGAATATTTTTAAGCTGACCAGCCAGGTCATCAGCCGCAACCTGATTACCCAGCTTGCGTAATTCTTCTATGCTGGCCCTGAGTTTATTGAGCAGGGAATCAGAGGCAAAATAAGCCTCCATTTGTGCCTGTTCCTGGAACTGTGTCAGGCGCTTGGGGATGCCGGTCAGGATGCGGCGCGCTGCTTCCATGATGGCCTGGGCGCGGCGTGAACGGGCATCGTTCAGGATTTGTTTCTTGCCTTCAAAAGTTTCGTATACCGATTCGCGCTTGTGAGCGATTTCGGTCAGGTATTCATCCTGCTCGGCAAAGCGACCTTCCAGTTCTTCCAGTTGCGCCAGCAAACGGGTCAGCAATTCATCACAACGTTCAGGCGTAGCGGCCTGTTCCAGCGCGCTATCTACCGATTGAGCAAACAGTTTTAATTGTGCTGCAAACTCGGCAGCTGATTCACCTTGCGACAACTGTTTACGGCGCAAACGTGCCTCTGCCCGCAGTTTATTCAATTCAGCATAAATACTGGATATCGTATCAAGTATCCTGGTGCGCAAGCTGGCGTCCCCTACCGCCAATGTCCCCAGTAATTCTGTCAAGCCATCGAGATTGTGTGCATGCTTGTCCAAGGCTTCGTAGACAGGTGTCAATTCTGCCGTGGTTTGCAGAGCGCCCAACTGGCTGCTGAATTTGGCGACCTCTTCATGGATTTTTACAAAGGCATCGTCGCGTGACAAAAACTGCACAGTGCGCTCTGCTACTCGTCTTTCTTCTGTTGCCAGTTCATCGTCGAGATCATCCAGACGCGCTACGTCCATATAGCGCTGCTCTTTAAGTCCGGTCAATTGCCCGCGCAGCAGACGTATCTGTTCCAGCGCAGCTATGAAATCACCGGGTGCATGCCACAAGCGGCTGGCGGTTTCTGTCAGCAACTGCTTTTGTGTAAACTCTATTTGCTGCAAGGTCTTTCTGGCCTGACTTTGTATGGCTGCGACCTTGTCAAACTCATCCAGGGTGGCGCGCGCCACTTCTATAAGGCTCTGTACATCCTTGCCGATTTCCCTGGCCTGCTCTGCGCTCAGCCAGTAATGGGCATCGATCAGATGCCGTGCTTGTTTGGCAATCGCTTCATACACAAAACGACTGGGCAGGCGGGTACTGCTGATTTCATCCTGTTCGCGCACTGACTTTGCCAGTGAATACAGCTCAGACAAACCACGCACCAGTTCGCGGTTACCTATCTTGCCAAAAAAACTTTGACGCGGGGCCTGCCGGGCGGCATGATCATCGCTAAGAAAAGGCGTCTGCCACAATTGCATCGCATGGTTGCGGGTAGGCTCTTCGCTCTCCGCTGTAAACAACATCATGCGCCCGTCGCCATAGCGGGCATAACCCTGGGCGAGCAATGGCTGTTCCAGTGACTTGTTGATGAGGTTATAGGTCAGCAAGACATAAATGCCAGGCTCTACGCCATAAAACACGTACAAGACATCTTCACCATTGGGTGACAGGATGCGGCGCTTGAATTGCAGGTCTGTCGGCAAATCACTGAACAGGCGATGCTCACCGCTTTGCAGTATGTAACCACCAGGAAAAACGATACCGTGATCTTCTGGCAATTGCACGCAAGACCTGCCTATGGCATCTACCCTAAGCACTTGCTGGGTACGGCGTACATACACCAGATAGCGACTCTGGGTTTCGCGGTAAGGCTTTACCCGCAACAATATCAGCTCACCTACTGCTGCGTAGGCGATTTCTGCATCGTTCAGAGACTGGTTGGCATCTTCCACCGGTTCGGCGTAAATACCCAGGCCTGTGTCCGTATTATTTTCTATCTTGACGGTGAGGTCACCACCTATGGATTCAACAAACAGGGTATCAAGGATATTGACATGGGAATGCTTGCCGATGACATGCTGTTCACGGGTAGCCAACAACCATTCAAAATCATGGGCTGGTGGCAGGGCGACATCTCTTTCACCCCGGTTATCAATATAGCTAACAGTGCCATCATCTTTTATCTGCCAGCGAAACACGCGGATATCCGACATGCGTTCGCCTATTTTAAAGGCGGCCAGCAATTTGCCCTGGTGCACACGCAGTTGCACCAGTTGGGCATTTTTATAATAACTATAAAGTTCCCTGAACTCATTGAGGAAGCGCGTATCGCTGAGGAAGGTATCTTCCAGCTTCACCGGTTCCAGCTCATGTTGCCCGCTGCTATTATCCAGGCGATACAGGGCAAACACATCGGCAACCCGCGTCTCTTGCCGCAGCCCGATGAAGACGTTGTAACCCAGCACCAGTATGTCGCCGACCAGGACCAGGTCACGCGATACACAATTGTTTTCTGTACGCGCACGGGTGCGTGCCAGCAGATTCATCTCATCGCGGCCAAACTCTTCCAGCCTGGCACTATTGAGCAGCGCCGCTTTGTCGGATATCAGCTTGCCTTGATTATTGAGTCGCTGACGCAGCAAATCAAAACTGCCGGAATGCTCAACACCTGCGGCTTGTGGATTTGACTTATCCGGCGAACCTGTGTTTTGTGTGTTGTCAGTATCGCTGGACGCGGCTTGCTCAGGCATTGCATTCATTGCTGGGTTTTCCGTTTGTTTTTTCGTTTGCATATCAGGCAGTCATCAACAACTGCATTGACGCGAAGAGAAGTGCAAACCTGCACTTCTCTTCGGAAGTAAAGTCATGCAAATCTGTCTTATGGCAAAACTTTCTCTGCGCCCTCAGCGCCTTTGCCCAGACTGTTGATCAGTGTATGCAGAGCACTTTTCTGTTGTGCCGTACCCTGTGTATTCACTCTGGACAGGAAGGCAGACAAGGACAGGTTTTGCAATTCAGCAGATGAACCACCCAGTGCACCTACCAGGTCACGCAAGTCATGCACCATGTCGCGTTCGCCACTCAGGTGATTTTTCAAGCCAACCTGCAAGGTTTTACTCTTCTGTATCGTGCCGTCTATACCCTTGCCTATCGCCAGGGCATTGACGAAGCGGTCAAAGTAGTCGCCCTCACCACCGACGATATCGATATTGGCATTTTGCAGGGCCTTGCCGAGTACCTCAGCCTGATCTTTGGCAATATGTGTCTGCGCGTCCAGACCTTTCATGATTTGCTGATTGGAGATTTCCAGTTGCATACGGAATTCTTCATGGGCACGGGTTTCATCACTCATGGCAGCCATGGCTTCAAATTTTTGACGCAAGCCTTTGGATTCTGCTTCAAAACGGGTTTGTATGACGTGGGCTTCAGCATCACCATGGGTGACCGTTGCGCTGGCATCTGCCGTTTTGACATTTGCCGCAGCCAGGCCCATTTGCTCATGACCCTGTGCCTCAGCCTGCATATGCAAGCGCAAGGATTCAGCATCTGCTGCACCCTGCTTGGCCGTTGCTTCGGCACCGGCAATGCGGACATTGGCTTCTGCGCGGCCCAGTTGCTCTTTACCCTTGGCTTCTGCTTCCATTTGCATACGGGTTGATTCTGCCTGTGCTGCACCCTGCTTCAGGATAGCTTCAGATGCGGCGATCCTGACTTTAGCGTCGGCCAGACCAGGTGCTGCCAGTTCTGCTTCACGGCCTTCGGCTTCGCGCTTCTTGGATTCAGCTCCTTTTTCAGCGACTTTCAATGCGGCATCGGCCAATGTCAAATCTTGTGCTGCCCTGTGTTTGGCAGAGCGTTCTTCTGCTTCGGCTGCTTTGACTGTCAATACCATTTTTTCTTCGGCACTGGCTTCTGCGGTGATCACCACGCTCTTTCTCTGACGGTCAGCTTCAGCCACCACACGTACTTCCTTGATGGCTTCTTCCTGTTCTGCAACCGTGCGTTCCACCACGATGCGTTCGCGGATAACATCGGCGATCGCTTTTTTCTGGATTTCTATGGCTTTTTCTTTTTCTATGGATTGCAGCGCGACTTCTCTTTCCCTGTCGACGATTTCCAGCTGACGGGCTCTTGTCACACGCTCTTCTTCAATCGCGACAGCACGCTTGCGATTGTTTTCTGCCACTTCTTTTTCACGCATGGTATTTTCTTGCTGTACCAGCACGATCTGTTCCGACTGCAGGCGCGCCATTTCTGACTTGGCATGTTCTTCAGCCTGGACTTTCTGGGTCTCGGCCTGCTCACGTGCACGTACCGATCCTATTTCACGCCCCTGACGTGATTCAGCATCACATTGCTGGCGTTCAAGTTCGAGTATGGCTTCGCGGGTTTCCACGTTCTTTTTCTTGATGCGCATTTCTTCATCGCGCTTCAATTCATTGGTGCGTATGCTTTCTATCGCAGTCAGTTCAGTGATTTTCTTGATACCCTGGGCATCCAGAATATTGTGGGCATCCATTTTATCCAGCGATGTTTGCTCGATGTAATCAATCGCCGCATCTTCGAGTACATAACCAGACAGATCATCACCGATCTGGCGAATGATTTCATCACGAAAGCGGTTGCGCGCCTGATACAGATCGACAAAGTCCATGGACTTGCCAACAGTCTTGAGTGCTTCGGCAAACTTGGCGGCGAACAGGCTTTCCAGCGTGTCCTGGTGCGAGGCACGCGCGCAACCTACCGCTTGCGCAACCTTCAACACGTCCTGCGCTGTCTTGTTGACGCGGATAAAAAAAGTGACCTTGATGTCGGCACGGATATTATCCATGCAGATCAGGCCATCTTTACCCATCCTGGCGATTTCTATGGTCTTCAAAGAAATCTCCATAAGTTCTTTTTTATGGATGATGGGATAAACAATGCCACCTGTGAAGGTAACATCGGGCTCTGCCCTGAGAGTATTGATAATCATTGCGTGACCCTGTTCTACCTTGTGGTAGAACTTGGCGAACATTGCCAGTGCACCGAGTAACACAATAACGCCGAAGCCAATTGCGAGCAGCATGATGTCCATGAAATTCCTTGTTTGTCTTTTGGTAAATTTAAAATTAAATCTGCTCTGTAAGAGCACTTACTTCGTACTGCTGATTGCCGTCGTTATAGGCAAGCACGACTGCTATTGAATTCTTTTTCAAGCTATTGGGGCTGGCTGCCCATACCCGGATATTGATGGCGACACCATGATCTTCGATTTCTGCGCGGCCAAATTTCTCGTCGACGCTTTCCGTCACGATGCGGCAGCTATGTCCAATCAGGCTATGGTTATCCCTGGCATAGTGGCGCACGAACAAACTGCGCATGGGTTTGATGAGCCTGGCAGAAATAGGAATGGACAAGGCCATGGCGGCCAGCAGCGTGCCACTACCCGCTACTAATTGCAGCGTTGCCGTTGGCACCAGGGCCAGCAAATATTGATGTACCAATGCCGTGAATAGCCAGGTAAAAAAAATGATGAGGGTGGCGACGATGGAAAAAGGTACGCCACCCAGCCCCATTGCCACCAGATATCCCGCCACGGTATGCAGGTCGGCACTGTCACCGTCTGCATGAACATCATGATGGCCAAGATCATGGTGACCAAGGTGCAGATCATGCCCACCACCAGCATCAAGATGATGACCAAAGTCAACCAGGCCAAAGATGGAGAGCAGCCAGTACACCAGAAGTACACCCATCAGTACGCTGGGTATTGAGGTTGGAAAGCTGCTCAGCAACTGCCAGATATTCATGAATTTTCCCTGTCTGTTATTTTTGTTGATATAAGCCGCATCGGTCAGCTCTTAAGCAAACACCGTGGTGATCGTAACAGGCCCCATCATGTCAGGATTATTTTTTTGTAAAATTGATCAACTCCTGATTCAAGCGCTCTTTGATCGCACGCTTGTCTTCCAGATCTATGCCAAAGCGCTCCGCCAGCATGACGTAATCGGCATCACTCAAAGTGACCGTCAGGCGCGGCCTGACAGGCTTGCTGTTATAGGGCAAACCCAGTATCAGGCGTATCTGGTCAGAGGGTGATAACTGGTTGTCGAAGGCTGCACGACGCACGGCTTCTATCACCTGTTTTTCAACATCAAACGCCACCTGCACGGCACGCAGTGCAGCGTCAGAACTAGTCCAGCTTGACGATGTTTTGACCATGTGATTCTCAGGCATCTGTCTTATTTAATTGGCGCCATCATTGGCCATCACTGGTCGCTGGCTTCATCATTGCCACTTGCCGCGCACTGAATTTTGCCTGCAACCTGGCCAGAACTAAAGCTTTCTGGTCTGGCACCTGTCCTATGCCCGCAGCTGCCAGTTTCTGGTCAAGTGCTTTACCGCCCAGTTCATTTTCCAATACATCTGCTGCATGCATCTGGTCTGCCATGTCCTGGTGGCGCTGCTTGATACGTTCCAGCGATTCTTTCGCGCTCATGAGTTTTGAACCACTGGCACCCATGGTCTGGGAGATAGTGGCAGTCGCCTGATATACGCTCTCCGTGGTTTTCGCCATGGCGAGCTGGCGTTCATGTTCACGCAAGCTGGTTTCGGCATTGCGTATCATGTCCTTGAGCTTATTGATGTTTTCTGCGAATTCATTGCGTGAGGCGTTTTGTTCAGTAATCGCAATTTCCAGATGGGCAAGTTTGCCTGCGACTTCTTCAGCCAGCACCAGCTCATTTTTTTGCATGGCCTGCAAAGCCAGTTCTTCATAGCGTGCGAGCTCTGCTTGCAGGCTTTCAATTTCCCGCGCAGCCTGCATTTCTTTTGCCATCACGGCAGTCAGGTTTTGCTTGGCCCTGGCGACATGTGCTTTTGCTTCAACAATCTCTTGCTCATAAATGCTACTGGCATTCTGGTCAACCACGCTTTGCCCGATTTCACGCAAATTGCCTCTGAGCATAGTCAAAATTTTAGAAAAGACAGCCATGGTAGTCCCCTTATTTCAGATATTCAGTGAATACATCTAAAGCTTCAATCGCGTTATCAGCCACCATGGCGACATCGATGGCGATGTCTTCCACTGATGCATCATGTGCCAGCGATCCATAAATGACATAGTGCTGTCCTATGCGGCCAAAATTGGAAAGCGGAATAGAGATATTCAAATCCATCATGGCTTCCAGCATCTCTGCACGACGTTCTGGCTTGATTTCTTCTTCTGTCCACAGATAACAAATGCAGAGTACCTGGCTGGGGGATACGGTGACAAAGACGGGCAACTCGGCCTGGCTCTCTATGCTGATGCGCATGACTGGCACACCTTCTGGCTCCGTCACAGGCAGTAAGCTGGCACTGACATCCGCCAGACCCATGCGCCTGGACAGTATATTTTCTATGCCTGCCAAGCGCTTCATCAGCTCTTCCATACAACTCCCTCAGTTCTTTAAGCAGTTACAAAAAAGAATACAAGACATATTATGTCGTATTTTAAGCGTACGACATAAAATGTCAAGGGAGAAAAGTGAAAATATTTTTATGCTTTTTAAACAATTATTTAATAATGGGCCAATGTCAGCGGGATGTGCGCCAGCACGTGACGAAGCGAGAATTCAAGAAGCTGACAGGCAACGTATGACCGCGTCGTCTACTGCTTTGCCACCAGGCAGGCATTCGCGCAGGGACTTTCTGGCTTTGGCTTTACTGGCGTTGACGGTTGGCGTATCAGGTATCAGCCAGCTTTGGTAGCGAGGTGTGAATACACCATCGTGAGAATTATGAAAACGGAACGGCAGGGAAATGATGGTGCCGTTCTGATTCACCTGTACATGGAAATGCAGATGCGGCGTGGCAGAGTAACCACTATTGCCGGAAAGCGCCAACACATGGCCCGCGTCTACACGCATGCCCGGCTGCACCTGGCTGGAGTTTTGCATGAGATGAAAATAGTCAGCCCAGGTGCCGTCATCATGCAGGATGCGAACATAATTGGCCTTGTCAAAAAATTCGGCCTCAATCCTCCCATTGTCGGCAAACTGGCTGATCACTTCCACCACGTAACCGGCACGCGCCGCCACCACTGGCGTACCTACGGGCATATCGATATCGACGGCATAACGGGTGGCAACACTCTGATGGGTAAACTGCGGGCCATCGGCGGCCTGCACTATCTGGAACCCCTGGCCAGCGACGAAGGGAATTTGATAGCTGGCATTCACATCATGCCGAGCATTGGGGTCACCCTGCACGAACTGGCTACTGTAATCGATGGTATAGCCAAATTGCCCATTGGCGGCAGATATCTGTACTAACTCCATACTCTGGCCACCCGTCAGTTGCGCCTGTATGGGCCATCTTTTACTCGAGGTCAGATTACTGAAACTGCTGAGTTGCAAGGTAACCGTGACTGGCATGCGGCTGTTATTGGTCGCCAGCAAAGCATTGGAATATGCACCTCTGACGGTTTCGATTTTTACCAACTCATTGCGGGCATGTGCTGGCAAGGCAAAGCCGAGGAAAATCCCCAGGCTGAGCATACTGTTAAGAAAGATTCTATTTGATTGCATGAATAAAGTTACAGCGGGTTTCAACGCCTGGCATGCCAGATCGTGCGCCCGCCCACATTACGACTCTCCAGTTCACCAGCATTGCGCATGTTTTCAAGTGCTTGCGATACCATGGATATTTGTAAGGGTTCACCTTGCCAGTCTATCCAGAATCTGGCAATACCCTCGACAGTATCAGCACTATCAGGGCGCATTTGCAAATACTGGCGTATGGATTTCATGATGAATTCGAGATCTTGTGCCTGCATCAGGCTTCTCCTTTTTTGACAGACGTCTCTTGCTGGACAGCGCGCACCAGGCCAGCGCTAGCATCCTCGATATAATCCAGCACCAGGTCAAAACCATCCGTCCCGCCATAATAGGGGTCGGGCACGATGTCGCTGTCACTGTGGTTCGCATAATCCATCATGAGTTTGAGCTTGTGCTGATGTTGCGGTGGGCAGGCAGCTTTCATGCGTGCCAGGTTATCCTTATCCATGGCCAGCAACAGGTCGAAACTTTCAAAATCATCTGCAATGAGTTTGCGCGCCCTTTGCTGCGACAAGTCTATGCCACGGCGCGCTGAAAATTGTTGCGAGCGCGGATCAGGTGCCTCGCCTATGTGATAGGCATGGGTACCGGCAGAATCGATATGCAAATCCAGCCCTGCTGCCCCGGCGTGGGCACGGAATACGCCCTCGGCACTGGGTGAGCGGCAAATATTGCCCATGCAGACAAACAGGACAGCCTTGGTTGCAGAAGTTTTCATTGCCAGCTCAGGGATTTAATATAGGGATTTAATAAGAAGATAAAATTTTCTATTGCTATTGACATGTTAACACGCTGCCTGGCGCACGCAAAGCCAGATTCTGGGGCAAGAAACACATGTTATTATTTCAGCCCATCGCCAGCCAGAATTCATCTTACCTAGACAGCCATGACAGAAAACACCGCAGACATCCATTTCCGCCCCGCCGTTGATGCCGACGCGGACACTATCGCGGCACTGGTGAACAGTGCCTACCGTGGCGACAGCAGCCGTGCGGGATGGACTACAGAAGCTGATTTGTTACAAGGCTCACGCATATTCCCACCTGAAGTGCGCGGACTGATTGCCAATCCCGATTCCGTGATCCTGCTGTGTTTACAAGGTGAAGACATCATCGGTTGCGTGAATCTGGAAAGAACTGAAGGTGCCGCCTACCTGGGCATGTTTGTGGTGCGCCCTGTGCTACAGGGTAATGGCTTAGGCAAGCATTTCATGCAGACTGCTGAAAAACATGCGCAGAAATTATGGGGCATCAACAAGATATGGATGACCGTCATCAGCGTCAGGAAAGAACTGATTGCTTACTACGAGCGCCGTGGCTATGTACGCACAGGTCGCTTCAAGCCCTTCCCATCCGATAATGGCAAGGAACAGATGCTGGTAGAAAACCTGCAGTTTGAAGAGATGGAAAAAATCCTGGACTAAGTTTTAGGCTCCTGGGGATAATAAATACTGACGGCGATGGCAATGCAAAAAGCAATGCCTACGCCGTATAGCAGGCGTATGTCGCTGCCGATGACGTAGGGATAAAACATCAGGCCTACAGACAGCCATGTGACACGCTTGTTGGTTTTTTTCCTGCCATAGTAAAACGCAGCCATACCGAGCAAGCCAAAAACAAAGGCGGCAATCAGGTAGGCGCGGGAAGGTAACAGGCTCCATAAAAGCGCCAACAATTCCTGTTCATCCATAGCATTAATCCTTGATAAGATAGTCCAGATAGTACAGGAAATTGAACAGTAGAATGAGCAAACAGATCAGCGCAATATTGCAACAGGCAGTTGCACTGCACCAGCAAGGCAAGCTGGATGCAGCAGAAGCACTCTACCTGCAGGTTTTACAAAACCAGCCTGAGCATTTTGATGCCTTGCAACTGCTCGGCGTCATAGCAAAACAACGTGGCGATGCCGGGCTGGCAGTGACACGCCTGCGCGAGGCGATTGCTATCGATGCACAGCAGGCGATTGCGCATGGCAACCTGGGTGCTGCCTTGCAAGACCTGGGGCTACCAGAAGAAGCTTTGCTCAGTTATGACCGGGCGCTGCAATTGAAGCCAGACTATGCCATGGCCTGGAATAACCGCGGCAATACGCTACGCAGCATGGGCAAACTGGTAGCGGCCCTGCATAATTATGACAAGGCTCTGCGCCTGAATCCCCGCTATACAGAAGCTTTATTAAACCGCGGTATCGCCCTGCAGGAAATGGAAGAGCACCAGCAAGCCTTGCAGGACTTTGATGAAGCGCTGACATTAAAACCGCAAGATGCCGCCATCCATTTTGCCCGCGCCTTCAGCCTGCAATGTTTACGGCTGGAAGAAGATGCCATCGCCGGGTATGAAGATGTCCTGCATTTGCAGCCTGGGCATATACAAGCTTTGTACAACCGGGGTATCTGCCTGCAAAAAATACAGCAATTCCCCGCTGCTGTGGGTAGCTTTGAACAGGCAATAAAAATCAAGCCAGACTACATCAAGGCGCATCTGCAATACGGCAATACTTTACGCCAGATGGGACAAGAGGCTGCTGCTGTCGCGGCCTGTCAGACAGCAGCAAAACACTGCAAAGACGAGACAGAGCTGGCACACATCAATTATGCGCTGGCAGCATTGGGCGTGATGGATGCACCCGCAATGTCACCACCCGCCTACATTGCAGATTTGTTTGATCAGTACGCTACGCATTTTGATGAACATTTGCTGGAAGTCTTGCATTATCAAATCCCCGCTTTGCTCGGTAAGGCAGTCAGCAAACATGTCAAAGCCGGGACTGGTAATTATCTGGACCTGGGTTGTGGCACAGGCTTGTGTGGCACTTATCTGCGGCCAACAGCCAGCAAACTGACAGGCATAGACTTGTCAGAAAAAATGCTGGCCCAGGCCAGAAAGACAGGCTTGTACGATGAACTGCACTGTGCAGAAATCAGCGACTGGCTGCAAGTACAAGACCAGGATTTTGACCTCATCATGGCTGCCGATGTGTTTGTCTATATCGGTGCACTCGATACCGTATTTGCTGCGGCCAGCCGTGTCATGCGGGCTGGTGCAGTGCTGGGGTTTTCAGTGGAAGCTGCAGTGGAAACCACAGATGACACAAAGAATGAAAGCACAGATTACATTTTGCGTCCATCCCAGCGCTATGCCCATCGCTATAGCTACCTGCAAAAGCTGGCGCAATTGCATGGCTTCAAGATCGTTGAATCCAGCCAGGAAATTGCACGTCAGGACAAGGGCGAAGATGTACCTGCCCTTGTCATGGTCATGATCAAAACCCAGGCCTAAGCCTAAGCCATCAGCAAGATGGCGATGCTGGTTGCCACGCCACCTGCCCAGACCAGGGTACGCAAAGTCCCCTGGTTCATCAGATAGACGATGATGTAAACAATACGGATGGCAATAAACAATACTGCCAGTTGATCTATACGTGTCTGGTCAGCATGGGCTTGCTGTGCAAGAACAACCGCAGCAATAAACAAGGGCAGAGCTTCAAAGCCATTTTGTTGCGCCGCATTGGCACGCTGCCGCCAGCCACTCAGGTTTTTGGCCCACTCCCTGGGATTATCATTGTCATACCTGCCTGCTTCACGCGGCACTTTGGCTGAGCCGCCCTTGGCCAGGCCAACTGATACTACCGGTAACAGGCAGGCTGCCAATACGCACCAGTTTGCTATCGTCATTTTTATCTCCTGGAATAGTGTGAATTCAAATTTGAGAATTGCACGATACCAGCAGTCACCACAAGCTGCAGTAAATATTTTTATGCCACCAGCGACCATCCGGCCTGCGTTAAAGGCAGACGCGTGACGGGCTTGCCACTGGCTGCCAGCAAGGCATTGGCAATAGCCGGGCCTATCGACGGCGGGCCTTCTTCACCCACGCCTTCCGGCCTGTCACCGGTACTCATGACCATGACGTCGAGTACGGGCGTCTGTGCCAGTGTGACCAGGCGATAGCTATCAAAATTGCCCTGTTCCACCTGGCCATCCTTGAAACTGATTTCGCCAAACAGGGCAGCAGATAAACCAAACAAGGTACCCCCCATCATCTGTGCCTCAACTGCTTTGGGATTGGCGACAACTCCCGGGTTGATGCCAGCAGTAATTTTTACCAGTCGGAATTGCCCGGGTTTGCTGACCGCAATTTCAACAATATGCGCACTGAACAGGGCGCTATTGCCGTTCATGGCAAAACCACGATAATGGTCCTTGGGCAAGGGCTTGCTCCATCCTGCGCGTTCTGCCAGCGCATTCACAAAGGCAAGGGCTTTGGGATTATGCTGCAACAGACGACGACGGTATTCCAGACTATCCATGCCCGCCTTGCGGGCGGCCTGTTCCAGCGTATGCTCAAGAAAAAAACAATTTTGCGAATTGCCTACTGAACGCCAGTAAGAACAGGGAACGCCAAAATCTACGCGTGTCCAGCGCGTATCGAATAAAGGGAATTTATAAGTGTTACCGAACCAACCCATGATAAAGGTCCAGTCAAGACCATGCCTGGCCGGGCTATTCGTGACCCGCGTATATTCGAGTAGTGAGGGGCCCGCCGTATCGAGCCGCAAAACCATGGGCAGATAATCTTTATCCAGTGCCAGTTGCACGCGGGCAGCGGTAATGGGTCGGTAATAACCAGCCCGCATATCGTTCTCACGCGACCAGATGGTTTTAACGATGGCACCGGCAGCTTTGGCGATCAAGGCGGCCTCGACAGCAAAATCATGTTCCAGCCTGCGGCCAAAACCGCCGCCTACGTGCTGGGTATGTATCTGCACTTGCTCAGGCTGAAAACCCAGTGCCTTGGCGACGCCATTTTGTGTGTCCGTCTGGCTTTGGGTGGAGAGCCAGACTTGTGCACCTGTAGCAGTCACTTCAACAGTGGCATTCAGGGGTTCCATCGTTGCATGCGCAAGGAAAGGCACATCAAAGCTGGTGTCGATAATGCTGCCTGCCTCTTTCATTGCAGTCTCTGCAGCACCTTCTTTTTGTTTTTTGGGACGAGGGAAGAGCTTGCCATCGCCAGCAGCAACTGCCCTCAGCAGGCTGATGCGCATCTCTGCGGTGTTGATGCTGGCATGCGCACCATCCTGCCATACCGGCTTCAACAATTGCACGGCCTTGCGGGCTATCCAGTAACGCTCTGCCACTACCGCCACAGCGTTCGGCAGATGTACTACCTTGCGTACACCCTTCACGGCCAGTGCAGGGCTGTCATCCACGCTTTGCAAGCTGCTCCCAAAGCGCGGCGCATGTAGGACGGCTGCCATCAGCATGCCTGGTCTTTGCACATCAATACCAAACACGGCACTGCCATCTACCCGCGCCGGGATGTCTGGGCGTGGTGTTGACTGCCCCAGCACCTTCCAGTCCCTGGGAGATTTGATGACAGGTTTTTCTGGTGGTGCCAGTATTGCTACCGCCTTGAGCAAGGCGGTGTATGGCAAGCTGCGGCTTGTAGCAGTATGATTTATTTGCGCATTGCCTGCAGTACAATCTTTCACCTCGACCTGCCATTGCAAGGCTGCTGCCTGCAACAACATTTGCCTGGCCGCAGCACAGGCTGGTGCTATCGTTTCCAGTGCAGAATTAAAACCTGCACTGGCAAAAGTCGTAATGCCGGGTGGCCATTCCCGGTGGAATTGCTTGACGACTGGTGCATGTTCTATGCGTACATTGGCGATGGGCATCTCCAGCTCTTCGGCCACGATCTGGGCAATCGCCGCATGTGTGCCTTGCCCCAGATTGGTGACCGTGGTGTAAGCAGTCACCACACCTGTACCATCCATGCTGAGCCAGAAATCAAAGGGCGAATTAACGGGTGAGACTGTCTTGTTTGCGTCATCTGCTGCCAGGCCATCAAGCATGGGTATGGTGCTGCTGCCCAGTATCCATGCACCGGCCACCAGGGAAGACTTAAGAAAATTCCTGCGCGCAGGCGAAACCAGGGTAGTCATGCTTTTACCCCTTTCTTGCCTGCCAATGGCTTGAGCTTCGCAGCAGCAGTATGTATGGCTGCCCTGACGCGCGGATAAGTACCGCAACGGCACAAATTGGTCATGACAGCATCGATTTGCTTGTCGCTGGGATGTGGTGTGGTTTTCAGCAAGGCAGCCGCCGCCATCAGCATACCCGACTGGCAATACCCACATTGCGGCACCTGATGCTCTATCCAGGCTTGTTGCAGGACATGGCTGCGATCAGGCGACAGGCCTTCTATCGTCGTGATGTTGCGCCCATTCAGGCCTTCTACCGGCACGAGGCAACTGCGTTGCGCCTGACCATCCAGATGTACGGTGCAGGCACCGCACAGGCCGGCACCGCAGCCAAACTTGGTGCCTGTCAGGCCCAGGTCTTCACGCAGTATCCAGAGCAGGGGAGTATCGCCATCTGCCTGGCATGTGCGTACCTGTCCATTCACTTTGAGTTTCACATCCATGTGCTTCCCTTTGCCTTGGCAATTTAATTGCAGAAATTGATTATCTGGCAGCGATAAACCGTCATGGCAAAGCTTGTGACGAAACCCCGAAACCCTGTCTCTCCTACCTCCCTGCGCAAGCAAATATGGTCATGCAGACTGTTATACTGCTGCCATGGAAAATGCCCGCCCAGATACTCCCGCCCTGAACCAGGCTCACCCTGTCACGGCGATCAGCTTGCTCAAGCTCTTGCTGAGCAATATCCTGGTATGGACCAGCCTGTGCGCCATTGGTGCGCTCGGCAATTATGGTGACCTGATCAAGTACGGAACTACCCAGCGCAGCTTTAGCGAGATACTGTGGTTCTGGGTCAGCAGCCATCTGTTGATGATGGTGTTCAGTACCTGCCTCTACCTGATTTTCATGCGGTACGAGCGATTTCTCAGCAAGGCGAAAGGCATAGCGCTGGCCTATGCAGTCATGCTGCTGTGCTTTCTGCCACTGGAAGTGATGTATATCGCCATTCTCGATCTGCTCAAGGACAAACCCGGTTTTGGCTTGCAAGATATCGTCAGTACGGCCTTCAATATGCGTAACTTTACGATTTTCCTCGAATTTGCCTGGTCCACCGGCACCTTCATTGCCGTACTGGCAATTTGCACCTGGCGACAGGCACGTGTGCGTGAATACGCCCTGCAGCAATCCATGAACGATGTTTTACATCTCAAACTGGACCTGGAGCAGCAAAGGCTGGATGCCCTGCGCGGGCAATTGGAGCCACACTTCATCTTCAATTGCCTCAATGCCATCAGCGCCCTGGTCAGGAGTGATGACAAGCGCATCGCCCTGACTGGTCTGAACCGCTTGAGTGATCTATTGCGCTATGCGCTGACGGCCAGCAGCAAGGACTGGGTAAGCCTGGAAGATGAAATGACATTCATACGCGATTACCTTGAATTGCAAAGACTGCGCTATGGCGCACGCCTGCAGATCAGCATCGCCGGTGATACCACCAATGTACTGGCAGGTGACTGTCCGCCGCTGCTGCTGCAACCCTTGCTGGAAAACGCCTTGCGCCATGATCTGGATTGCCACGAAGGCAGCAGCGATATCCGCATGCAATTCAAACTGGATGGCGAAGAACTCCGCATCAAAGTCAGCAATACCATCAGCTATGGTATCGCCGCCAACCCTGGTCTGGGGCTGGGCTTGCCGCAGACACGCGCCAGACTGGAATTGATGTATGCCGGACGCGCCAGCATGCATAGTGGCCGCATACAAGATGAGGGGCAACAACGCTATGAAGTAGAAATCCGCATGCCCTTGCAGATGCCGGAGAGTGCGACAGAGAGTAAGGCAGCATGAACAATATTCGTACACTGATCGTCGATGATGAAGAACCCGGGCGGGCCAACTTGCGTTATGCCTTGCGGGATCATCCCGGCTGGAGCATCGTCGCTGAATGTGCAAATGTGGCTACGGCGCGCGAAACACTGGATGCGTATGCGGTCGATGTCATTTTTCTCGACATACAAATGCCCCGCGAAACCGGCCTGATACTGGCACGTGAATTGAGTACCCAGGCAACACCACCGCTGGTGATTTTTGTCACAGCCTTCAACGCCCATGCGATAGAAGCCTTTGACCTGCACGCACTCGATTATCTGCTGAAACCTTTTGACGATGAGCGTCTGGCACTATCGCTGGAACGTGCTGCGGCCATGCTCACGCAGCGCCAGCAAGCCAGTTATGCGCAAGCCATGAGCCAGTATGTCAAAGCTGAAGATGAGTCAAAAAAAGAGCAGCCGGCTTACTGGCAACAAGTCAGTGTGCGCTCGGTAGGCCGCATAGAGTGCATACAGCTGGCAGATGTCTTATGGATAGAAGCGGCAGGAAATTACATGCAATTGCACTTGGCACAGAGACAGGTATTGCACAGGGTTGCTCTGAGCCAGCTCGAAAAACATCTGGACCCGGCGCAGTTCATGCGCGTGCATCGCAGTGCCATTGTGCGCTGTGACCAGCTCAGCCAGCTTGAGGTATTGGGAGATGGGGTTTATCAATTGGTGCTCGCCAGTCAGGACAAAGTCCCGGTCAGCGAGCGCTATGTTGCTGAGGTCAGACGGTGCATGCATGATGGCTCGCGAACGGCCTGACATCTTTTTTTCTTAAAACCTGTTTACGATCTGTAGCGAGCGTGCGTCAGCGGGGTGAAGAGCAGCGCAAAAAGCGGAATGTACTCTAGTACATGAGCATTTTGAGCAGCACATGAGTCCCGATCACGCTCGCTCAGTAAGATCGTAAGCAGGTTTTTTACCAAACCTTGACCCTGTCCTTGGGTGCCAGATAAAGTTTCTGGCCAGGTTGCACGGCAAACGCGTCATACCAGGCATCCAGATTACGCACGGTCAGTACACGGTATTGTCCTGGCGCGTGTTCATTGGTAATGATTGCCGTGCGCAGGGTTTCATCACGCATCTTGCCGCGCCAGCTGCGGGCATAGGCGAGGAAGAATTCCTGTTCATCTTCCTTGGTAATGGTCTGGCCTTTTTGTTTCATCGAGGTACGATAGGCATCATAGGCTGCCATCAGGCCAGCCAAGTCAGCAATGTTTTCACCCAGGGTCTGGGCACCATTAACGGACAAATCAGGGAAAGCCTTGTATTGATTGAACTGGGCGATCAGGGCTTTGGAAGACGTCTTGAAATGCGCAAGGTCAGCCTTGCTCCACCAGTTGCGCAATTCGCCTTTTGCATCAAACATGGCACCGGAATTATCAAAGCTGTGACTGATTTCATGGCCTATGGTGGCACCCAGAGCGCCGTAATTGGTGGCGTCGCTGGCGGCCAGGTCAAAGTTCGGTGATTGTAAATACGCCGCCGGGAAATTGATGGCATTTTGCAGCGGCATGTTGACGGCATTCACCAGTTGCGCATTCATGCACCATTCAGTGACATCCACAGGCTGGCCAAATTTTGCCAGGGCACGGCTGTATTCAAATTCCTGTGAACGTTCGCGGTTGCCATAGGCATCATTTGCATCGACCACCAGGCCAGAATAATCGCGCCATTTGTCCGGATAACCGACACCTACATAAGTCGATTTTATTTTGGCTAGCGCTTCTTGCTTGGTGGCTGGCGTCATCCATTTCAGCGCCTGTACTCGCTCGCCAAAGGCAGCCAGGATATTGCTGACCATACCATTGATGCGGGTTTTAGAATCAGGTGAGAAATTCTCAGCCACATACAATTTACCGACTTCTTCACCGACCGCATTATTGGTCGCTGCCACTGCATATTTCCAGCGCGGCTGAGGCGCTTTGGCACCGCTGAGTGCGCTGTAAAACTTGAAGCGCTGATCAAAGAAGGCCTGCGGCAATACCGTAGAACGCGTATTGATGGCATGGAAGCGCAAATAGTCCTGCCAGCTTGCCAGCGGCGTTTTCGCTACCAGTGCCGACGATGCCTTCAATGCAGTGGGATGCCAGATGATGAATTTGCTTTGCCCATCCAGACCTGCTGCCTTGAAATAGGCTGCCCAATCCAGGCCTGCGGCTTTTTTATTGAAGTCGGCCAGGGTCCAGGTATTGTCCGCCTTTAAAACATCCGAAGTGTCTTCACGATTCGCATGGCCTTTGGCGATCAGCATTTCCAGATCAAAGACACGTTTGGCGGCTTGCTCGGCATCCGGCACATTTGCCAGCTTGAATGTCGCGGCGATGTGGGCCAGATAATTTTTCCGAATCTCTGCCATCCTCGGGCTGGGTGACAAATAGTATTCACGGTCAGGCAAACCCAGCCCACCTTGCAGCAGGTAAGGCATGTACTTCGTATGGTCATGGAAGCCTTGCGACACCCACAGGCCAAACAGGTTTTCAGTAAAAACATTGGTGGCGTTGATAGGATCAACGTCGGCACGCAAATGCTTGCCCAGGTAAGTCGCCAGGGCGGCTTTGTCCTTCAGGTCGGCTATGCTTTGCATCTCGCCCTGCAGCGGTGCCAGGCGACGTTTGTTGATGACATCGGTATTGAGGTAAGAAGTGTAGAAATCACCGATCTTGCGCACGGCACTGCCTGCTTCTGCCTTGGTCGATTGCTCTATGATTTTCAGGACCTTGGCATCAGACTCTTCTTTCAGTACATCAAAAATACCGACGGCGACTTTGTCGTCAGGGATGACGGCAGTTTTTTCCCAGCCGCCGTTGGCATAGCGGTTAAAGTCGTCACCGGGGGCAACTGCGGTGTCCATGCCGCTTTCTTTTTTTGCCGGAGCTACGTTTTTTGCCGCTGTTACAATGGGAGCATCAGCGGCATGCGCCATGCTGTGCAACAAAGGCATGGTCAGCATGACTTGCAGGCAGACGCTGGCGATGGGCTTTAATTTAAATATTGTCTGGTTCATTATTTTCTTTCTTATAAATTCTTGTAGAGATTTTGTCTAAGGATAGACAGCATAGGCTTGGAAATCATTTTCCAGAACAAGTTCAAGCATCTTTTTATTGTTTCACTTCCTTACTTTCGCAAACGCATCATTTTCCTTCCAGGCCGGCATTTTTGCGGCATCAGCAATTTCGCGTCCCAGGTTCAGGGTGAACTGTGCTTGCTCAGTCATGCCGGACAGATCCCAGCTTGGGTCATACTCATCCGTGACCTGATGATAACGCTTGCCATAGCCACGCGCCTTTTCCTGCGAGGCTTGCGGGTCATTGATGTAGTCACGGCCGCTGCCTATGGAAAATGCCGGTACGCCCGTCTTGGCAAAGCTGAAATGGTCGCTGCGGAAATAACCACCAGCGACATCCACACGCGGCGGTGCAACTGTCATGTTCATGCCTTGCGCGACTTTGTTGGCAGCAACGATGAGGTCACTGCGGTCGGCGCCAAAGGCGCTGATATCTTTGGTGCGGCCCACAAAATTAAGCGTATCAAGATTCAGTGCTGCCGCTGTCTTGTTCAAGGCCCAGAGCGGGTGTGCAGCATACCAGGCACTGCCTAGCAGACCCTGCTCTTCGGCGGCGACCCAGAGGAACATCTGGCTGCGTTTGGCTGGTTGTGCAACGGCTGCTTTTGCCATCGCCAGCAAGGCTGCCGTGCCTGAACCATTATCGACAGCGCCATTATAAATCTGGTCACCTGCACCTTCTTGCTTGCCCAGATGATCCCAATGTGCGCTGTAGATCACCAGTTCATTTTTCAGTTGTGGATCAGTGCCAGGTACGATGCCTGCGATATTGAATTGCTCGAGCTGGCGTATGTGCGATTTTGCTTCACCCTTGAGCCTGGCCTTGATGGCGACGGGTTTGAAATCCTTGCGCTCAGCTGCCTGACGCAAGGCATTCAAATCCAGGCCTGATGCGGCAAACAGGGTATTTGCTGCGCCATCGGTAATCCAGCCTTGTATCGCCAGACCTTTGGCATCTTTATTGGCCAGCTGGAATTGCTCACCCATACCACCGTTTTTCAAAACATCCCAGCCTATATTTGCTGACGCATCGGTATGTATCAGCAAAACCCCGGCAGCGCCACGGCGCAGGGCCTCTTCAGTCTTGTAAGTACGGCGGCCATAATAAGTCAGGGCTTTGCCGCCAAAGCGGTCTGGCTGCTCTGCGGTAGGCTGCGGATCATTGACCATGACGACCAGTATCTTGCCTTTGCAATCGACACCCTTGAAATCATCCCATTGCTCTTCTGGCGCGTTGATGCCGTAACCGACGAACAGCAATTCATGATCAAACTGGTGCGAGCTCACGGCATCACCCGCACTCCAGATCCAGTCTTCACCAAAAGTCAGGTTAAGCGACCTGGCAAGACGTATATTGACAGAGCTTTCCAATGGCAAGGACTTGATACCATTTATGCTGACTGCCTGCCTGTAGCTCTTGCCGTTGGCGGGCAACAGACCAGCTACAGCAGCCTGGGTTTCGAGATAAGCTACTGTCAGGTCACCGCCACGCTGGCCTGTGCCACGGCCTTCAAACAGGTCAGAAGACAAGAGTGCCAGATGAGCGCGCAAGGCGGTCTCATCAACTTTGGCAGAGTAAATCTGGGCAAAACCACAGGCAGGAAGTGTCAGGGCAAAGCCAAGCAAAGCCGCAGGCAAATAATGTAGAGGATGTTTTTTCATATCGTTATTATTCAAAACAAGGCAATAAAAAAACCGGCCTGTCAAAAAAACAGGCCGGCTTCATCTGTCAATACTTCAAGCCAGGTGACGCAGCTCGCGCAAGGCTACTGACACCGGTGCCAGGTCAGGCCCCTGCGCGCTGATGGTAGTCAACAAGGCAGTCAGCCTGTCTATGGCAGGTGCATGTTGCGCATGCCAGTTGCTGACATCTTCCTGGCGTGACAATAGCCCACGGGTGATCTGGCTGGCGATGGAATATACGTCATCCCTAGCGCTGCCGCGTGCCTGTGTCTGCCACAAAGTGTCTGTGGGCAGGCGGTTGATCTGATTGCGCCAGCCAGTCAGGCCCAGTTCATCATCAATGCCAAAATAAGCGCGCGCTGCCAGTTCCAGCGTGCTGCTGGTGCTTTGCGCCAGGTCAACCAGGTCGAGTGCCGGGAAGATGTATTCCAGCGCTGTCAGGTTTTGTGCAAGCGTGGCTTCTACCCCGGCTTGCGTCAGCGCCTCGGCTTCTTTTTGCCAGTTGGCATGGGCATTTGCTGGCAGCCAGTCTGCCAGTTGCCAGCGCAGTTCGCGGGCGGCTGGCTGGTAGCGTTGTATCAGCGTAGGCAAGTCAGTGCTTTGCGAGCGTATGCGCAGCATCCAGCGCGAGGCCCTTTGGGCAATCGCGATCAGCTTGGACAAGAGGTCGAGTTGCAGTTTTGAATCAACCTTATAATCCAGCGCATCAATCTGATCCCACAGCGCTTCCAGATCAAATATCTCGCGTGCCAGGGTGAAGGCGCGTATCACGTCAGCCGCGGTCGCACCTGCTTCAGACGCGATGAAGTTGACGAAGGTTGCACCGGCACGATTGACCACGGTATTGGTGATGAAGGTGGCGATGATTTCGCGCTTCAATGGGTGGTTGGAAATCGCTTCAGCAAAACGTTCGGACAGGACTTGCGGGAAGTAAGCTTTTAATGCACGGCTGAAGAAAGGATCATCCGGCAGATTGCTAGCGACCAGTTCATCAAACACTGACATCTTGGCATAGGCCAGCACGACCGCACCTTCTGGTGCAGTCAGGCCCTGCTTCAAGGCCTTGCGATGGAAGATTTCATCATCGCTGGGCAGATATTCTATGGCACGGTTCAGGCGGCCCTGTTTTTCCAGCGATTGCATCAGTCTTTGCTGGCCATCGAGTACATACAGTGGGCGGTGCGCGGCAATATCAAGTGCCTGGCTTTGATAATAATTATCGGTCAGGACCAGGTGGCCGACTTCATCTGTCATCGACGCCAGCAGGTCATTACGCTGCTTCAGTGTCAGATCGCCTGCTTCAACGATGCTGCCCAACAAAATCTTGATATTGACTTCATGGTCAGAGCAATCAACACCGGCAGAATTGTCTATCGCATCGGTATAAATACGGCCACCTTTTTGCGCGAATTCTATACGGCCATTTTGTGTGCAACCCAAATTACCACCTTCGGCCAGCACCTTGCAGCGCAAGTCATTGCCATTGACGCGGAAGGCGTCACCAGCCTTGTCACCGACTTGGGCATGGGTTTCATACTTGGCTTTGACATAGGTGCCTATGCCGCCGTTGTACAGCAAATCAACAGGGGCCTGCAAGATTGCACGCAGTAATTCTACCGGCGCCAGTTCGGCAGTTTCTATGCCCAGCACAGCACGTGCTTCCGGGCTCAGACTGATGGATTTCGCGGTCCGTGGGAACACGCCGCCGCCAGCCGAAATCAGGCTCTTGTCGTAATCATCCCAGCTTGAGCGCGGCAAATTGAACAGGCGCTGGCGTTCGGCAAATGAGCTTGCCACATCAGGTGATGGGTCGATGAAAATATGACGGTGGTCAAATGCCGCCACCAGTTTGATATGCTCGGACAGCAACATACCATTCCCGAACACGTCGCCTGACATGTCACCAATACCGGCGACAGTGAAAGCCGTATCCTGCGTATTCACACCCTGTGAACGGAAATGACGCTTGACTGATTCCCATGCGCCGCGGGCAGTGATACCCATTTTCTTGTGGTCGTAACCGACCGAACCACCGGAGGCAAATGCATCACCGAGCCAGAAACCATAGTCAGCCGAGACGCCATTGGCGATATCAGAGAAGGTCGCCGTGCCCTTGTCAGCCGCCACCACCAGATAAGGATCATCGACATCATGGCGTATCACCAGTTTGGGCGGCACTACCGCGCCTTTGACGATATTGTCAGTCACATCCAGCAAGCCGGACAGGAAGATTTTATAGCAAGCCACGCCTTCGGCCTGATAGGCTTCGCGATCTGTCGCTGGCGGTGCATTCTTGAGGACAAAACCACCTTTGGAACCAACAGGCACGATGACGGTATTCTTGACTTGCTGAGCTTTCACCAGGCCCAGGATTTCAGTACGGAAGTCTTCACGCCTGTCAGACCAGCGCAGGCCGCCACGTGCGACCTTGCCGCCGCGCAGATGCACGCCTTCAACACGCGGTGAATATACCCAGATTTCAAACAGGGGTTTGGGTTCTGGCACCCCCGGCACTTCACGCGGGTTGAGCTTGAAGCTCATATATGGCTTGAATGCACCAGTGGCCGTGGTTTGCCACAGATTGGTCCGCAGGGTCGCCACAATAGTCGCGATGAATTGGCGCAAGATGCGGTCTTCATCGAGGCTGGCGACATTGCTCATCTGTGCTTCCAGCTGTTCACGTATATGCTTTTGTGCCTGTTCGCGGTCACCAACATAATCAGGCTTGAAGCGCGCACCAAACAGTTCGGCAATCAGTTGGGTGATAGGTGCATTTTTGTTCAGGGCTGCTTCTATATAGTTCTGACTATAGGCAAAACCCAGTTGCTTGAAATAACGCGAGCAGGCGCGCAAGACGGCAATGGAGCGTGCATCCAGCGTGGTATTCAAGACCAGACGATTGAGGTCATCACTTTCAACCTCGCCGCCCCAGGCTTGCGAGAACAGGTTTTCAAAGCGCACTTTGACTGATGACAAATCGGTATTGGCAGGCAATTGCAAGCCAAGGTCATGTATCCACAAAGTCTCGGCACCGCTGACGATGGCATACGGATGTTCATCCAGTACCCTGGCACCCATATGTTCCAGCACAGGCAGGGAATCAGACAAGGCCACCTTGGCGGTGTTATAAATCTTGAAGCGCAGATTGCCCGGCCCTGCATCAAGCGGACGATAAAGCTTGACCATCATCGGTGCACCTGCGTTCAGGCTGGCTAGCATGTCGGCATCTTCTGCACCCACCAGGGCAGAGAAATCTTCACGGTAAGCTGTAGGGAAGGCATTGGCAAAACGGTTTGCCAGGCTCAGGCCATTGCCTTCACCATGCGAGCGCAGCAACTCTGCAGTGCAATCATCTTCCCAGCGTTGTGCAAGTTTGGCGATACGGGCTTCCAGCATCGCCAGGTTGACGTTTTGTGGTGCGACATCCTTGGCCCTGACCAGATAATGAATGCGCGCCAATGGGCTGTCGGTCAGCATGGGCGTGAATTCTATCGACTGGCCATTCAGCGCCATCATCAATTCATTGCCTATCTTGATGCGCAGCTCAGTGTTATAGCGGTCACGTGGCACAAACACCTGGGCCGAAGTAAAACGGCCAAAGGGGTCGCGACGCAGGAACAGGCGGGTGCGCTGGCGTTCTTGCAGACGCAAGATGCCGATCGCATGATCAGCCAGGGTTGCAGCATCAATCTGGAACAGTTCATCACGTGGATAATCGTCAAGAATGGCTTGCAGCGACTTGGCGGCATGGCTCTCAGGCACGACGCCGGAGGTATTCATGACATTCACCACGCGCTGGCGTACCAGCGGGATATTGCCTACCGGCTCAGAATAAGCCGTGGATGTGTACAGACCCAGGAAGCGCGATTCACCAATCACATTACCGGCATCATCAAAACGCTTGACGGCGATATAGTCCAGCCAGGCTGGTCTGTGCACAGTGGCGCGCGTCATGGCCTTGGTGACCATGACCATTTCTGTCGAATCCATCAAGGCCACCACTTCTGGCGGCAAACGGGTTTCCGGGGTTTTGACCGGGCCACGTAAAATACCCAGACCAGAATCAGCAATCGCCACCAGGCTGACATTGTCGCCTTCACGCTTCAGGTCATAGTCACGCACACCGAGGAAGGTGAAATGGCGGTCTTCCAGCCAGGCCAGAAAGGCAATCGCTTCATCACGTTTTTCGGGGGACTGGCTGGATTTCTCGCAGGCTGCACGCACTTCACGCGCACGCGCCAGCATGGGTTGCCAATCGACCACGGCACCGCGTACATCAGACAAGACACTTTTCAAATCTTCTACCAGCGCCTGCTGGGCTGCCTGATCGACGATGCGGTCACACTCAACCAGAATCAGGGATTCAACCGGATCAGTGCTGCCGGCAGCCTTTGCCGCTGCCACGGTGCTGACTGCAGTCACACTACCGCTCGCATCACGGGCCACGCTCATCAAGGGATGCACTATCCAGTGTGCGGTACGTCCGCTACGGTTGATCCCCATCGTCACCGAATCCACCAGGAAAGGCATATTGTCATTCACAATCTGCACGACAGTATGGTCACTGACAAAACCATCTTCTGCCAGGGTGGGGTTGAACACCCTTATCTTGGGTGTGTGCGCAGCCCGGGGAGCATCCAGCAAACGCCAGTGGGCATTGGCCTGGGCAAACAGGGTAGCTGGACCCCGGCTGATAATCTCATCCGGATCAGTGTTTTCAAAATAGGTGGTAATAAAAGAACCCTGGCGTTCAGATGCCGGGCCGGTGTGCGCTTGCGCATAAGCAATCAGCTCAGCGAAGTGGGAAGAGGTCATACGTTCTCCTACTGTTGGAAGATAACGAGAGATAAAAGTGCAAGTCTGTGCACCATATTGTGCAAGTATCCTCCATTATGCGGATGGAAACAAATCCGATTCTTATGCCAAGTCAAATTATGACAACAGCGGACATGGGGTAATTGTCAATTTGCATGAAGATTGATTTCAGAAGCAAGGTAAATAGCAAAAGATAAGTGCAACTAATACCACTTCCCTATAAAACATTATTTCTTTGTGACATTTGGCAAAATTTATTTAAATGTCCTTCATGTGAAATTCACAAGAAAATCTGGTTTGTGACAGATAATGCTGTGCAACATCATTCGTTGCTCATCAAATGTCAAAACTAAGCCTTATCCCATTTTTCTTAGCTGCATCTTTTTCTTGCGTATCACAAGCAAGCACGGTAGAAAGTGTCCGCCAACTTGGCAATGAAGCCCAATCCCTGTATCAAAGATCACAGCGACCCGAGTATTTTTTTCAAGGAGTGGAGAATTACAGGTTGGCCAGAGCTTTGAACAATCAAGCTATGCAACTTGCGGAAAAAGAGCAAGATACTCATCCAGAAATACTGGTGGATGTGCTGAAACAACAAGCAAGCTTTTATGAAGGCAAGTTGAAACAAGCCGAGGCCATTCTCTTGCGCATCATCTCCATTCAAGAGAAAAGCCCGGCTATGGACGGCCGGGACCTGGCAACTACACTTAACTGGCTGGCTTTTAACTATCTTGCACAAGACAATCCCAAGCAGGCAGAAAAGTCACTGCTAAGAGCAATAGAAACCATACAATCAAAATATGGCGAAAACGATATTGAGCTCGTCAATCACTTTGCCCTCCTGGGCAAAATCTACCTCACACAGGAACGCCTGGATGAAGCGGAAGTCACACTAAAGCGCGTTTTGACTCTTGGTGAAGAAAATAGTGCCAGCAACATTTATTGGCGCCAGTCTGCATTGGGAAGTTTGGAAAAAATCTATCAAACCACCAATAGACCGGGGCTGGCGAAAGAAATTGCAGACAAACTTAAAAACATCAAGCCCTATGTAAGCAGTGCCACTAATGTGAAGCCTGAAGGAAAATTCAAAAATCCAGAAATAAAAAAGGATACCTGCCCAGCACCACAATATCCACGTGAGGCTTTGCGTTATGAGTTGCAGGGGACAACACAGATACGCTTTCTGGTCAGTGAGAGTGGCGAGATTATGTCCAAATATGTTTTGCAGAGTAGTGGCTGGAAGATACTGGATCAGGCAGTTTCTGACTCCATGTCGCTTTGTCGGTTTGAACCAGCGAGCTTGAACGACAAACCAGTACCAGCCTGGTTTGGAAGTAAATATAGTTGGAAATTGACCGATGATGGTCCAGTTCTGCCTCCATCAGAAATGATTGCGGGCAGCTGCAGTTCTGATAAGTACGTTTTTCTTCCCAAGGATGCAAAGCGCTGGCTGGTAAGGCTGCGTTTTCTCATTAATCCACAAGGCAAGCCCGTCCGTATCAAGGTCGAAGACAGCAGCAGAAATTATTCGACAGATAGTGAAATTGTGGCATTGCTGGGGAGTTGCCAGTTTGTACCACCGGTAATACAGGATAATCGCATCAATGACACAGGCGTGATTCTGTTTGACCTCAAAGAAAATACAAAATAAGCAAAATCGCAAATGAACTGGCTATGCATGCCCAGCCAGTTCAAGCTGAGCTAATCTTGCTTAATCCAGCTTCAACAAGCTGGCATCATGCAATGAGCAAGCCTGCACTTTTGCGCCAAAGAAATCGGCTTGTAGCTGAAATGCACGCAGGATTCTTTGACGACCGGGTTCATCATCCGGCAAAGTAAAAATCACCTTGAGTACATTGGCTGTATTTGTGTTTTGTATTGTGGCGATGGGTTGAGCCAGAGCCGTAGTGGCATTCGCTAAAGCTGTCGTTGCTGCTGGCGGCAGCATCAACTGCATTTCAGCCAGAACGTCGGCTTCGGTAATGATGACAGTATCATGCGCGCCATGAAATTTTTTACCGCCTGAACTTGGATCGGCGATGCCGCCCGTGATTTCAAATTCGCTTGCAGAAATGCGCTCATAATGGAAAGCCTGCCAGCCGCTGTTTTGCTGTTCTGCAGGCTGGGCCGCCAGAAACTTGCGGTTGGCTACTGCTGCCATGGCCAGTGCTGCCACGCCTCCACCCGCGATCATGCCAACTGGCAATATCTCGGTCAGGTTATCGGGAATATCTTCCACGCTGGTCATGCTAACTTCACTCATCTCTTGTCTCAATCAAAAAAGGCCACAGGCGCATTGTATTCCTGTTCGGGAAGACTAAGCGCAAATGGCCTTTTTGAAAGAATAAAGTATCTGTATTTTTTATTTGACCGCTGTTTCTTCCGTTGCCTTGTCGTCTTTCTTCTCGTCTGGCGGTGGATCTTTTGGCATAGGCTTGCGCGGCAGCATGTCATTGCGGTTGGCAGCATGGGCAACAAAACTCGCCAGTATCATCGAAGCCTGGGTCAGGTCACTCTTTTGTACCTTGTCATACACGTCCATGCTGGAGTGATGAGTGCGGCTGAAGTAATCCATATCATCCTGGACAAACTGGAAACCGGGTACGCCAACGCGGTCGAAGCTCACATGGTCGGTGCTGCCTGTATTGCGCAGTGTAGTTGTGGTGGCACCGACATCATTGAATGGTGCCAGCCAGGCATCGAATATCGGTTTTAAGGTCGCATTGTTTTCTGCATAGATGCCACGGATTTTACCGCCGCCATTATCCAGGTTGAAGTAGGCAGAAATCTTGCTGTGCATGGGTTTGATACTGAGCGGCCCGGTGGGTTTGCGTGCAAAAGTCGGTAGCTCAAGTTCTTTCGGATCAGTCGGCTCAGGGCGGGACGCTATCCATTTATTGACATAGGCACGCGAACCCAGCAAACCTTGTTCTTCACCGCCCCACAGGGCGATGCGTATGGTACGGCGTGGCTTGAAACCAGTCGCCTTCAACAGGCGCACGGCTTCCATCGCCATGGCAACACCAGCGGCATTGTCGGTCGCACCTGTACCACCATGCCAGGAATCCAGATGGGCACCGAGCATGACGATCTCGTCTTTTTTATCTGTGCCGGGGATTTCTGCCAGTACATTGATGGCAGCTTCCGGGTCTTCGTCGCTGAACGTGGCTTTGACATCAATTTCCAGTTCCACGTCTTTTTTCTTGTCGACCAGGCGATACAGACGGTTATAGGTTTCGCTGGCAACGACCAGGGTAGGCGGGCCGGTCACTTCATCTTTTTTGTATGAGCCGCCTTCCTGTACAAAGATGGTACCGTCTTCGCCACGGGTCACATTCAGGGCAGCCAGGGCTTTTTCTTCTGCCAGGAAGGTACGCAGTTTTTTGGCGAATGCAAAACGCTTCAGGTAAGTCTGTATATCGCCACGGCGGGAGGCTGATGGCTCGAAATCGATTTTACTGAGCTCACTCAGTTCTTCATGTGTATACCTGTGCGCATCTGCCTTCACATGCGGTTTGATGGGCAAAGGTTCATCGAGCAAGACGATGGCACCGGCCAACTTGCCCTTCCATTTTGGTAAATCCTCATCTGCTACCATTTTTGCGATGATCAGCTTGCCACGCTGCAGTCCATTTGTGCCTGGTGTCCATGCCTTGGGGATCGCATACAGATCGACTTGCGAAGGCGCGACCATGCGCAGGGTGGTTTTTTCCAGCGTCCAGCCGCGGCCAAAGGGGGCAAAGCTTTCGCTATGAATATTTTGCAGGCCCCATTCACCAAATTTGCTGCGGGTCCAGTCACCTGCCTTGCGCAGGGCGGGCGAACCGGTCAGGCGCGGGCCGATTTCATCTGTGAGCGTGCCCAGTATCTCTTGCGCCTTGGAGCGGTTCATGGCCTCGTCACGCAATTTGGTAATCAGGTCAAGGTCGATTTTTTCTTCGCTGGCGGCAAGCGCAAGCTGGCCGCTAAAGCTGGTGGCGATGAGGGCTGTGCCACATAAAACCTGCAAAATACGCATTCATGTCTCCTGTCGGGATACGCTTGTAAGAGTCTTTGACCGGATAGGCCAAAGCTAGTGTGCATCGGTTTTTATTGCCTGTCTGGCTTGTTATTCTTACACCAGTGCAAGCTGCCAATCTTGGAGTGGGTAAGTCAGAATTTGTTCCATGACTTCAGTGCTTTTAAGAAATATTCCTTATTTTTAACAGAAATACCTAGAAAATTTGTTCAAATCCAAATTGACATAGTGATAAATTTGTCTTATTTTACCAAATAGTTAAATAAGGCATTCACCACCATGCAGCAAGATGCCCTCAGCAAGACCTTTTCAGCGCTGGCCGACCCTACCCGCCGCGCCATACTGGCCCGTTTATCCACAGGGGAAAGCTCAGTCACTGAGCTGGCAGAACCTTTCGACATGAGCCTGCCAGCCATCACCAAGCATTTAAAGGTGCTGGAGCGTGCAGGCCTGGTCACGCGCAGCCGCAGTGCTCAATGGCGGCCATGCCAGTTGCAGGCCATGCCGCTCAAAGAAGCTTACGGCTGGGTCGAGCAATACCGCCAGTTCTGGGAGCAAAGCCTGGACAGGCTGGAAGTCTATCTGCAAGAGCTGCAAACAGCAGCTAAGCCGGCACCTACACCTACACCTACGCCTGCACCGACACCGAAGGGAGAACAGCATGAATGAAAATAAACCGGATTTTGTGATCACCCGTATCCTGAAAGCACCACGCGAACTGGTGTTTACCGCTTTTAGCGAGGGTGATCACCTGGCGAAATGGTGGGGGCCGACAGGCTTTACAGTCGTCCAGTCCAGCATGGATTTACGCGTCGGCGGCAGCTATCACTTGGGCATGCGTGGCCCCGATGGCAGCATGATGTGGGCTAAATTTGTTTACAAGGAAATAATCCGCCCTGAAAAACTGGTGTATCACCACAGCTTTTCAGATGAGGCTGGCAACCTGGCACATCACCCCATGAGCCCGGCCTGGCCACTGGAGGTTTTATCGACCATCAGCTTTGATGAGCATGCCGGGGGCACGCAACTGACGATACGCTGGGCCTTGCTTGATAATGCCACTGAGGAAGAAAGAAACGTCTTCCACGACACATTTGCCAGCATGGACCAGGGTTTTGGCGCTTTACTGGATCAATTGCAGGCCTACCTCGCCAGTCTCTGATATTTCAAACTGTTTCAGAATGGCCGATACAGACTGCGGCTGTCTCTGGCAAAGGCTGGAGACAGCCGTTTTTCATGGAAATTTGGTAAGTAAAAGTGAATAACTAGCATGGCAGGTAAAATCACGAGTAAAATTCAGCGTCATTTTTTAAATCGTCGTATGCCGACAGGCATGATATCTGCTGCAAAGTCAGCTCAATATTGAAGGAATGTGTATGTCAATTAAGTCCCGTGTCGTCCTGGGTAGCGCTCTTGCCTTGTTGGTACTCAGCGCCTGTAATGATAAGAATGCAGACAAAGCGGCATCCGCTTCGGCATCTGCTTCAGCCAGCGGGGAAGTTGCTGCCACTGTTGATGGCACTCCTATCAGCAAAAAACAGGTTGACCAGTTTATGCAGCAACAAGCTGCTCAGGGTATGCCTGATTCACCAGAAGCACGAAAGGCAATCATTGACAATCTGGCTCTGCAACTCCTGGTCGCGAAAGAAGCTACTAACAAAGGTCTGGATAAAACGCCAGAAATCGCAAACCAAATCGAAATGATGCGTCAATCCATCCTGGCGAACGCGTTTGTAAGAGATTACATAAAAAACACAAAATTCACTGATGATGAACTCAAAGCAGAGTATGCAAAAATCAGTAACAAGGAGTATAAAGCTCGCCACATTCTGGTAAAAACGGAAGATGAAGCGAAAGAAATTATCGTAGAGCTGAAAAAAGATATTAAATCTTTTGAAGCATTGGCCAAGTCCAAGTCAAAAGATCCAGGTTCAGGAAGTCGTGGCGGTGATCTTGGCTGGTTCTCCCCAGATTCCATGGTGCCAGAATTTGGTGCGGCAGTTGCCAAACTGGAAAAAGGTAAATTCACTGAAGAGCCAGTGAAATCCGAACATGGCTACCACGTCATTATTCAAGACGACAGCCGTCCTTTGGCAATCCCTCCTTTTGAAGAAATCAAAGCCGGTCTGAGCCAGCAATTGCAGCAAAAAAATATGAAAAAAATGCTGGATGATTTGAAAGCCAAAGCCAAGATTGAAATCAAAGAAGTCGCTGCAGCACCTTCACCTGCTGCCTCAGGCGCTCCTTTGACAGTAACACCTACCGTAGTACCGGCAGCATCGGCAGCGGCATCCGCTCCTGCTGACGCAGCGAAAAAATAAGCCTCAGTAATTTTTGGGCAAAAAGGCCGTCAAGCTAGTCTTGGCGGCCTTTTTCTTTGCCTGCAGGTTTTTCCAGATATCCCCACTCATTGAACTATTGCCAAGCCAAATAAATCCTGAGACACTATTCTTGCCAATATTTCAAGCAATATTTCCATAGAAATTCCTCATACTGAACCAGGAGGCCTGCATGCCAGCCCAGACCATACCTTTCAACGGCAGCGAACTGGCCCTGGATGCGCGCCCTGACCGCCTTGATATCCGCGACCGCATCTACACGCCCCGCGTGCTGAACCTGCCGGTATCCTACCCGGACAGCGGCTTCATCAAGAACCAGCTCGCGAGCTACATCAAGGCGGGCATGATTTTGAACCAGGGCTCGGATGGTGCCTGTACCGGCTTTGGTCTGGCAGCTGTCATCAATTACCTGTTCTGGCTGCGCGACACCAGCAACAAGGAGAGCAGCCCGCGCATGATCTACCACCTCGCGCAGCTGTATGACGAGTGGCCGGGTGAGGATTATCTGGGCTCCAGCTGCCGCGGTGCACTCAAGGGCTGGCACAAGCACGGTGTCTGCAGCCGCGCACTGTGGCCCTATACGGTCAATAAAAATGACCAGGTACCAGCCTTTGAAGCGCCAAAGCCTGGCTGGGAAAAAGACGCACTAAGCCGTGCGCTTGGCGTGTATTACCGCATAGATAAAACATCGATCACCGACATGCAGGCAGCCATCCTGGAGATTGGTGCCATCTATGTCTCATGCAAACTGCATCAGGGCTGGGCCGAGGTGCCAACATCAAAAGCAAGCAGCTTCAGCAAGCTGGAGCAACTGCCCGTAGTCAATTTTAGCGAGGTCAAGGCTGGTGGCCATGCCTTTGCCTTGCTCGGTTATACCGACCAGGGTTTTGTCGTGCAAAATTCCTGGGGCGCAGACTGGGGTCTGCAAGGCTTCGCCATCATCACCTACGACGACTGGCTGGTAAATGGTACAGATGCCTGGACCGTATCCCTGGGCGTGCCCGTGCGCTATGTTGATGCGGTGAACCGTACCCGCGCTGAAAAACAGCTCGCACCTCAGGCGAATATCCCGCCTGTTGCTGCCTTCAAGGCCAGTGGCTCAGCCCTGCTGCCCGACGGTGCTCATCCTGCAGGCAAGCCTGGCCACGCAGTGCTCAGCATGGATCAGGCTTACAGCCTGACCGTGGTCATGGGCAATGATGGTGGCCTGATACAAAGATTGCTCGAAGTTGCCGATGCAGCAGCAACGGTAGAAAAAGTCCTGGTGCAGGCACCACAAGCCTGGCTCAAACAACACGGCAAAAACAAAGTCTTGAAACTTGCCCTGTATGCCCATGGTGGCCTTAGTAGTGAAGCTGAGTCACTCAAGCGCATTGCCGCTATGGCACCCAGTTTCCTGGCAAACGGTATTTACCCTGTCTTCATCACCTGGAAAACCGGACTCACAGAAACCATGGGTGACGTGCTCAAGGATAAATTGCGGGATTACCTGACTGGCTCGGTAGTCTCCAGCGACTGGCTGGAGCAGCTCAAGAATACAGCCGTTGATGTCATGGACCGCACGATAGAAAACCTCGCAGCCAGCATAGGTGGCAAATCGCAGTGGATGCAGATGAAGCAAAATGCAGCACTGGCTATAGAAGATGATGATCCACCACGCGGCCTGCTGGCAATCGCCGAACGCCTGAAACAATTAAGCAGGGAGCTGGGCAAGGGCAAGCTGGAAATCCATCTGATAGGCCACTCAGCCGGTTCCATAGCTCTGGGTCATTTACTGGGCTTGCTGGTCGCACGCAAACTGGCAGTCAGCACATGCAGTCTGTACGCACCGGCTTGTAGCCTGGAATTTGCAGAAAGCACTTATCGCCCGGCCATGGAAAGCGGCATACTGGCACGCGAGAATTTTCACCTGCATCTGATGTCAGACAGGCGCGAGCGCACTGACAATGTCTATCTGGTTTATCGTAAGTCCCTGCTCTACCTCGTGGCCCGCGCTTTTGAAACCCGCCATAAAACCCCCTTGCTGGGCATGGCTGCCAGCCTCGATGCTGCCTACTTCAACGGTGACAAACTGGCAGAAGGGCAATGGAATGAATCCACTCTAGCCACCTTGAAGAGCTGGAATAAATTTTACTGGGGCAAAAAATTGCCCAGTGATTTTGCTGAAGATGGCAAGGGGCTGACGGCCGAGCAAAGGAGCAATTTGCACATCATCGATGCTAGTCACGTCAATTGCGGCAAGCGCCTGATCCCGCTTGCCCATGGCAGCTTTGATAATGACATAAATGTGGTTTCGCAAACCCTGACGCATATCCTGGGCCTGGATACAACAGATGCTTTGCCTGCGCCCGTTGTGGATTTGGATTATTAAACTTGCACAAGCCGCGGCGATTGTGTGTCGCGGCTTGTCATGTTTTTTACTTGACCAAGACCTTGTATTCCCAAGGCTTGAGTTCAATTTTCTGGCCTGATTTAAGCGTTTCCTTCTTGCCGCTAAACAGATTGCTGAGTCCAGCCGCAACTGACTGGTTCAGGCTGAAGCTTTGTGCTTGCCCGCTCAGATTAAAAATACCCACGACCTGATTACCTGCCTTGCTGCGTGAAAACGCATAGATGGATGCATCATTCGATGTGGCTATACGCACCTGCTCTGCACCGTCGGTACCGTTCCACAAAGCCTGATTGGATTTTTTTAAATGGAATAGCTTGGTATAAATTGCCTTGTATGGATGGTCTTGCCACTTGATGGGGTCACGCTCAAAAAATTCCAGGCGTTTGGTATTACCAGCCTCTTGACCTGCATACAATAAGGGCATGCCTTTCAGCAGGTTCGACAAGACCAGAAAATTTTCTGCGCCATCACCAAGGCGTTCAAACTCGGTACCTTCCCATGAATTGAGATCATGGTTGGAGGTATGCAGCATGCGGTAGGCATTAGGGTGGAATTTCTTTTCCGGCCCGGCCATATAGGCAGCCAGATCATTGGCGTTTTTCTTGCCCTTGGCAATCTCGCCAAACAAATCCTTGAGCTGCCAGGCATAAGTCATGTCAAAGGCTTTTTCATGCAAGTCTGTAGCCTCGGCTTCTGCCAGCATGAAGACTGGTTTTACTTTATCTAACGCTGCCCGCGCTTCGTTCCAGAAATCAGTAGGCACCATCTCGGCAACATCGCAGCGATAACCATCAATACCATATTCAGTCAGCCAGAATTTCAACGCATCTATCATCTCTGCGCGCAATTGCTTGTTCGCATAATTAAGCTTGATGACATCCTGCCAGTCAGCCACAGGCGGGACGAATTCGCCTTTGTCATTTTTCAGATAATACTCAGGATGAGAGGTAACCCAGGGATGATCCCAGGCAGTGTGATTGGCGACCCAGTCTATGATGACCTTCATGCCTTGCGCATGGGCGGCATCGACAAGATTTTTGAAATCAGCTGGTGTACCAAATTCGGGATTGATACCCTTGTAATCACGCACGGCGTAATAACTGCCCAGGGTGCCCTTGCGGTTTTTTTCACCTATGGGATTGATAGGCATGATCCAGATAATGCCTACTCCCATCTTTTTCAGTTCAGGCAGGTATTCCTGAAAACGTTTGAAACTGCCCTCTGGTGAATGCTGGCGGATATTTGCTTCATAAATCGCGGCATTCTTGCTCCAGGCAGGATGTCTTACCGTACTGGTGGTTTGTGCAAGCACGGGCAGGGATATCAATCCCAGCAGGGCCAGGGCAGCTAGTTTCTTCATGATTTCGTCTCATTATTTAATTTATGTAGTTAAGATACATCAATAAAAAATGCGCATCAAGAAAAATAAAGATGAAAATTCCTAATCAGTCTTTTCTAAAATCAATGATTACTCTCTGTAATTTTCTTGAAAACGATATCATGACTATCAAAAGCAGGATACCAGAGCAAACATTTAAATGTAGTTAAAATACATATCATGATTTATTTTATTGTCTACACTTTGCCCGCACCAGTGGCAGGCCTGGCACCATAACGCAAGCCATCAACCAGCAAAGCCAGCATGCGTCGCGCATGTTCTGGTCCACCTTCCTGCGTCGTTGTTGATAGATTGGCGACTGCCCGCAGCAAATCATAAGGCGCTATATCTGCGCGCATATCGCCTGCCGCTGCTGCCGCATCAAGCAAACTACTGAGCGCTGGCTCAAGGCGCTGCTGGAAGTAGGCAGGCAAAACGGCGAATGCCGGGTTACCCGAATGCAGCGCCGCTGCCAGCCCGCGCTTGGCGGCGATGAAATCGACATAGCGCAGCATCCATTGCGCGACAGCCTCACCAGGCGCATATTCAGCTGCCAGCACGGGTGCAGCGTCGGCACAGGCATCCACTTCATGACGGAACACCGCAATAACCAGGTCTGAGCGCTGTGGGAAGCGGCGATACAGGGTGCCAACACCCACGCCTGCACGCTGGGCAATCTCGCGCACCGGCGCATCTACACCGGAAGTGGCAAACACTTCCAGGGCAGCTTCGAGCAAGGCATCTGTACTGCGTTGTGCATCTGCACGCACGCGCCTGGGTTTTTGCTCTTCATTCCAGCCGTTTTCATTACTTGCTCCAGGAGCGAGCTTATTCATTTCCACTTTTCACTTCCATTTTTATTTCCAATTTTATTCTTTTCTTGAAATTCGGAACATCGTTCCGTATAATAAAACGGAACATTGATCCGATTAATCCGGAACGATGTTCTATTTTACCCCTCAGCACGCTGATTTCGTCGACGGTCATCAGAACTCATTTAACTGATTCATTTAACTGGTTCATTTAATTCTTTCAACTACAGGAATAAACCATATGCAATACCGTACGCTAGGAAAAACCGGCATCAAGGTCAGTCCTTACTGCCTGGGCGCAATGATGTTTGGCGCCGTCGGCAATACTGATCATGAAGACTCGATCCGCATCATCCACAAGGCGCTCGACACTGGTATTAACTTTATCGACACGGCAGATTTCTATAGCCATGGAGAGTCGGAAGAGATCGTTGGCAAGGCGCTCAAGGGCCGCCGTGATCATGTCGTGCTGGCAACCAAGGCCAATCTGCCTATGGGCACGGATCCCAACCAGCAAGGCAATTCACGACGCTGGCTGGTGCGTGCAGTGGAGGATTCCCTGCGCCGCCTGCAGACCGATTACATAGACCTGTTCCAGATACACAGGCCAGCACCAGACACCGACATAGAAGAAACCCTGTCGGCACTGAGCGACCTGATGCGCGCAGGAAAAATACGGGCCATAGGATCATCCACCTTCCCGGTCTCTGACATCGTGGAAGCGCAATGGGTGGCAGAAAAGCGTGGCTTGGCACGCTTCCGTTGCGAGCAGCCATCTTATTCCATACTCAACCGCAGCATAGAAAGAGAAGTGCTGCCGACCTGCGAAAAGTATGGCATGGGCGTGATGGTATGGAGCCCCTTGTCCATGGGTTTGCTGACTGGCCGGTATCGCAAGGGCCAGCAAACCGATAGCGCACGCGTGCGTTTCAATCCCGGCTATATGACGGATGCAGGCAAACTGGACGCTGTTGAACAACTGATCATCGTCGCGCAGGAAGCAGGATTATCACTGACGCATATGGCGATGGCATTTGCGATTGCCCACCCCGGTGTAACCTCGGCCAACCTGGGGCCGCGCACGATGGCACAACTGGATGACCTGCTGGCAGGTGCGGGTGTTGCGCTCAGTCATGAAGTACTGGATAAAATAGACCAGATCGTCGCACCGGGAACTGATGTTGGCCCCTTACACGCAGCCTACAACCCGCCAGCAATTACCCAGGTCAGGTTGCGCCGCAGACCAGATGCAGAACGCGCAGCTGCCTGAGCAAACATAAAACTGTCAGCGCAAACAAAAACCCCCGCAAGGGCGGGGGTTTTTGAACTATCACTTCAGCTTTGATGAACTGGCACCATCATGGCGCCGTCAGGCCGATCAGGCTTTAGGGCCTTTGCGATGCGGCTTGGCTGCTGCTGGCTTGCCTGCGCCATAACCCTTGGCTTTTTCTGTCACACGGCGATCACCACCGGCTTTCTTGGGGCCGAAAGGTGATGGCTGGCTTGCTGGCAGAGGCTTGCGCACATGGTCTTCACCAACCGGGCTGATCTGGATTTGCTTGCCTGCGACCCAGACGCCTTTCAACTGCTTCAGCAATTCCTTGGGCATGCCATCTGGCAGGTCCAGCGTACTGTAGTCGTCAAAAATATCGATACGGCCTATATGTTTGGCTTCGAGACCGGCTTCATTGGCAATCGCACCAACGATATTGCTAGGCGTTACTGCATCTGCCTTGCCGACTTCGATACGGTAAGTCAGCATGGGGATGCCGACCTTGCCTTTGCCGTCAGCCTTGTCTTTTTTAGGTTTGGCCGGGCGCTCTTCATCCAAAGGCGCACGGGCAGCACGATCTACGACCTGATTCAGCTTGCTGCCAGGTGCGGCTTCAGCAACACTAGGGGTGCGTGGAGCACGTTCGCGAGGCGCTTCTTCACGCGCTGCACGTGGTGCCGGGCGGGATGCTGGCGCACTGCTGCTCTGGCCTTTTTCTGCACTGATACGCAGGGCCTGACCAGCCACACGCACTGAACTCAGATGTTCCATCATGTCGCCAGGCAGATTGTCTGGCAAATCAAGGATGGTGTAGTCATCATAGATATCGATACGGCCGATGAACTTGGATTCTATATTGGCTTCATTGGCAATCGCGCCAACGATATTGCCTGGCTTGACGCCATGATCATGACCGACCGCGATGCGGAAAGTCTGCATGCCTGGTTCTGGCGTACGCGGGCTGTGTTCGCGGCGTGCGCCACGGTCTTCACGCGGTGCGCGTTCGAATCTATCGCCCCGGTCACCCCTGTCACCACGATCGCGGTCACTACGGTCGCCTCTGTCACCGCGTTCAGCGCGGGCAGGACGTTCATCGCGCCAGCTATCGTCGTTCTTGGTTTCTTTACGGTTTTTATCGAGCAGCAAAGGTTCATCGCCACGCGCCATTTTGGCCAGCGCCGCAGCAATTTCCACTGCCGGGATATTTTGCTCACGCTCAAAATCTTCGATCAGGGACGTGAATTCTTCCAGGCCGCCTTGTGCCAGTGTGGCAGAAATCTGGTCCTTGAAGCGGGCGATACGGACATTGTTGACGGTCTGTATGGTCGGCAATTCCAGTGGTGACACTGGCTGGCGGGTTGCCCGTTCTATCGCTTTCAACAAATTCTTTTCACGTGGTGTGATGAACAGGATGGCTTCACCACTGCGGCCGGCACGGCCAGTACGGCCTATGCGATGGGTGTAGCTTTCCGGATCATAAGGTACGTCATAGTTGATGACGTGGCTGATACGCTCTACGTCCAGACCACGGGCAGCAACGTCCGTGGCGACCAGGATATCTATCTTGCCGTCTTTCAGTTGCTGGATAGTGCGTTCACGCTGTTGTTGGTTGATATCGCCATTGATGGCGGCAACCGAGAAGCCTCTTGCATCCAGCCTGGCTGCCAGTTCTTCTGTACCGAGTTTGGTACGGGCGAAAATGATCATGCCGTCAAAAGTTTCGGCTTCCAGTATGCGTGTCAGGGCATCAAGTTTGTGCATGCCGCTGACCAGCCAGTAACGCTGGCGGATATTGTCGGCAGTGCCGGTCTTGGCAGCAACCGTGACTTCTGCTGGTTTGTTCAGATAAGTCTGGGCTATGCGCTTGATGGCTGAAGGCATGGTGGCCGAGAACAAGGCAGTCTGGCGGCCTTCTGGTGTTTCTTGCAGGATGCGTTCTACATCATCAATAAAGCCCATGCGCAGCATTTCATCAGCTTCATCCAGCACCAGGGTTTTCAGCGCGGATAAATCCAGCGTGCCCTTGTCCAGATGGTCAATCACGCGGCCAGGAGTACCAACTACGACATGCACACCACGGCGCAGGGCCGAGAGTTGCGGGCCATAGCTTTGGCCACCGTAGATAGGCAGGACATGAAAACCAGGGATATGGCGTGCATAAGTCTGGAAGGCTTCTGCCACCTGTATTGCCAGTTCACGCGTTGGTGCCAGCACCAGCGCCTGTGGCGTAGTCTGACGCACGTCCAGGCGTGACAGGATGGGCAGGGCAAAAGCAGCAGTTTTGCCTGTACCAGTCTGGGCCTGGCCCAGTACATCACGGTTGGACAGCAAAATCGGGATGGTGGCCGCCTGTATCGGCGACGGTGTTTCATAGCCTACATCCTGCAAGGCGCGCAGAATAGGCGCACTCAGTTGCAGGTCTTCAAAAGTAATCGGAGGTGTGTTTTCTGACATGGCGATGCTCGCTCGTTCGCTCGTATCGCAGGATGCGACAAGATGGTTATCCCTATAGTTTACTCTCCTGTGGCTAAGTCAGGGGAAATACCTGCCAATGATGCTTGACAAAAAATAAAAATCTTATTAATTTTTACTTACTTTTAAATTATATTTTTGATATTATTAGATGTCAGTTTGCCACTTTATCTGATGTGTAATCCAAATTAAAACTGACTAAAACTGACTAAAACTGAAAAACCAGGCTCAGGAAAAAGTACATCATGAAAAAATATTTCGTAGTTGCATACGCCTTTATCTGTCTTGCAGGCACGGCCCTCACCCCCAGTACGGCTAGTGCTGTTGACCTGCCCTCTGACGCTATTCGTTTGTACGCGAAAAATCCCAAGGTCGATGTGCTGTTGAAAATCTCTTATGAGACTAAAGACCAGGCAGACATAGACACATTTCGTAAGGCTGCTGACGATCTGGGGCTGCGCTACGAATTGGTGTATAGCTTCTCTGCATCGAGCGATAAAGCCACAACAAAAAAATGGAAACTACAAATCAGTAACAAAGTCGCCGCTCAGGACAACAATGCAGACAAGCAGGTCAGTGCCTTGTATGAAGCTGTTAGATCAAAAGTCGGCAGTTTTTCCTGGGAAGTTACGACCATTCCCAAATGAATGACATCGAAATACGCTAGCGACTCACTTCATAAAATCGATGAAAGCCCGCAAAGCCGCCGACTGATGGCGGCGGCTGGGGTAGTATAAATAGCTGCGCTCAGGCGCCGGCCACCAGTCTTCCAGCACGTATTGCAATTTCCCCTGCTTTACTAGCTCATCGGCATAGCCACAATAGGTATAGCAAATCCCGGCGCCATCGCAGGCGACCCGCGTCGCCACATAGAAGTCATCAAACACCAGCGCGCCGGTAGTGGCAACTTCCATCTTTTCCTGCCCGCGCTGGAATTCCCAGCGATATCTTTGCCCGCTGGGGAAACGGAATTGTATGCATTGATGCTGCAACAGCTCATGCGGCGTTTCAGGCACACCGTGTTTTTGCAAATAGGCAGGAGAGGCACAAACGACAAAACGGATTTCGCGCCCCACCGGGATAGCCACCATGTCCTGCTGCAGGCTTTCACCAAAACGCAGGCCGGCATCAAAGCCCTGCTCCACGATATCGATGAGGGCATCGCTGCTGACGACTTCGAGTTCAACTTCAGGGTAAGCAGCATGCCAGGCAGCCATGACAGGAGCAAGGGTGAGTTGCGCCGCCGGGCGCGGTACATTCAGACGCAAACGGCCAACTGGCTTGTCCCTGAGTTCATTCAGACTTTCGAGCGCACCCTGGATTTCTTGCAGCGCCGGTTGCAGGCTTTGCAGCAAGCGCTCGCCCGCCGGTGTCAGGCTGACGCTGCGGGTAGTCCGGTGCAACAGACGCATGCCCAACTTCTTTTCCATCTTTGTCAACGTATGGCTGAGAGCAGAAGCGGTAAGTTGCAATTCTTGCGCAGCCTGGCGAAAGCTGCGGCATTGCGCAACGCGGGCGAAAGCCAGTAAATCATTCAAGTCTGGTGACATTGCAAGAACCTTTTGATTAATGACCTGCATTATATCGGCACAGGGAAACATAATACTTGCCGGTGATGCACTACGATGCACTAACAGCCACACCCCGCAGCGTCAATACCATGTTTTGTCAGGTTTAAAAACTTAAACAAAAAATACGGATCGCTGCTTTATAATTCTGACGCCCTGACTAAATTTGTTTGTTTCTTCAGCAAGCTATAGACAGCTTTTTATATTACTTCAGGATCAACATGGAGCTTGCTTCCAGCAAATACCCTTGCCACGCTTTTCACGCATCCCTGCCCGGTGGCCGGGATACTGGTGAACTGAGCCTGTCGCAACTGGGGGTCAGTTATCAGGTGGCGTCCTTGCTGGGCACTTTACCCTTTGCGCAACTGGAACTGACACTGGGTGGTGCAGCCAATAAACTGGTGTTCATCAAGCATGCCCACAAGCCTGACCTGGTGCTGTATACCAGCGACCTCAGCATCTTGAAAAATCCGGTCTTGCTTGCTCACCCTGAATGCTCGCGCCAGATCGCCGCGGCGGGCCGCAAACGTGCCTATGGTTGGGGAGCATTAATAGGCTTCAGCCTCTTGCTGATAGCCGTGCCGGTAGGCTTGATGTGGCAAATGGATACCATGTCCGCCTATGCCGCTAAACAGGTACCTGTCGAATGGGAAGAAAAACTGGGTGCCAGCGTGGCTGCCCAGGATGACCTGAAAAACCGGCGCATGCCCAAAGCTGAGGCTGATGTGGTGTTGAAGCCGCTCACCACACCCTTGCTGCAAGCCTTGCCAAATTCGCCGTATCGCTACTCTATTTCTATCGTCAATGACAGCAGCACCAATGCCTATGCGCTGCCTGGTGGCTATGTCGCCATCCATTCTGGCCTGATCCTGAAGGCAGGCAGTGCAGAAGAATTACTGGGTGTGCTCGCGCATGAAATCAGCCATGTAGAAGAGCGACATGGCACACGAAATATCATAGGCAATGCCGGTATTTACCTGGTAGCCAGTGCCGTGTTTGGAGACGTCAGCGGCTTGCTGGCGGTCTTTAGCAATGCCGCGCCCATGCTGCTGAGCCAGCAATATTCACGCCGCTTTGAAACCGATGCCGATGAAAAAGGTGTGCTGCTCTTAAAACGTGCCAACATCAATCCGGCAGGCTTGCCAGTTTTTTTCGAGCGCATGATTGCAGAAGAAAAAGCCGCTCTCGAAAAAATCGACAACAAGCAGGCGCGTGAAGCCTACAAGCAAGCCATGGGTTTGCTGAGCACTCACCCCACCAGCGAAAAACGCATGGCGCATTTGCGTGAACTCATCGGTAAACCTGAAGGGTCATACATTAATCAGGAGGCTGCCTTCAAGGATTTGCAGGAAGCCGTCAAGAAATTTGTCGCCAAGCCAGCAACTACCGAGTCCAAAGACAAGCCAGCAGGCCAGTCCTCAACACCACAATCCTGAAACACAAAAAGGAGTAATCAGTGAAAGCAAATATCAAAGGGGGCCATGCCTTCTCCTACGTCGAGGTAGAACTCGCACCCGGTGAGAGCATCATGACCGAGCCCGATGCCATGTCCAGCATGGATGCCAGCCTTGATCTGACGGCGCATTTCAATGGTGGCCTGATCAAGGGTTTGCTGCGCAAATACCTGGGTGGTGAATCATTGTTCATCAGCCGCTTTCATAATGCGACCTCGGCACCACGCAGCATGACTATTGTGCAGCCTACGCCTGGTGAAATCCTGTGCAAGGAACTCAATGATGAAGTTTATTTCATGCAGCCTGGCGCTTTTCTGGCGTGTGAAGAAAGCGTCAAGATAGGTCTGGGCTTTGCCGGTTTTGCATCCTGGATTGCGCGTGAGGGCCTGTTCCGCATCAAAGTCAGCGGTCATGGCAAGGTCTGGTTTGGTGCCTATGGCGCATTGCTGGAAAAAGAAGTCAATGGCGAATACATCGTCGATACCAGTCACCTGGTGGCTTACGACCCATCGCTGCGCCTGAATCTGCAACTGGCGGGCGGTTTGTTTTCCAGCTTCTTTGGTGGTGAAGGCCTGGTCACGCGTGTCAGCGGTAAAGGCAAGATTATCATACAGACGCGCAGTATTTCCAGCCTGGCTGGCTGGCTCAATCCAAAATTGTAAGGACGCATCATGCACGTAGAATTAGTCAATCAGCCTGGCAATACCGCTGCCAAAGTCAGCCTGCGTCCTGGTGAAGTCTGCACTGCCGAATCTGGTGCTATGCTGGCCATGAGCAGCAATATGCAGATCACCACGACCACCCATAAAAAACAGGGTGGCTCATTACTGAAGGCAGCCAAGCGTTTGCTCGGCGGTGAATCATTATTCCTGAATCACTTTGAACCACAGAATACGCCAGGCGAAGTCTGGCTGGGTACTGATCTCGCCGGTGACATGCTGGTACTGCCATTAAACAACGACAACCTCATCGTGCAGGGTGGCTCTTTCCTGGCATGCGATGAAGGCATAGAAGTCGATCTGGGCTGGCAAGGCTTTAAATCCCTCTTGTCTGGCGAACGCATTTTCTGGCTCAAGCTCAAGGGCAAAGGTACGGCAGTGATCTCTTCATTTGGTGCCATTTACCCCATAGAAGTCGATGGCGATTACATCGTTGATACCGGCCACATCGTCGCCTTTAGCGAAACCCTGCAATTCTCTATCACCAAGGCTGGCAAGAGCTGGTTGCAATCCATGCTAGGTGGTGAAGGCCTGGTCTGTAAATTTTCTGGCCGGGGCACAGTCTGGTGCCAGTCACATAATGAAAACAGCTTTGGCAGCCTGCTAGGCCCTGAACTCAAAGCCCGTGGATAAGGACAAAAAATGAATAACACGATGATAGATATTGTCCTCACCGGTGAACTGGCTGAAGGCATCAGTTTTGAACAGGCTTGCGCTACAGTCGAAAAATTGTTCAAGCTCCCGGCAGAACAAGCCAGGCAATTGCTGGAAACTGCACCACGCGTCATCAAGCGTGGTCTTGATAGCGAGACTGCTGAAAAATACAAGCTGACCATAGAGAAAAATGGTTTGAAGGTACGCTTGCAAAGTGATGCAGATGTTGCGGTGAAAAGCGAAGTTGTTGCGCCTGATGTGGTAACAGAATCCGCAGCAGAATCCGCAGCGCCTGTACCCGCAACTGCAGTTGCGCCAGCAGTTGTGGTACAAGCCGCTGTAGAAACAGTACCTCCAGCGATAGTCAGACAAGAGGCTGCTATCAGCACTGCCACTACAGCGCTGGCTCCGGCGCAGCCAGTTGCAGCAACCGATTTCTCCGGCTTGAAATTCAGGATCGATGGCAGTCCTGATTTTGGCTTTGTCACCGTCCAGTTACCACCCGGACAAATGTTGAAAGTGGAAGCCAGCGCCATGGCCACCATGGACACCAATCTGGTCATGAAAACCAAGATGAAAGGCGGCATCTCGCGCATGCTGTCAGGTGAAAACCTTTTCCTTAATGAATTCACCGCTGAAAATGGCCCAGGCGAAATCGGTATCGCCCCGGCGACACCCGGCGACCTGATCCACCGCTACATGCGCGGCGAAACCCTGTATTTGCAAAGCGGTGCCTTTGTTGCCAGCACTCCCGGCATCAACATAGAAACCAAATGGCAGGGCTTTACCAAAGGCTTCTTTTCCGGCGAAAGCCTGTTCCTGATACGCGCCTCCGGCGAAGGTGATTTGTGGCTCAACAGCTATGGCGCCATCATAGAAATCGATGTCAAGGATGGCTACGTCGTTGATACCGGCAACATCGTCGCCTTCACCGAAGGCCTGGAATACAGCATCAGCAAAGTTGGCGGCTACAAATCTTTATTCTTCTCTGGCGAAGGCTTCGTCTGCCGCTTCAAGGGTGAAGGCAAGCTGTGGATACAGACACGCAGCGTCGGCGCATTTGCAGGTTGGGCTGGGCAGTATCGTCCGACTAAGGATTAAGCGAAGGCGAAATGTTGGACTCTCCCATTTTTTGAATTGTGGCGACGGTGCCATCCTTTGGATGGATGGTGGCAGGGTTTTGCAAAGCACGCTTTGTGAAACCCTGACATCCTCCCCTTGCAGGGTGGAGCAAAACTAATCCAGCTGCTATTTTTTCAAATGCATCAAGCAATCTTCACTGCTACACGCAAGGCATCTTTATCAAACCCTGCCAGCCGTTTATACCGCAAAGAAATTGCTTCAAGCTCTGACTGCGCAATCACTTCAGTCACGTCCGCAAAACCCTGGGGCGCGCGCTCCTCTGCCATCTGCATCACCTGCTCAGGCCCGTTCATGCGGTTACGCAATACTATGCCTGTCGTGCGCGGCAAACGTTCAGCTTCATACTCACGCAAGGCATACAAGATACTTGCTTCACCACGCAGGCAATCAGCCAGGCAGTCACTCAAATACCGCGCATCAAGTATTGCCTGCGCACTGCCGTTCGAGCCTATGGGGTACATGGGGTGGGCAGCATCACCCAGCAAACTCACACGCTCAAAAGTCCAGCGTGGCAAAGGGTCACGATCTACCAGTGGGAATTCATACACCACCTCTGCGGCCTCAATAACTGCAGGGATATCTATCCAGCCCCAGTTCCAGCTATCAAAGGGTCTGCTGAAGGTGGCTTTATCGACCTTGCGGTTCCAGTCCGAGGCAGGCAATTCGCCACCCGGCACCCGCAACTCGGCAATCCAGTTAATCAGCGAACGGCCTTGTTTGCGCAATGGTTCAGAGATAGGGTAGCAAACAAATTTCTGGTCCTGGTGCCCTGCCATGAACATGCTGCGTCCATCCATGTAAGGTGCAGCTTCTGTTACGCCACGCCACAACATGCGTCCAGAAAACCGCGGCTGGTCGCCCTGCGGGTACAAAAAGCGCCGTACTGCTGAATGTATGCCATCCGCACCTATCAGCAGATCAGACTCTACCGTCACCGCCGCTTTATCCGCCTGTCTGGTGAAAGTAGAAATCACCTTGTCTGCCACCTGCTCAAAAGACGTGAATGCATGGCCCTGATGGATACACCCAGCACCCAGGCGCTCGACTGCATTTTGCAGCAAAGTCATCTGTAATTCACCACGGTGTATAGAGTATTGCGGTGAGTCATAGCCAGCTGCACGGCCACGTGGCTCCTGCCAGATTTTTTGTCCCAATTTATTGAAGTAGGACAATGATGAAGTCTCTATACCCAGCTCAGCCAGGCAGCTTTCCAGCCCCAACTGGCACAATTGCTGGCTCGCATGTGGCAGCAAATTAATGCCCACACCCAGCGGCTTGATCTCATTGACTGCTTCATAGACTTCAACATCTATCCCGCGCTCATGCAACATCAAGGCAAGAGTCAGGCCACCTATCCCGGCACCAGCGATTACCACTTTCATGTCTTCCTCCAGCAAATTGATGATACTGCGCGTTTTTAAATACGGCTATATTGTTCTACTGTATAACAATTATTCCGGGTAACACAAGTCTTGTTGCAAATTTCCATTTGTCTGCTTCTGGCAATAAGGATTAGCTAATTTAGAATAGTTCAGCATGTACAATAATCAAAGAACAAGCTCACTCATATTGCCCGACCATGCCCAAACAAAAAACAGACAACTCCAAAGTACAAACCAGGGCCACAGCACCCAAGCGCCAGCCCAGCAAAGCGCAGCCGCCGACTTTCAACGCCCGTATAGAAGGCATAGACTATGGCATCCTTGATGAATTGACTGGCTACGCCGTCCGCCGCGCCCAGCTCTCCATCTATGCAGACTTCAGTGCCAGCCTCGGTGCGTATGACGTCACCCCCCAGCGCTTCTCCTCCCTGGTGATTGTCAGCAACAACCCAGGCATCTCACAAACCCGCCTCGCAGAAGTCATGGGCATCGCCCGCTCAGGCGTGGTGGCCATCATCGACAATTTTGAACAGGCAGGCCTGCTGGAACGCCAGGACTCCGGCGACCGCAGGGCCTATAACCTGCACCTGACCAAAGAAGGCCAGAAGCAATTAGAGAAATACAAGCAGGCCGTGAAAGAACACGATGACAGGGTCAGCCAGCACCTGAACGCGAAGGAAAGGCAGCAGTTGCGTGCCTTGCTGGGGAAGTTGTGTGTGGAGCCTGAGTGAGTGTTATGCAGGTGTGCTGGGCCTCGCCAGGCTGCATTTTGTAGATTGGGCTACGGGGTATCAGCCCAACATTTAGCCTTTGACTAACGAATATGCGATTTATAAGCACAGTGTTGGGCTGGTGAAGCGAAGCCCAACCTACGAGCTGGGCGCATAAATAATGTATGTGTTTGTTAAGGCCCAGTGTTGGGCTGATACCCCGTAGCCCAACCTGCGAGGCGAATGAGGCCCGGCCCAACCCACGAGGCGCGCATTCAAGGTTTCCTGTTTGAACGGCTACATCGCCATCAACACGCAATCCAAAAAATCCAAATCCTCACTTGCATCCCATCCAAAATATTATTATATTAAATAACTGTTATGCGACATAACAATATTGCGTCGCAATAAAAACAAAATTGCTAGCCCAACCAGCAAACAAGGTTCATAGAGAAAAGCAACAATACGCCACCCCATGCATCTGCAATACCAACAATAATTCAGGAGACCGCAATGCAAATCAAATTCAAACCCAGCTTATTGGCAATGCTGATAGCTGCCACCACAGGCATGGCCCACGCCGACATCACCATAGGTGTCAGCCTGCCGCTGACTGGCCCCGCATCTGGCCTGGGCATTCCCACCAAAAACGGCATTGCTCTGTGGCCAGAAACCATAGGTGGTGAAAAAGTAAAACTGATCATCCTCGACGATGCATCCGACACCACACAGTCCAGCAAGAACGCCCGCAGGCTCATCACCGACGACAAGGTCGATGTCATCGTCGGCTCCACCGCCACACCCGCCTCCGTTGCCCTGGCAGAAGTCGCGTCCGAACTCAAGACACCGCAAATCTCTACCTCCCCGGTTGAGGTCGCACCTGGCAAAGGCACCTGGACTTTCCGTGTCGCCCAATCGACTCCACTCATGGCCCATGCCGTGGCCGACCACATGAAAAAAACAGGCGTCAAAACCTATGCCTATCTCGGTTATTCTGATGCCTATGGTGAAACCTGGTTCAAAGCCATCACCGCTGCAGCCGCCAAAGACGGCTTGCAATCGGTCGCCACAGAACGCTTCAACCGCACCGACACCAGCGTAACCGCACAAACCCTGAAGATACTGGCCGCCAAGCCAGATGCGATACTCATAGGCGCATCCGGCAGCGGCGCAGCCATGCCGCACAAGGCTTTGATAGAACGCGGCTACAAAGGCAAAATCTACCAGACCCATGGCGCGGCCTCGCGTGACCTCATACGCCTCGGTGGCAAAGACGTAGAAGGTGCCTTCGTCGTCGCAGGCCTGGCCATCCTGCCCGAGCTGTTACCAGACAACCACCCGTCAAAACAACTGGCTACAGACTTCACCAACCGATATGAAAAACAATACGGCGAAGGCACCAGAAACCAGTTCGCCGCCCACGGCTACGACGCCTACCTGCTGTTGAACCGCGTCATCCCCCTGGCCCTGAAAAAAGCCAAGCCCGGCACGCCAGAATTCCGCACAGCTTTGAAAGACGCGATGGAATCCGAGATAGATATCCCTATCACCCAGGGTGTCTTGCATTACACCGCGAATGACCATTTCGGTCTGGAAGAAAAGGCGAGGGTGATGTTGACGATACAAGGTGGAAACTGGAAAGCCGTAGGCCCTTGATATCCAGGGCGAAACCTGGAGCGAGGCCCTGATGTCTTAGCAAGCGCCGCCTGATGCGGCTCTTGCTTTTTTAATTCCTGATTAATCGTTTGCCGCGTTGCCAGGTTTAGCCCATAGTCGTCGATATGATCCATCGGGATCATGGTCATGGACTTGCTTTTGAATATTGAAACGCCTGCCATTGCGCGGGTCTGTGCCACGCCCTGCGATATACAACCAGTTACCTTGATTGCTATACACGTCATAATCAATGAGTTGTGCTTCAAACCATGCTGCGCCAGCCCGCCAGTCGCAAGCCAGCTCATGAATAAGATAGCTGGCAACCACCTGACGCATGCGGTTCGATAAATAGCCTGTTGCGGCAAGCTCTGCCATCGCCGCATCAATAAATGGATCGCCTGTCCGGGCCAGACACCAGTTGGTGAATTTTTCTGCGTCATGTACTGGTGCAGGAAAATCGCTCAGGCCCTTGGCAAAATATAAGCGGTGTCCGTATTTCAGATGCAGCAAGCGAAAATAATCACGCCACAATAATTCAAACCAGATCCAGTAACTGCCTTCATTTGCACCATGTTCCGCTTCAAATTTTTTCAGCGCACTAAAAATCTGGCGTGCTGAGATAGCCCCAGAGGCCAGCCACGGAGAGAATTTTGTCGAATAATCCAGCCCAGACAACTGATTGCGGGTTTGCTTGTAGCTGTGCGGCAGCTTACGCTTGAAATAGTCTTCTACATGCGCGCAAGCTGCAGTTGAAGCACCAGAAAATTCAGGTAAAAAGTACGGAAACGATGAGCGCTGATCAGCCTGTAATGTTGAAGCTCCAGCACTTTCCTGAGCCTTTGCCATTGTAATATCAGCGTGTGAGTCAATCCCCCACTTCTTTAAAATCTGGCTAAAATTGTCTGGCAGAGCTGGCAAGTACTGTGGTGCTGGCAGCGGCGCAGGCGGCTGCAAGTCACTGCCTTCGATGAGAGTACGAAACTGCGTAAATACATCAGGCAGCGCATCTGGCTTGAACGACAAATGCACTGGATCATACAAGGTGGATTGCCAGTGTGTATGCACAGTCAAACCTGCAGCAGCTAATGCCAGGATATCGTCTTGCTCATAAGGTGCAGCAATCTCTTCACAGTAAACCACCTTGCTATCTAGTTCACTTGCGAGCAGCGGCAGAAATTCCACGGCACTCATGTTAACCTCCAGTAGCTGGCTGCCCATTGCGTTTAACTGATCGCTTAAATCAGCTAAAGCAGATGCCACAAAGCGCTGGCGATGCAACCCAGAGTGAGGCAAGTTCCAGCGCTGTGGATGCAAAGTGGAGAGTGAATGACAATAGACAAATACCAGGCTTTCCACATGCTGGCAGGCATGAACCAAAGCACGGTTATCTGCCAAACGCAGGTCATTGCGAAACCAATAAATCACAGTGCCTTGCGTGTTGGAAGGGCTGCCTTCTTGAGATTGCTCTGAAAAAAAATATGAACTATCACTCATCGCCATCCCTATTCTTTAACCTTTTTTTTCATCTCACCAGTCCAGTTCCAATTGCACGCTGACAGGCTGTTTGCTGGATGCAGTCTGCTGGCGCATCTTGCCGGGAGTCTTTTTGCGCGAACCATGTTTTTCTATGACGGCTAATTTGGGAGCCTGCATGTGAGGCTGCTTGCGCAAATCAAACAGCCGGGTCTTGGCAATGCGCGTCGCCTGTTCCAGATCGACAACAGGCTCAGGGATATCGACACCCACTTTGACACCACAAGTTGCCTGCACATCTGGTGGCATGCGCCAAGGTTCAAATAACCATGTGTCAGGTACGCGCCGCATCGCAGGCAGCCAGCGCCGCACGAAATGGCCATGGGGATCATGGTCACTGGCCTGCTTGATGGGATTATAAATACGCGGCACATTCGTCCCCGTAGTGCCTGATTGCATCTGCATCTGGCTCCAGTGTATGCCTGGTTCATAATCCAGAAACTGACGCGCAAGCCAGTGCCCCACTGGCCGCCAGTCAAGCCACAAAGGATAGGCTGCGACAGAAACCAGCATGGCGCGCATTCTAAAATTGAGCCAGCCAGTTTGCCGCAACATGGTCACACATGCATCTACCAGCGGCCAGCCAGTGCGTGCAGAAACGAGTGCGTCAAAATGCGCCTGATTGAATTCCTGCTCACGCAGCCCGTCATAACCACGATGCATATTGCGGTATTCAATTTCTGGCTCACTCTCCAGTTTTTGAATAAAGTGGCAATGCCAGTACAAGCGACTGATAAAGGCTTCAAGCCCTTTCTTGTGACGCTCAGCCGTGGCTGGCAAGCTGGCGATGTGGTCGCGTGTGACGTGCACGACTTCCCGCAAACTAAGACAGCCAAATGCCAGATACGGCGACAGACGCGAACAAGCTGTGGGTGCCGACAAGGGCGATGAAATCCCGCCCCGGTATTGATGACTGCGCTCATGCAAAAAGCTATTCAGTATCATCAAGCCATTCTGCCTGCCACCACGCTGACGCTCAGGCGGATCATAAGGGTCCAGGTGCAACTCCTGTACTGAAGGCGGCAATCGGGGGAGTGTAATTGCAGGCGTCATTGGTGCAAAACTGGCGGTGCTCAAGGGCGGCAGCGCTACACAGGGCAAGTCATTATGTGCATCCCAACTGGCCTGCCAGTCATCCCTGCTCTGCAAGCGACGCACCACACCAAACTGGGCAAACTCATGCCATTCCACTTGTTGCGTGCGGCACCAGCGCGCCAGCGCCTTATCACGCTGGTAGGTGAAATTGTTACCCGTTTCTTCGTGTGAATAAATAGCCGAGAATGGCTGGTGTGCAAAAATGTGCGCAAAGACCTCAGTGACTTCACCCGTCAGTATATGCAGTTGGCCGCCACTTTTTCGCAACACAAGATAAAGCTCGCGCAGGCTTTCGAGCAAGAACTGGTAATGCTGGTTCGCCGCATCAGCCTGCGCCCACAAGGACGGCTCGACCACGTACAAGCACAGCACTGGCCCTTTGCTGGTTGCTGTATGTAGCGCAAGATGATCATGCAAACGCAGGTCGCGTTTGAACCAAACGATGCTATATGTCATGCGGGCATTATATCAACGCCTGTTTATTTTATCCGGCATGCGCAAAAACTGGGATGCAAGCCTGCTACTCCTGTTTAGTGAGCACGAGCTTGCTTACATCAAAGCCTTGAGCCACCAGCCGTGCGACCAGGGCATCGTACTTTTCCTTATCAACTTTTTTCGTGCGGGACAATATCCACAAGAACTCGCGCTTGGCTTCGCTGACGGCAACCAACTGATAATCCTTGTCCAGATCTATGACCCAATAATCGCCCCACACCATAGGCAGAAAAGACAAAAACGCCGGGGCAAAGCGCACTTTTAATTTCGGCGAACTTGAATTGCCCACCTGCCTGGCCTCGCCTATAGCCTCAATGACTTCACCACCACTGCCCTGGCAACGGTTGGTGACCTGTACCTTGTCGTCCGGTAATGCAGAATACGTCGCCGAGGTGAAGCCCGTACACTTCTTCTGGAATCGATTTTCAAACTTTGCTATTTCATACCAGGTACCCATGTAGCGCGGCACATCCAGTGCGGCTATCGTCACAACCGGCTTGGCAGCGGCTTGCGGTGTATCGGCAGCATTCGCGTTCAGGCTTAATGCAAACAGTACCGCGCAGATGATTCTCTTCTTCATTAATTACTCCAAATGATTTCCTAGCAATTGCAGCTCAGTCACGGCGGTGTGGCTACAACTGAAGCGCAATATGCTGGCGATGCTTGCCGGACTTACCAATATACAGCTAATTTGTAAGACGCTCACAGACCTTGGGCAAACTCGGGTATTTACCAGCGATCATCTGTCATGATCTACCCTGTCTCATGCAACTGTATGTGCTGGTTGGCACCACTCTGGAATTCATATACCACTACAGTGATGGCGCCACTCCAATATGCAAACTCGGCAACCAGATTGGCAAATTTTCATATTGCATGTTTTTCAACTGAGACATTTTGTCCTCATGCAGGGAAACTGCTTTGAGGTAGTATGCATCAGGGCGCACAGCAACACCATTGTTGCGTGACAGTTGTGGACGCCTGCTCATTTCTCATCTGCATTCAGCAAATCACTATGCTGGATGCTTGAGGGGGATGGTTGAAAAAAACGAAGCTGCTGGAGCGACGTTTTACGGTAGTGCTGTCCACACGATAGTTAGTGCCATTAACAACCTGGAAATACTCAAAATGATGGATTGGATCCCCATAGTCCTGGTGACATTCAAGCTTCTGGTACTCGCCATAGGCATGTTCTTCGCCATCAAGTGGCATTATGATCAAGGGAAGAAGATGGCGACGAATACGGTACTACGTGCGGGCGGCAAGGTGGCCGCAATCTTCATGCTATCGCTCCTGGGTCTGGGGCTCTTCACCCTCGTTCTTGCCAGGACGTTCGGTTTGGACTTGAGCTTTCCATGATGGAAAGAATAGTCGGCTGATATCCAGTGATGCGGCAGCAATTTTCCGATGCGGCTATGGGGCAATGTAGGCAGGCGAGTCGCCTATATTTTTACTATTAAATGGAGCGTCCCAAATTTTTCCCCCAACTCGTGGTTGAAACAAAGTGGGTGCTGCTTCTTTGCTCTCTATATGCGTCAATTTTTTGTAAAAATTACCTGATTTCATATTGCGGATACTTCCAAATATTTGAACTTTCAATGCCGGTGAATACCAGCTTTCCGTGACGAATTCAAACACTAACTGATGATTTTCCGGGTCCCGTACCGTAAGCTGCACGGATTCGCCATCTGCGCTGATTCCATCGAATTGGCGAGTACCTAGTGAGCGGCACAAAAATTGTGCTTCTGGAGGCAATTTTGCTTCTGAGATTGGTGTTTTTGTATCCGTAGACTTGACTTTTAAAGACATGATAAATCCAGTTTGACCGAGCCCATCAAGGGAATAACGTGACCCTGCGATCGGATCAAGTAGATTGACGTGCTTTACACTACCGTTAGCGTCAAGTGTTTCTTCGCGTATCCGCCCCATGCTATCACGGTAAATTTTGCTTACATACTCAGGTTCTGGCTGCAGCTTGTTGTCCACCAAATTTTCATTTCTATGATGGGCCTCTGCAATAAAAGGAACGCCGCTCTCAAAAGGAATATCTATAAATCCAGATCGTCCACGTTGAAACGCCTCAAGCGTACAAGGAATTATTCTATCAGGTAGTGTCGTGACATCATTGGCGATGCAAAGCTTGTGCAAAGCGAGCAAAAAAAATGGCAATGTATTTCTTATGGCATTTGTCAAAGTGTTTGCTTTCATATTTTTTTCAAAAAAGTCTCATTTACTTATTGATTGCTGATGGCTACCTCAACCGCCTGATCGAAGCCCGCGCCAACTCAATCAAAGTCACCTTCGCCGCAGAATGCCTTACGGGCAGCAAAGCCTCTACCCCCATCGCAATCTGTCTTGCTGCCTCAGCTCGTGTAGCTTCCAGCGCCTCATTGGCGACCAGCCATGCACTTACTTCGGCAGCATCAGCAAAACCATTCGCTGCCAGCACATCAAAACCTTGCGGGTCGCGCTGGCGTGCCAGTAGCAAGGGGTAGGTCAGCAGGCCGGTGCTGAGGTCGGTGTAGCGGGTTTTGCCGGTGTCATTGGTGTCAGGGGCGAGGTCGATGATGTCGTCGATGAGCTGGAAGGCAAGGCCCATGTGGCGGCCGAAATTGGCGGTGGCTGTGACTGTGGCGGCGTTGCAGCCGCCTACGGTGGCACCGGCGCGGCAGGACCAGGCGAACAGGCCGGCGGTTTTACCGTCGATGATGCGCAGGTAATCTTGTTCACAGGCTTCCAGGTTGCGGCGGCCTGATAGCTGGTCGGATTCGGCGGCGATCATGGATTCTATGACTTCAAACAAGTCGTCTGCGAGGCCGTTATAACCTATGCGGTACAGTGAGCGCACGGCGCGTGAGACCAGCAGGTTGCCAGCCAGCACACCGGCACCGACGCCATATTTTTTCCATGCAGTGGGGTGGCCGCGGCGTTGGTCTGCTTCATCGATGATGTCATCGTGCAGCAGGGTGGCGGCGTGTATCGATTCTGTGATGATGGCGACCTGTACCGCTTCTTCTGACAAGAAGCGCCGCATGAGCATGGAGCACAGCAGGGCGCAGCTTGCGCGCAGGCGTTTGCCGGACTGGAATAGCGAATCTGCCAGTACGCCATCGATAAGATGGCGCTGGTGGCTGGCGCCGTATTCTCTGAAGTGCTTATCGGTCTGGTCTAGTGCGCTGATCAAGCGTGCGCGTAATTTATCGAGGTCGTCTGCCAGCGCCTTGTCATTGATGGAGCCGACTACATCGTTGATGAGATTGTTGACGCCGGATGTATTAGTCAGTGTTTCTGCTGTGCCTGATTTCGAGTCAGGTGTAGTGCTTGCCCATTTGGATACCGGTGCCACGCCCCTGCTAAGATTGTTGATAAAGCGCATGGCCCTGGATTCAAATTCAGGCAGGCGCTGGTCCCAGCCGAGTTGGCGCACGATATCACCCGCCTTGACAGAATATTCGGCAACACGGCTGGTCATGCCACCCAGCCAGGCGATGGTTTCGCCAGAGAATACTGGCACCAGGTCCAGCAGGTGCGGCAAACCTGCTTCAAAGCGCAGCTTGTCTATGACCTTCAGTGGTGTCAGCGCCGTCGGTTCTTCCAGCGGGAATAGCTGGCAGCGTGCGGCACTGGAACCCGTCAGATCAAGTATGCGGTTGACGACAAGGCGCGCAGATTCATTCGCGCTTTCCATGGTCGCGACATCGGTGGTGGTACGCACAAAATCGCCAGCGACAAACAGGTTGCTGATGCCTATATCCACCTCAGGCCGTGCTGCCCATGAACCGGCTGTATTGACGAACAGCGGCGCATCGTTTTCCATGCCATGTTCTGTCCAGCGCAATGATGGATCTATCGAGCAGGCGATCACGCCAGCAGCTTCCAGCTCTGCCCGGTCTGCCGGTGCAAGGTGGGCCAGAATTTGTTGCCAGACTTCTTCCTGTATTTCTGCGGGCGTGCAATCCTTTGCGGGTTTGCGTATGTAATCACCAGGTGCATCAAAATCAGAGATGCAAACACTGAGTATGCCGCGCACTGTGCCATCGCCATATTGCTTAAGCCCGCGTGGCCAGAAGCGTTGTTGGCATAGCGAAGTCAATGCCCATGGCGCATCCAGAAATATGGTGTGTCCGTGATTCAGCTCTATGTCCTGGCCCAGATAAAACAGGATGCCGTTCATCCATTCGGTCTTGAGTTCGTCCAGCCTGGCGAGACTCGGTGCTCTCGCCAGCATGTCTTCATTGCTGATGGCTTGCAGGGCCTCCAGCGGCAGCGCCAAAATGAACTGGTCGGCTGCCAGTTCAGTACCATCACTGAGTTGCAGCGCACTTACAGATTCACCCTCCCACAGTACATTTTCTACCGACACCCCTTGGATAAATTCCACGCCCAGATGTTGCATGTGAGTGACCCATGGTGCTATCCATACTTCACTGGTCGGGCCATTCAGTACGCGGTCGGCACAACTGCGGTAGATATCGCTGAGCAGCTGTATGCCCACGACCACGTTGGAGCGTGCACTCATGTCTGCCGCGCGGCATGCCACCAGGGTGCGGGTCACTGCATTGATGACATATTTCTGATAAGCCTCAGAGCGTGAAGGTGCCTGGAAATAATCCCAGGCTGAGATATTTTCAAATTCGCCAAAACGCCGCTCGTCTGAACTGGTCAGCATGGTGAACACGCAGCGCACATAGTGCAGCATGTCTTCACGCGGTACATCGACACCGCTACCGACAAAAAGATCGTACAGAAAAGACAGCAGCGAGGCCGCATCACGTGATGATGAACGCAACTGGTTGGGCACTTCCCAGCGTCCTTTCTTCGACAAGGCCAGTGTGCGCGAAGTATGCGCGAGGTTGTCTGCCACGCTGCCATAAGAGCCATCTGCCAGTACGCAGGGTATGCGCGCCATGGTGTCAGGGATATGCCGGTAAAAGCCGGGGAAGAAGCGAAAGCCATGTTCACCCGGCAGCTCTTGCTGACCAGTAGCGGCTGAACCCTCCACTGGAATACTGCGCGACTTGCCACCCGGCGCAGCCAGCGCTTCTACCACCGTCACCAGATAACCCCGCTCGGCCAGCTCATGCGCTGCCGTCAAACCTGCTATACCTGCGCCTGCAATCAATACTCTAGTCTGCTTCAACGAGCTGTCTCCCGGGATAAGGTCGCGGAGATAAGCCTGTCCGCCATTCAGTGGTTAATTATTAATTGGGTAATTATTCAGCAGGTATTATGCTGGCAGTCTGTTGGTCTTGGGCAAGCTAACTGCGGACGGGATAGCATTTGTATAAAAAAACAGACATTCCGGCGTGGTAAGGCGGGTATTTGTGATATCAGCAGGCAGACAATTACCGGCAGGTTTATTCCTGCTAGCCCAGGTCTTGAATTGAGTCTTTAAAAAAATAAACTGAACTCCAAAATCTGGTGCTCCAATTTTGGGTTCAGTTCAAGTTTGCTGAGGAATTTTTATTGAAGGCTTAAAACTCTTCCCAGTCATCGGTCGCTGTGGCCACGGGTTCTTTTCTGGGGGTTGCTGGTTTTGTGGTTTTGGCGGCAGACTTATTGACAGACTTAGCTACAGGTCTAGCTGCGGGTGTGGACAGCCTGCGTACCAGCGGTTTTTCAGAAACGCTGGCGACTGCGACCGGTTTTGAAGCAGGTTTGGACGTAATGACGTGGCTCTGGTCAAGTTTAAAGACGCTGACTATGCGGCTCAGGTTTTCGGCCTGGTCTTGCAAGGCACCTGCAGCGGCTGCGGCCTGTTCTACCAGGGCAGCATTTTGCTGGGTCATTTCATCCATCTGGGTAACGGCAACATTGATCTGTTCTATACCGGCACTTTGTTCGGTGCCCGCTGCGGTAATTTCACTGATGATGTCGCTGACGCGTTTGACACTATCGACGACTTCTTTCATGGTTTCACCGGCCTGATCCACCAGGCGGGTACCTTGGCCGACTTTATCGACAGAATCGTTGATGAGTTCCTTGATCTCTTTGGCGGCACTGGCCGAGCGTTGCGCGAGGTTGCGCACTTCTGATGCCACCACGGCAAAGCCGCGTCCTTGTTCACCGGCACGAGCCGCTTCTACCGCTGCGTTCAAGGCGAGGATATTGGTCTGGAAGGCGATACCATCGATGACTGCAATAATATCGACGATTTTTTTCGAGGATTCATTGATGGAACCCATGGTATCAACGACCTGAGATACTACATCGCCACCTTTTTGCGCCACTGCAGATGCAGAATGGGACAACTGATTGGCCTGGCGTGCGTTGTCGCTATTGTGTTTGATGGTAGAGGTAATCTCTTCCATGGAAGAGGCGGTTTCTTCGAGTGAGCTGGCCTGGTTTTCAGTGCGGTTGGACAAGTCCATATTGCCTTCGGCAATTTCTTTCGTCGCCGAAGCAATTTCATCGGTGCCCTGACGTACTTCACTGACCACCTTCAGCAGGCTCTGGTTCATTTCTTTTAGAGCTTGCAATAACAGACCGGTTTCATCAATGGTGTGCGATTCGATATGGCTGGTCAGGTCACCGGCAGCCACGGTCTGGGCGACCCTGACCGCATCTTGCAATGGGCGTGATACTATGCGCGCAATCGCGACCGCAAGCAAAATGCCAAGGGCGATACTGCTGACCAGGACGATGATAATCAAAGTGCGCGAAGACTCATAAGACTCAGCACCACGCTTGTAGGCATCAACACCACCCTCGACATTGGTCTTGACCATTTTATCGACGAGAGCACGTACTTTGGTATTGAGCTTGGAAGAGTCGCCACGCATCAAGGCCATGGCGTCCTTGCTGTTACCCTCTTTTGCCAATGCCGCTATCTTGTCCGAGATTTGCAAATACTCGGTCATTGACTTGCTGTATTCGTCAAACTGCTTTTTTTCATCAGGATCAGAAATCAAGCGTGCATACTCGGTTTCATTCTCTTTGAGGCCGCTGACGGCTTCTTTAGTACGGCCTATGTATTTCTCGACCTCTTCAGCATTTTCAGCGGAAACCAGTTGTGCTTCCTGTGAGCGTATGCGCGATACTCTTTCCTTGATACCCATGGCGGCGTTCACGCTGGGCATCCAGTTGGTGCCCAGTTCATAGGCGTTCTGGTTCACCTTGGCCAGCATGGTAATCGAAAATATGCCAAGAAATATCGTCAACAGCAACAGCAAGCCAAAACCCACAAACAGCTTGGCTGAGATTCTCAGGTTATAAAAAGTCTTCATCACAACTCCCGGTAAAAGGGACGACAATACGTCGAAAAAAAGCCAGTAATACGGGCCGGGTCAGACATCTCAGAATTCTTCCCAGTCTTGCTCTGTTTTAGCTGGTTCACGCTTATTTGTTACCGCTTTTGCTGGTGGCAGCTTGCGTGTATTCGTTGCTGGTTTAGCGGCTTGTGCAGATATTCTGGCGGCGGGCCTGGCTACCTGACTTTGAAAACCTGCAGCAGGCTGCACATTGTGGAGTTTGAATACCGCAACAACACGACTCAGGTTTGCTGCCTGTTCTTGCAAGGCCCCTGCTGCTGCGGCCGCTTCTTCCACCAGCGCGGCGTTCTGCTGGGTGACCTGGTCCATTTGTATGATGGCGGTATTGATCTGGTCTATGCCTGAGCTTTGTTCGGCACCGGCTGCCGTGATTTCGCTGATGATGTCACTGACACGCTTGACGCTATCGACGACTTCTTTCATGGTGATACCTGCTTCATCGACCAGGCGTGTACCCAGATCGACTTTTTCAACCGAGTCATTGATGAGCGTCTTGATTTCTTTGGCTGCGCTGGCAGAGCGCTGTGCGAGATTGCGCACTTCTGATGCGACCACGGCAAAGCCGCGCCCTTGTTCGCCAGCCCGTGCGGCCTCTACTGCAGCGTTCAGCGCCAGGATATTGGTCTGAAAGGCAATGCCGTCAATAACGGCAATGATATCGACAATCTTTTTGGACGATGCACTGATGGAACCCATGGTATCCACCACTTGAGACACCACGCTGCCACCTTTTTGCGCCACCGCAGAAGCTGAATGAGACAACTGATTGGCCTGGCGTGCATTATCACTATTATGCTTGACGGTAGAAGTCAGCTCTTCCATGGAAGATGCCGTTTCTTCGAGTGAACCCGCCTGGCTTTCAGTGCGTGCTGACAAATCCATGTTGCCATTGGCGATTTCTGTCGAGGCTGTTGCGATGAGGTCAGTACCTGTGCGCACCTCACCAACAACAGATAACAGGCTGGCATTCATCTCTTTCAGGGCTTGCAGGAGTTCGCCGGTCTCATCCCTTGTAGTGACCTGAATATCACTGGTCAGGTCACCTGAAGCCACGGTCTTGGCGACTTTGACAGCTTCTTGCAGGGGGCCAGCCACGACTCGGGCTATCCAGTAAGCCAGCAGCATTCCCAATGCAATGGTGGCGACGATAAGGCCAAGTATCAGATTCCTGGAGTTCGCATAAATCTGTTCACCCGAGTGGTATTCGGCGATACCGCCATCGGCATTCACCTGCACTATTTTGTCGATAATTGCCAGCATGTCCGCATTCAGTTTGGATGATTCGCCGCGCAAGGTCGTGCGCGCTTCTTCCATATTGCCGGCGTTGGCCTGAGCGGACATTTTTTTTGTCTCGGCTGCATAGCGCTCCCATAGGGCGAGATATTCGGCAAAGAACTTTTTTTCTGACTCCGTGCTGATCAGTTTTGCATAGTCCGATTCATACTTCTTGAGTTCTGCAACATAATCAGTCCTGCGCTTTTCGTATTTTTTCAGGTTGGCTTCATCACCTGCTGACAGCACGATTTGCATTTCCTGGGTACGCAGTCGTGAGATTCTTTCCTTGATACCCATGGCGGCATTGACGCTGGGCATCCAGTTGGTGCCCAATTCCAGTGCAGTGGCATTTACCCGCGACAATTGAAAGACTGAAAAGCCACCAAGAAAAACGGTGAGTATCAGCAGCAACATGAAGCCAACAAACAGCTTGGCAGAAATCCTCAGGTCATAAAACAATTTCATGGTGAGTCCTTTATTAGAAAAGAACAACAAAATTGCGAAGGTCAGGAAGTCGGGAACAGAGGTGGGGGGATATTATGACTATATATCTAGTTGTAGAAGGAAGTGTTGCGGAATGCAAATTTCTGAATGGTAATTTGTAGCGTCAATGTAAAAAAAAGACGAAAAAAAAGAAAGCTGACCAGCAGCTTTCTTTTTGACAATTAACCGACTGATTGGTCAGGGCAAGAAAGTCACGACCTTGACCGTCGCATCCACCGCTGATTTTTCTATATAGCCTATGCCGGTAGGATTGGCAGCCACAGCTTTTTTCACTTCTGCACTACTGTGCAATTCCTTCGGTGCCGTACCTTTGCCGGTAAACACCAGCTTGGACCAGATTGTCTTTACTTCAGACAAATCCTTGTCTGCCACTTTCTTGTAGAACTCGGCACGTAGTGGTGAATTATCCGGCAAATCCACCGGGGTAAACATCGGTGATTTACCGAGGAAGAATTGCGAAGCCTGGGTAGCCGTCATGGCCGTTGCCGGGTTGGCAGTATTCACTATCACGACCAGTTCGGCGGCTTGCACCATTGCAGTGCCAGTCATGACAGTGGCGGCGAACAATAAATGTGTCAATAGCTTATTCATCACGCCTCCCATCAAAATACAAAATCAACTGCTGCTGCAAACACGGTCACAGGACCTTTGAAACCCGGCTTGGCATTGATGAATACGCCTGGGCCATTGTCGGGTGACATCCTGTCGAGCTGCAACTTCAAAGCGGCAGATTTATGAAAATCCCAGCGCACACCTATGCTGTTGCTGCTTTGTATTGGTGAGGCAGTTGCCAGTGAGTTTGCACCGAGGGTATACGGCAGCAGCGGGCCAGCAGTTGGCAAACCTGCGACAGTGCGTGGGCTGTCCTGAGTCGCTGATGCATGGACCACATACGGCAAGAAACTGCCCATGCGGTAACCAAACATGGTGTACCAGGAGGTGGTGTCTGCAATAGACAGGCTGGCAGATTTACGCTTGCCATATTCTGCCTGCACTACCATGCTCTTCCAATCCACACCGAGACCGACGGAAGTGAAAGAAGCCTTGGTGTCATTTACCGCGATGGCATTTGCAGCAGAGGCAAAACCAAACTTCGTCAGGCCAGAAACCAGGGTGTTGAGGTTAGTGGAATTATCGACAGTGACATTTGCATCGACACGGCCAAAACGCAAAGTGAAAGGGCCATTTTCAGCGACGATATTGATGCTCGATACCTTTTTGAATTTCGCTGTAAAGCCACCGCGGTTGTCCGAGTCAGTCACACCATAAGCAACTTGTGCAGTCACGGCAGTATCACCCAGATTGGTCTGGTACAGCACGTCGGCACCATCCAGGCTTTCCAGCGTGACCTGGGTGTACATTTCTACCGGTGGGCGCAACATGGTGTTGGCATAGCCAACATTGCGGTAATCAGAAATCATATACACAGGCAAACCGACGCGGCCCACGCGTATGTTCAGGTTGTCAGATACCTTGGCTTTGGCAAAGGCCCAGGCCAATTCTGCACCAAAATTGTCCGTGACGTTTTTACGCACCAGACCCTGGCCCGTAAAAGACAGCCAGTCATTCATTTTTGCGGTGACTTGCAAACCAAGATTGGAATCCACGCCGGTTTTTGCGCTGCTGGTGACGCCTGCCAATTGATTTGGACGGGCAAATTCTGCGTCAGAAGTATTGCTGCGTGTCAGTGCGGCAGTGCCAAATCCGCTGATGGTGATGTTGGATGTATCCTCAGCCCAAGCGGCTGATACTGCGGATGTCATCGCTAATAGAGTAATAAAAGGCTTCAATTTCATGCTATCTCCTTGAAAGTTTCTTCATTGTAAGTTTTATTGAACAGACAGATTTAGACTATTTCCTCAGGGAAATCCGCAAAACAATTGCATAGTGGCAACTCGGCGGTTGGCAAAAAATTAGTAATCTGATATACGATTTTTTGATGCCTACTAGGAGATGCTTGACGGAAACATAAACAAAAGGCTCGCCTTTTCAAATTAGGTGATGGTCAGACTTACAAAAAGTCATTTCACCATTTCTTGCACTTTCCGTGGCGAAATGCCGACAATACGCATGCTTAAAAAGCAAAAATGGCAGGCCAAAACGGCCTGCCATCACCAAATCAGTGCACGCAAATTTGTTTAAAAATCAGCTGTCACTGAAAAATTCCAACTGCGGGATGGTACAAAAGTATATTGATCAAATGCTGCACCCTTGCTATTTGCGGAAATGGACGTGGCATCCTGTTTGTCGAACAGATTATTGATACCAAACTGCGCCTTCACATTTTTGAACATCAGCCCATTTGTCTTGTAGCGATAGCCCAGCGTGAAATCTGTCGTGGTATAAGCCGCTATTTTGTAGGCTGCCGGTTCGCCATCTTTTGCATATTGCTGGCCCGTGGTTTTGGCGATCAATGAAGCATGCAAGCCACTAGCCTTGTACAGCAAACCAAAAGCAGAGGTGGATTCTGGTGCCTTGGCAACCTGCAAGCCTGTATCTTTTGTCTTGGCACTATTCAGCGAAGCATTCGCATGCACTGAGAAACCGCTACCGAGATAGTAAGTCGCCGCAGCTTCTATACCCTTGTAGATGACACCACCCTGGTTGTAATACACGACATCATTGCCTGTGCCAGTGGATGCGATCTTGTTATTAAAATCGATGTAGTACACGTCAGCATCCAGCGTCAAATCTCTGGATTGATGAACCATACCGAGCTGATAATTGGTCGATGTCTGCGGCTTTGGTGCGCTCAGGCTGGGCGTGTTGACATAGAACATGGACAAGTCAGGCACCAGAAAGCCGCGGGCGATTTGCGTATACGCAGACCATTCCTTGTTGATGCTGTAATTGGCAGTCAGGAAAGGCAAGGTTGTTGTATAGGTTTGTTCTGTAACGGTCGGGATGCGGGTGGTCTGGTTGACCTTGGCATCAAGTGAGCGCTGGAAGCTGACATATTTCAAACCCGGTGTAATCGTCAGGTCTGGCATGGCGGCCCATTCAAATTCGACGAAGGGCTGGTATTGCCTCCAGTTCGAGCCCTGCTCATAAGCGACATTCTTGGGGGCAGTCGATTCTTTCGGGTTGGCGACACCCAGGGTCCAGTCAAAGTCATAGGTATGGCGGTTGGTACTGGCATTTTCCATCCATATGCCCAGACGCAGCAAACCAGCATCAAATTGATTGCTCGCTTTCAGGATATCGCCATTCACACGGTAGGCATTGAGCTTGTTATAACCAGGAACATTCAGATTGCCTGTTACGCCAGCCTTGGTGCCATTCGCAGTCGCGCCACTGGCATCCTGGCCGGAGTAGGTATCATTGGTATAGGAGTAAGTGTAGAGGGTATTGTCGATTCCCCAGCCTGCCAGTTTTGACTGCAGGCGTATGTAATCAAAATCCGTGTTCTTGTTATTGAAGTTATAGCCGTAAAAATTCTGGCTCTTGGGATCATTATTGAGTGCATAGTTCTTGCCGAACTGCGCTACCTGGTTCAGGGTCACGCCACCTTTGTCGGCTGCATAGCTGGTGATTTTGTTGAAGGTTGAGAACACGGTCAGCGTGGTGTCCTTGCCCAGGCTGCGCTGCAGTTTGAACTGGTAATTGTCTTCGGTCACACCGCTATAAGTCAGGTAGCCATCTGTCGTCAGGCGCGAGCCATTGAACATGAAACGGGTATCGCCAAAATACGAGCTGGTGCCACTGTCGATTTGCACGCCAGTCATCCTGGTATTCCAGGAACCAAATGTGGCATACGGTGAGAAATGAAAATCCTGCGACAACTCTTTGGAAAACAGATTGACCGAGCCACCGAATGTCGCCTGCCCCAGATTGCTGGCATTGCCAGGACCACGTTCTATGACCATGCCACCGATGATACGCGCCGGGAAATACGAAGTGGAATGATGGGTGGGATTATTGGTGTCGCCAAAAGGGATGCCATCATAGGTGATGTTATATTCACCATCCTGAAAACCGCGCAGCGTCACCTTGGTTTCAGCCAGGCCTGGCCCATTCGGCGAGACACCTGCACCAACGCTGGGGGCAATACGTGCCACCGCATTAAAATCTGCCAGTGGCGTCACTGATTGTTCTATGAAGGTTGCCGTGATCACGGACTGTGGCTGAGTAGCTTTCAGCGACGTTTGTACTGGTGCCCGGTTACCTATAGAAGCGCCACTGATGACAACACGCGATTTGATCGCATCCGCATCGAGTGCGGACGGGGATTCTTGGACAGTTTCAGGAGCAGCAACGGCTTGTGCCCTGGCGTGCTGTTGTGTCATGCATGCGATGGCAACCAGTACCTGTGCTGTCATTATGTGCATGGAAAATTGAACTTGCTTGCGTGTCATCATGTGCCTTCCAATGAGCCTGGTGGGTAGAAAACCCGCAAGTGTAGGAAGTGCATGTGACAGGATAGTGTAAGCAGTGTGACTGTTTGATGACGTGACAACAGGCCACGATTGAAAAAAAGGTAAAAAATCTTCAACTCATGATGAATCGTCACTCATGCCTGGCCGATCGTTGTATCTTCTTGGTCTGCGGCAGATGCATAAATATATTTCCTTCTTGCAATCAGTTTGAGTGTGATTGCAGTTTTAATAAATGATTTATACGGAGCATCCTCACCTTATCTGTCCACAGCGGCTGCCCTGAGTATAGAAAGCCAAAGGAAAGCCAAAGCAAAAAGCTGTTTGTCCTTGAGATGGAGTCCATGAATGGCTGCAATCCGGAAATCCGGCACCATATCAGTAATGTCGCTGGCAATATTGCTGATGCTGCCATGGGTGACTGCGCATGCAGACCAATTGGCTGCTGAAAAATGGCTGCGCGAAGAATTCAGGATATCCAGCCTGACTGCTACCCAGCAGATGGATGAGATGCGCTGGTTTATCGCGGCGGCAGACAAACTGAAGCGTGCCGGTGTCAGCGAGATCAGAGTGGCGTCTGAAATCATCGATACCCATGCCTATGAATCTACGGTGCTGGCAAAAGCTTTTTTCGAGATTACCGGCATCAAGGTCATTCATGAAACCATGCCTGAGGGTGAGTTGGTTGAGCGCCTGCAAAAATCCATGTATGCCGACAAGAGCAGCTACGATGGCTGGATATCAGACTCTGACCTGATAGGTACCCATTACCGTTATGGTGTCATCGAACCCTTGTCGGATTATATGAGGGGCCAGGGCAGGGAGTTCACCAACCCCGGCCTCGATATCAAGGACTTTATCGGTACCAGCTTTACGACAGCACCCGATGGCAAACTCTACCAACTGCCAGACCAGCAATTTGCCAATCTCTACTGGTTCCGGGCTGACCTGTTTGCCCGCAAGGACTTGCAGGAGCAATTCCGGCAAAAATATGGCTATGAACTCGGCGTACCGCAAAACTGGTCGGCCTATGAAGACATCGCAGAATTCTTTAGCAAGGATGTCAAAACCATAGACGGCAAAGCTATTTACGGCCACATGGATTATGGCAAGAGTGATCCTTCGCTGGGCTGGCGGTTTACCGATGCCTGGTTGTCCATGGCGGGTGCGGCAGACCGTGGCATACCAAATGGCTTGCCGGTCGATGAATGGGGCATACGTGTCGCCAGTGACAAATGCACGGCGGTAGGTGCCAGTGTCAGTCGGGGCGGTGCCACCAATTCACCGGCGGCTGTGTATGCACTCAGCAAATATCTGGAATGGCTAAACAAATACGCGCCGCCGCAAGCCCGGCAATTGAATTTTACTGAGGCCGGGCCAGTGCCGGCGCAAGGCCAGATTGCCCAGCAAATCTTTTGGTATACCGCTTTCACCGCCGCCATGATCAAGCCTGACTTGCCCGTCATGAATGCTGATGGCAGCCCCAAATGGCGCATGGCTCCTTCACCTCACGGTGCCTACTGGAAAACCGGCATGCAAAATGGTTATCAGGATGTGGGTTCATGGACCTTGTTCAAATCCACACCAGAATACCGCAAGGCCGCTGCCTGGCTGTATGCGCAGTTCGTCACTTCAAAAAGCGTGTCGCTGAAAAAATCCATCGTCGGCCTGACCTTCATACGCGAATCAGACATACGTCATGAGTACTTCACAAAAAATGCCTATCGTTACGGCGGCCTGATTGAGTTTTACCGCAGCCCTGCCAGAGTCGCCTGGACGCCGACAGGGAATAATGTGCCGGACTACCCAAAGCTGGCAAGCCTGTGGTGGAGCAATATCGCACCCCTAGTACAGGGCCAAACCAGCCCCCAGGCCGCACTGGACAAACTGGCCGGACAGATAGACCAGGTCATGGCGGAACTGCAAAGCAAAGGCATGAAGAATTGCCCACCAAAACTTAATCCCGTGCGTGATACAACAAAGTACCTGACCGACAAGGGCGCACCATGGAAAAAACTGGCGGTGGAAAAACCCAAAGGCGAAACCATTGCCTATGACAAGCTATTGCAAGCCTGGCGCGAAGGTCGCGTTAAATAATATGCCTTAAATCACATCGGTCAGGCTGGTGATGAATGGAGTAATGAAAAGAAAGGGAAGCTGTGTTCCTGCGTAAAAATCTGAGCCTGATTACCGTCACGATACTGATCGTGTCGGCCATCCTGGCGCAGTCATACTGGAGTGCCCGGCAAGACAGGGAATTGACGCTGGAAGCAGAGCGCAGCAATGCTCATGTAGCCGTGCGCCTGCTTGAAGAACATGTGGCCCAGACCATGCAGGACGGCGTGCAAAAACTTGATACTGCAGCGATTGCTGCCGCCTCTTTCACGGATGTCGGTGTCGATATCCAGCATTTCATCAATAATTATGACGCTCAGGATTATCGCTACATCAAGGCCTTGCGCTATATAGATCTGGCTGGCAATAGCTGGGTCAGCTCGCCTGATTTTCCATCGCATCAGATGTCGGTGGCTGGCAGGGATGATATCCATTTCCTCATGCAACATCCCGAGTATAAAGAGGTCGTCATCGGCAGCCCGTATGAAAGCCGCTACGACAGCCAACTGGTGCTGCCTATCGCCCGCAATGTGTTTGACAAGAAGGGTAAGCAGGTGGCAATGATCAGCACTGACCTGCGCATCGCCTATTTTGCCGAGTTGTATGCAAATGTGGCAAAAGAAAATAATGCGATGCTGGCCCTGATCGCGAATGCGGGTTTTATCATCGTCCGCTCCCCTTTTGAGGCGCGCTATGTGAACCGTGATATCAGCAAGGAGCCTGCGACGGGCAGGCTGGCCAGCCAGGACAAGGAAGGCAGCTTCACTGACCCTGACTGGCTCGATGATGAATTTGAGCGCCTGTATGCGTATCGCAAGGTCAGCGGTTTCCCGCTCAGTGTCGTGTATGGGCGTGATCTTGAAAGCATACTCGCCCCCTGGTACCAGCGCCTGCAGACCAGGGCCATCTTCACTGCTGTGGTGGTCTTGTTGCTGCTCGGCGTCATGGCCATGCTGGCCAGGCAATTCCATAAATTGCGGGTGTCTGAAGCGACTCTCAGGAATGCCGAATATAAATTTTCTGAAATTTTTGAACGTTCGCCACTGGCGATTGCCCTGGTCAATCTGCACACCAGAAAAATTGATGCCGTAAATCATGCCTGGATACGATTATTTGGTTACCGTCACGATGACATCGTCGGTGCTGGTGAAGAATATCAAAAACTTTTTTGGGTAGATAAAGAAGAGATGCGCAAGTTCATCTCGCTCTTGCGTACCGAACCCCAGGTCGATCATTTCCAGGCCAGGTTCAGGCATGCTGACGGCAGCATCAAGGTGTGTCTGCTGTCTTCTCGTACTTATATGGCGGATGGTGAAGCCCGTTATATCGTTACCCCGCAAGATGTGACACGCCAGCTCGCTGCAGAGCAGGACTTGCTGAACCTGAATGCCTCGCTTGAAGACCGGGTTGCCAGGCGTACTGAAAACCTCGAGCGTTCAAATGCAGAACTGGCAGAAGCTCTCAATTCGCTGCAACTCATGCAAGGCGAATTGATACGCCAGGAAAAACTGGCTTCGCTGGGTTCACTGGTGGCGGGTGTCGCGCATGAACTCAATACCCCGATAGGCAATAGCGTGACCGTTGCCAGTACCCTGCAAGACCAGGCCAGAGTATTGCAAGGCGAATTGCAGCAAGGGTCGATCAAACGCAGTGCCTTCAATGCCTTCCTGGAGAGTACTATTTTTGGTTCTGATGTCTTGCTGCGGTCCTTGCAGCGCGCTTCTGAACTGATACGCAGCTTCAAGCATGTGGCGGTCGATCAGTCCAGTGATATGCGCAGGCAATTTGACTTGAGCCAGGTGGTAGAAGAAATCCTGCTGACCAATTCATCCCTTTATGCCAAGACCGGCTTTGCCATGCAGACTGATTTGCAGGCCGGTATCCAGATGGATAGTTTTCCGGGTGCCTTTGGGCAAATCATAGGAAATTTTTTGACCAATTCCATCCGGCATGGCTTTGAAGGACGCAGCAGCGGCATCATGTGCCTGAGTACCAGCCTGCTGGACCAGGATCATGTCAAACTTGAATTCAGGGACAATGGCAGCGGGATCGTGCAAGAGCATTTAAGCAAGGTATTTGACCCCTTCTTCACCACCAAGTTTGGCCAGGGTGGCTCGGGTCTGGGCATGAATATCGTCTATAACCTCGTCACGACGATACTGGCCGGAAAAATACAGGTACATAGCAAAGCTGGCGAGGGTAGCTGCTTTACTGTCATCGTGCCTTTAGTTGCACCCGCCGTTGAAGAAAAAACTACGCCACAGTCTTGATCCTGAATCTGGAGCAGGGACTGTGGCGCAATGGTGCAAACTGCTTAGCTGATTTTACTTATTTGTTGCTGCACTCCGTTTTTTTGCTCTGCATGCGGCACTCGGTGATCAGCTTGCCCTGCTTGTTCCATGCCTGGACTTTCCAGCTTTGCTGCTCACGCTCCATGGTCATGAAGCCGACTTCATTCGAATTGCTGAAGTAATCCAGTTTTGCCTCGGTATACGGTGTGGAATTGGCGGCCAGTGGCACAGGCAGCGGCGTATCAAGCGAAGAGCCGCCATTGCCTGAAACAAATTGCACAGGATGATCAGTGCTGAAAGTCAGCGCTTCAAACAAATGCACATGACCGGACAGGGTCGCCTGTACTTTGGATGGAAACAAGCGCGTGGTATTCAGGGTTTGCATGATGTCTTGCATGGCGAGATTGCCAGGGAAGATATTCAGTGGCCCATCTTTTTTACGTTCAGCAGCAAAGGCCAGCACAGGGTGGTGGTCAATGAAGATATTGAAGTCCGCACTTTCTGCCAGCTTGTTGACAGTCTTGAACTGCTCCATATATAACTGGTAGGCAGCATCGGTTTTTGCGAGTGGTTTGATAGGCACTTTGGCTGAATCAAAGATGATCAGTTGCGCCTGCTCGCTGCCTATACGGCCCAACGGTACGGCATAAGGATCGCTATAGTCGCCACGAATGTCATTTGATTCATCGACACAGTCACGTCCCCTCTTCAAAGGGCGCGGGTCCATCAGGCGCCACCAGCCCTGACCTGCACGGACACAGGTTTCATGATTGCCGCGCACGACTACCCAGGGGGCAGCTTTCAGCAAGGCCTGTGCAGGTGTGAAAAAATCTGCCTGCCAGGTATCCCAACCATAACCCCAGGGGCTGCCTGCGCATTCCTTATTCCCTTCGGGACAGGCATTTTCGCGGTAGTGATAATCACCGACATGCACAACCAGATCAGGCTTGAAGCGGGTTGCGGTTTCCACCATTTCACGGAAAGCCCATTTCTCGCTGTCATTGCAAGACTGGAAGTAATTGTCTGCGACTTTCAGGCGGCAACCAGTATCACCAATGACGATGATTTTTTGTGCGACCGGTTTTGGTATCGGTAAATCCCGTCCGCCTACACTGGCTGTTTTGGTCGCAGGCAGCAAGGGTGCTTCACAAGTCAACACAGGAAAATCGGAAGGCTTGCTGTCTTCCGGTTTGCTGGCTGTCTTGCGCAAAGGCAGGGTACTTGCCCCTGCTCTGTGGTTCATCGCGATCAGGTTGCCATCCTGCGCCAGGGCAGGACAGATATTGTCTGTCGTCACAGCGCGGGCAATCGCCTGACCATTTTCCCCCAATACTACCCAGGCAGCCTGAATTTTTGCATCGTGTTGCGTAGGCAGGCTGCTGCAAGCCGCCAGCAAGCTGCTGATGGCAGCAAGAACGAGCAGTCGTCGTCCCGGCAAGCTATGTGTGTGCATATTGTTCTCCATCTTTTATTTCAATCCCAATGCTTCGTAGGCCAGTCTCTTGAAGTCAAAAGAGAAGGGATGCCAGAAGCTCATCAATCTTTGTGTCATCAATACCCCGGCGATATTGTGGCGTGGTGATATCCACCAATGCGTGCCTGCGATACCACCCCATTCAAATTCGCCAATGGAAGCTGGTGGGTCTATCGATGACGGCTTAAGCGTTACCGCACCACCGAGGCCAAAGCCCTTGCCAGGTACATCACCAACGCCAGGAAAAGCAATGCCTGTACCAGCAGGTAAATGGTTTTGCATCATCAGCTTGATCGTCTCGGGCCTCAGCAAGGTATCGCCATCCGGCATGAAGCTGCGCATCAGCGAGAGCATGTCTTGCATGCTTGATATCAGGCCACCGCCGCCGGAAAGGCGTGCCACTGGCGTGGTGAATGCGCCGGGATAAGGTGATTTGTCGAGCTTGCGCAAGCCACGCTGCAAGATATTTTGCGGGTCAGTACCGGCATAGTAAGACGCCAGCCTGTCCAGTTTATGTTCAGGCACGACAAAGCTGGTGTCATGCATGGCCAGGGGATTGAATATGCGCAATTGCAGGAAGCGGTCAAAGCTCATGCCACTGACCACTTCGACCAAACGCGCCAGCACATCGGTGGCGATAGAATATTCCCAGGCCTCACCAGGATGAAAGCTCAGCGGCAATTCTGCCAGCACATCCATCATCTCGGCCAGGGTAGTAAAGGCATTCATGACCCGCTTTTCATTGTAGGCCTTGTACATGACCGTACCATGATCCAGCAAGCCATAACTGAGACCGGCGGTATGGCAAAGCAAATGCCTGATGGTGATCTTACTGCGTGCCGGTTCGGTATCATCAATACGGGTTGCGCCGGGTTTGAGCACTTGCAGGTGCGCGAGCTGAGGCAGGAATTCTTCGGCAGGCTGGTCGAGTTCCAGCTTGCCGTCTTCCATCAACAGCAGCACCGCTACTGAGGTGATCAGCTTGGTATTCGAAAACACACGAAACAGATGATCATCGCGCATTGCTGTCTGGCTTTCGCGATCGGCCCAGCCTGTGCAGTGCTGGTGCACCAGTTCACGCCCGGCCAGCACCGCAGTCGAGACACCGGACAGGATTTGCCTGTCCACATATTTTTGCATCGCCGCATTGATTGCGCTGAAATCGTAAGTCATTTACCAGATATTGAAGCTACAAAGGGTATATCCTACCCTCAACTCAACATATACTGCCAGCTAAAGAATACTGTCAGACCGACGATGATGGTTGCCAGTTGATGTCTGGTCACCGCGCACAGCAAGGCTGCCACCGTCGCCGCCACCAGTTGCGGATTGCGCCAGCTCAATTCCAGCTCCTTGCCATGCGGTGACAAAATCATGGGCACGATGATGGCGGTCAGCACAGTCACTGGCACAAACTCCAGCGCCTTTTTGAGGTTACCGGAAAATGCCACACGGTCACCAAGGATAAAGATCAGGGCTTTTACCAGAAAGGTGATGACAGCCATGCCGAGTATGGTCAAAGTGATATTCATGCCTGCTCCGCAGTGATCTGTTCTGGTTTATAAAAACGGGACGCCAGCATGCCGGTCGCCACCCCGGCAGCAATTGCCACCAGTAAACCCAATTTATAAGGCAGGTGTTGCAAGGCATAGGCTGTACTGCCAGCAACGATGGCTGCCAGCAGATGCGGGCGCTTGAACAATTGCGGCACGACGATCGCAATAAAAGTTGCCACCATGGCAAAATCCAGACCCAGGGTCTGCAACTGCGGGAATATCGCCCCGAACATCAGGCCTGTCAGCGTCCAGACTTGCCAGTTGGCATACATGGACAAGCCGGAACCCAGGAAATACCAATGCCCCAAAACATCCTGCGGATGCTGGCGGTAATAGCCGTCAACCACGGCAAAGGTTTCGTCAGTCAGCAAAAACCCCAGCCCCCAGCGCCAGCGTCTTGGCAAATGCCTGACGTGTGGCATCAGGGCAGCCGCATACAGCATATGCCGCAAATTAACGATAAAAGTCGCCAGCCAGATCACCAGCATGCCCGTGTGGCTGGCGATGAGGCCAGTCGCAATGAACTGGCTGGACCCGGCAAACACCGCCAGCGACATCAACTGCCCCTGCCAGGCTTGCATTTGCGCGGTGGCGACGAGGGTGCCAAAGATCATACCGAAGGGGGCAGCACCGACCAGCATGGGGACGGTGTCGCGGATACCGGCGGTGAAGTGCTTCATTCTTGTGCTTGAGGGCATGGGTGATTCCATATTGCGGATGGCGATTGAATGGGATCTTGCCTGTTAATTGGGGAATGGGCTTGTACGTTCTTGCGGTTTGGGGGCATTATTTGAAATAAAGAATTTACTTACGTACCTTACCTGGCTGAAAGTAAATTAAATGACTATAAATGTTAGCTACGTCATTCCAGCGTGCTTTTGGCTGGAATCCAGCGGCGTTCGCGGCATTACATTAACTTCACATTCTTAGTTTTACGCTCCTGCAATTCAAATACCTGCACGCATCATTTGAGATAGCAGGCCGGGGGTAGCCCGGCGGCTACTCCCTTTTCTTGTCTCGCCAAGAAAAGGAAGCAAAAGAAGGCGACCCAGGCGTCGTCGCCCCCTGAAGGGGGTCCCCGTTTATGCAGTACAAAAAATGGGAAGGTCCGAAACTCGCCTGCGGCTCAAACAAGCGGCCCTTCTTTTTCCATTTTCTGTACTGCACAAACGGCGCCGACACATGGGAACTGCAAAAGTCAAAAGCAAAGGTCAACAGCAACCCCAACGTCAATACGACCGCTAATTGC
>NZ_JBMPPI010000018.1:0-132369 GCF_049340245.1 Undibacterium sp. TC4M20W
ATTGGACCAGTCGCCGCCAGCATGCTGTTCCGGAGCCGCAACCCATTTCTTGTGGCAGCAAGTTCCATGCAATGCCAGAGCGCAGTACGAACACGATTCCCGTCAATACGGCACGGTCATCCGTCGGCTTGCGTCCTGCATATTGTCTATGGCGAGACGCTCTCTTCGGTAACAAAGGCTCGATTCTGCTCCACAGTTGGTCATCTATCAGTTCTTTTGGCATCGCTCTCCACCCTGACAAAACAAGATAGAAAGTTAACACTATTCATGAAAAGTTAACAGCACTTTTTTTCAGTCGTTTTAATTTCGCAACAGCCTCTTAGTGAGGCTGTGTGGAAACGGCATGTTTTTTCCATACAAATCACGATCTGGCCCTAAAACGCCCCTCTGTTCCCGCCTTTCAAATCCAACCCCGGTGCTACCATTTTTGCTCAGGTGCATGATGTTCCCTCGTCCCCGCACCGCGCCGCGATTGAAGGAGTTCCCATGTTCAGCATCTTTGCCAGTTCCAAACTCAAGTGTCCCCAGTGCGACCATCACAATATACAAGATGCAATTTATTGCACGCATTGCGGCTTCATGCTGAGCAGCCCACGGCATGAGACGGTACTGCGACACAATCGCTGGCTACCAAAAGAGAATGAGGTCGCCATGTATTTTGGCGTGCGCCCACTCAGCAGCATCACAAAACAAGACTTGCATATCCCGGTCAGCGCGCGCGCCTATATATTGCAAGAAGGCCAGTTTGTCGAATTGCTGGCCGGCGATTACATTGGACAAGACATCAGCAGCCAGCTCATGGGTTTGCAGACCGACAAAGCGGCAGAAATCTTGCTGACGCGCCTGAACCCTTTTGCCCTGTTGTTCAGTTTTGAAGACCTGCATACCGCAGAGTTTTTACCAATTGCGGCCAAATTTGTCATCAGCGTCAAGATTGCAGACGTACCTGCGTTTGCCAAACATTTCATGGCTGCACCCGGCATCATCACCTGCCAGCAATTGCAACAATTGCTGGAGCCCATGGTGCGCCAGATTGCACTTGAATTTCTGGGTGCACAATCCTTGCGGGACTTGCAAGACAATGCCCATCTGCGCCAGCAACTCGATGAGCGTTTGCTATCGACATTGAATTTGTCGATTGCGGAATATGGTTTCGTCGCGACCCAGGCTGTTACCCGCGAAGTACGGCATGACAAGCTGACAGATGGCAGGGAAAAGCTCAGTGAAAAAATAGGCAGCATGCATCTGATCATCGATGGTCAGCGTGCAAAACTGGAACAAAGCAAGCTTATCGATGCACTCTATACCAATAGTGAATGGCAAAAAATCGCCAGACAGGAAGAGCAAATCCGCCTGCGTTACCGCCATGAAGAAATGCGCCAGCAGTTTGGCAAGGACCTGGGCTGGCTCTACATACAAGGCCAGGCAGAAGATGCAAAAAAACGCCTGAGCCGTGCCAAGTTGCGCCAGGATGAAAACGAACGCCTGCAAACCATACGCGCGCGTGAGCTGGAACTGTATGGCCGCATTGCCGATGCCACGACCCGCAAGCACGCGCTGGAACGCGGTGCCGCAGACACCATCAAAGAACTGGAACACGGCCTCAAGCAGAAATCCGAACATCGCCAGAACGAGGCAGACCAATGGTTGCATATACGTACCATGGCACGCATCAAGATGCGTTCAGAATCAGAAATCACCCAGTTGCAGGGCAAGGAAACTGCACAACTGATGCAGCAAAAAATCCAGCATCAGTTAAAAAAATTCCAGCTCGAACATGAATTTGCCCAAGCCAGCCTGATCGCTGATCAGGAACAACAGAAAGCACAGACAGAATTATTGCGCCACAAGCAAAACCAGTTGGCACGCCGTGAGCAGGAACTGGAAGATGAAGAACAGAAAAACCGCCTGATACTGATCAGTATAGAAGCAGAAGCCAAAGCCAGAGAGTTCCAGCGCATACAGGCTTGGGAAGAAGAGCTGCAACAGCAGCGCACACGTGCGTTGCAGCGTGAAGACAGCATCAGCGATGTGGATACTGCATTCAAACTCAGCCAGGTACAAGAAAAAATCAATGACATCAAGCGTAACGACAGCCAGGCTGATGCCATGGCCCAGCATGAAAAACTGCTGACAACGCTAAAAGCCCATGCCCTGTTTGAACAACAAACACAACAGCAACAACATCAGGCCAGGCTGGCCGAGGTCGAGGTAGAAACCCTGCGCCAGCAACTCAGGCAGCAAGAAGATGAATGCCGCTGGAAAAAAGAACTGCAACAGGCAGAAGCAGAGCGCGCTGATAAATTCGCCAGACTCAGTCTGGAACGCGAACAACGCCAGGCAGAACAGGCGCATGATGCCCTGCTGGCCCGCATCGCCATAGAGCGTATGAACGCCATTGCCAACTTCAGCGAAACCGGCAAGATCGCCACAGCCGATCCAGCCAATGCCATTGCACTGGCAGAAATCGTCAAGGTACAGGCACAAGCCAGTCTGACGGCTGAACAAATCCTCGCCATGCAGGCCGGCAGTTCAGAACATGCTGCCAATGCCATGAGCGCCCTGGCCAGTGCGCAGCAAGGCATGAGCTGGGAGCAGGCCGTCAAGATGCTGCAAGAGCGCATACAGGACGAACGCGGGCAAAGAGAAGCGGAACAGCAAAGGCGCCATGAGATAGATCTCAGCATGGCGCAAAACCTGACCAGCCGTGTAGCACAGGCCGGCCAGGCAGGCAGAAAATAAGCAGTTAAAGAATGTAGTCAAGCACAGCAAAAATTGATGTTAAGCCCTATACCACTTTGAAGAACGCAGCCCCTGACAATGCAAACGCCACTACAAAAAATCCGTGAATTGCGCGCATTGCTGGATGAAGGTCTGCTGACAGAAGACGAATTCAAGCAACGCAAAGACGCCATTCTCGACAATGAGCTTGCCCCCGCTATTTCCAGACAGGCCAGTAAAGCCGCGCAAGAAACTGCACAGGGCACTGACCTGGGTTTTCTGGCGGGGCAGGAGGTGGGGGGAGTTTCCAAACGCTACAGGCTGGAAAAACTCCTGGGGCAGGGTGGCATGGGCCAGGTGTGGCAGGCCAGTGACCTGGCAACCCAGGCTGAGCTTGGTCACAGCGAGACAGTTGCGCTCAAGATCTTGCCACCACAGCTTACCCAAAGCGCTCTGCACGCGCGCCTGCTGGTGGAAGAAGCCTCGCTGGTGCGCAGGCTTGCACATGAACATATCGTCAGGGTCTATGACTGGGCCCGCGACCCGGCCACCAACAGCTATTTCATCATCATGGAATATCTGGACGGGCACGATCTGGAAAACTATCTCATCAAGCACACCCGCTGCACCCTCAAACAAGTGCTGGACATGCTCAGCCCCGTGGCCGATGCACTCGATTATGCCTGGGCCAAACATAAACTCGTACACCGTGATCTGAAACCTAGTAACCTCTTGCTGACCACAGCAGGTGACATAAAGCTGCTTGATTTCGGCATCTCGGCACGTTTGCGTAGCCATACCCAGGCAGGCTTGATTTCTACCAGCATGACGCCATCGCGTTCACCCTATGCTGGTACCGCAGGCTATCGCGCGCCAGAAGCTGGCAGCCATCAGCATAGTCCTGGGCTGGATGTATATGCCGTTGCTGTCATGATTTACCAGATGCTGGAAGCGGCGATGCCTTTTGGCGAATATCGCCACCCTCAGCAGCAACCGATACAACCAGCCGCACTGAATGCCGCCCAATGGCAAGTCTTGCAAAGCGGCTTTGCCATCCAGCCAGACCAGCGCCCTGCCAGTGTCCGTGCGCTACTACAAACTCTGCAGGCTGCGGCCAAACCTCTCACCAATGCTATGCCGGTCAAAGCATCTGGCAATATCAGGCCACAGGCAGAAATCAAAGAATCACTGATAGAAGCCGCCGCCCGCCAGCGGGCAGAGCAAAGACGGCAACGCAAGGAACTGGAAAAACAAAGGCGCGAGCAAGCCAGTGCAGCCTTGCGCGCCCTCATAGAGAGACAAAATCGCCTGCATGCCATAGAAGATGCCCAGCGCCGCCAGAAAGATGAGCAGCTAAGACAATACAAAGAACAGCAAGAGCAAAAGCGCTTACAGGAAGAGGCAATGGCAGCAGTAGCCGCAGGCCCTCATGCAGATACCCCCACCGACACCACCATCACCTGGGAAGAAGCACAACGCTATCTGGCCGCAATCAGCCGCAATACTGGTACTGATAACGGGCAAATGCCAGGCATGACAGCCTGAATGCAAAAAGGCCCATACCGCTTATAGCGGCACAGGCCCCTGCAGCAATTCAATGTAATCGCTTAGTTTTTGACTGCAGCCAGAATCGCTTCTGCCACCGCTTTAGGCTGGGACAACATAGGCACATGGCTGGTTGGCAGCGTGGTTGTCACGGCATTGATCTTTTTCGCAAACGCAGCTTGCAAACCTGGGTCTATCATGCGGTCTTTGCTGGCGACGATGTAATAATTTGGCTTGTTTTTCCACGCAGCGAAAGTCACTGGTTCGCCAAACACCTTGGCTGGCAACAGGCCTTGGGTAGTGGCCAGCACCGCCGTTTTTTCTTTTGGCACATCTTGCGCAAAGTTGGTCGCAAATGATACTGGTGACAATTCCAGATTACCATTCGCATCAGGTTTCAGAGTCGCGATACCTGGAGGTACAGGGTAATCTTTACCCAAGCCGCCCAGTGCCTCACCTTCAGATGGCGCAAAAGCAGCCACATACACCAGCGCCTTGATTTTGTCGCTGACACCCGCCTGTGTAATCACCGCGCCACCCCATGAGTGACCTACCAATACTACCTTGCCAGTCTGTGCATCGACTACACGCTGTACCGCAGCAACATCATCAGCCAGTGAAGACAAGGGGTTTTGCACAGCGACGACTTTCACGCCTTTAGCCTGCAGATAAGGTGTGACCTGGTTCCAGCTTGAGCCGTCTGCGAAAGCGCCGTGGACCAGGACTACCGTGGTGTCATTGCCAGAGGCAGCCAATGCATGGCCTGGCAAGGCAGCAGCAGAGGAAAGGGCAACAGACAAGATCAATGCAGTTTTGCTTATGTTTTTCATGATGAGCTTTCAAAAAGAATTTAAAAACAGATAAATTAGTTAGCGCGCTAAGTATTTGAATGGCATTTCCTGTCTTTTGCGCTTTGCCATGTCGAGAATAATAGCGCGCTAATAATTAGTGCGCAAGTTAATTTTAAATATTTTTATTGCGGCTTGCTTTTAATTTAACTATCGAGGTGGCTACTCAGTTTGTTCAGGCCAGCCATGAGTTGCTGGAAGTCAGACAATTGCAGGTCGCAGGCAGCGGCAATTTTCTGGCTGATACGCACACCGGCGGCGCGCAGTTTATTACCTTCGTCCGTTAGCGTCAGCACCCGGTTACGCTCATCTTTTGGGTCGCGGTTACGCAGCAGATATCCCTCTGCTTCCAGCCGTTTGACCACAGGTGTGATCGAACCAGAATCCTGTCCGAGCCGCGTTGCCAGATCGCGTATCCCCAAACCTTCTTCTTCCCACAGTACCACCATGACCAGGTATTGCGGATAAGTCAGATTCAACTCAGCCAGCAGCGGCTTGTACAACTGCGTCATCTTCAGGGACGTGGAGTACAGGTTGAAACACAGATGGTCTGCGAGCAGGGGTGGTTTGCGGGTGGTCATAGATAATCAAATTTTGGTATGGCACTAGCCTAGCGCACTTTGGGATTGGTCGCAAATGTGAAGGCGTTGGCGGGTTTGTAGGTTGGGCCGGGCCTCGCTAGGCTACGATTCACCAGCCCAACACTGGGCCTTTAATAAACGTATGCGTTATTTGAAGCTAAGTGTTGGGCTGATGACCCGTAGCCCAACCTACGACGAAGGCTCATCTACGTTATTTTTTATCTCGCCCACCAACTCCCGCATCTGCAAATGCAATTCATCCTCCCACTCCACCTTCAACTGCTGTTTGGCCCGCAGATAATGATCGGTGAACACATCGAGATACATCTCCAGCGCCTGTGCCGCCGCAGTTTCGCCCGCCAACCCCAGGCACAGCGCCGCGACTTCAGAGGTACACAAATGATCGTCCCGCCGTGAACGGCGCAAACGGTAACGTGAGAGTTGTTCCGGCAACAGGCTCAGCACCGGGAACTGCTCAAGGTAAGGGCTTTTCTTGAATATCTTGCGTGCTTCTGGCCAGGTCGCATCCAGCAGAATAAACAGGGGACGCTTGTGACTATTCTGCTCTGTATCTACCGGCGGTAATGCTGTAATCACCCGCTCTGGTGCCACAAATTCACCGGGGAAAACTACATAAGGCTGCCATTGCGGGTCTGCCAGCAGGGCCAGTAAGGCCGGGTCAACTTCAGTGCGTGCCCAGCCAAAAGCCATGGTATCTGGCACCACGTCGGCAATCAGCCAGCCGGTGTTACTCGGTTTTAACGTCTCGTGCTCCGCCATCAGCAGACATACTGCGGCTCGAGTAGACACAATGGGGCGCAACTCGCACAGGCAGTGACTGAGTATCAGCCTGCAAGCACCACATCGCTCGCCCTTGGGGCCGCCACGTGCCAGAAATGGCCTGGTACTGCGCTCAAGACGGGATGAGCGCAAACGGGACACAGCATGGGGTGGATGTGACAATGGTGACGGCTTCATCAGGGATGCAAATCAAGGTAGACAGGCTTGGCACCATGCGTATTTGAAAAACAGGCAGGCGATATTCTGGGATACTAAAGGATAGCGCAATACGCGCTGATAGCCAGCGAACCAGCCAGCTAAAAGAAAAGGTGCAAGCCCTTAGACTGCACCTTGCTACATCTGCATGAAAGCAATCAGCGGTAAAACGCCTCAACCACACCCTTGACCTTGATCATCAAAGGATTGCCCTTGCGGTCACGCGCCTTGCCAGCAGCAACGCTGACCCAGCCTTCGCTGATGCAATATTCTTCAACGTCATTGCGCTCTTTGCCATTGAGCTTGATGCCGACATCGTGTTCAAACACGGCGGCGACATGGTAAGGGCTACGGGGATCAACCGACAGGCGATCCGGTAATGGAGGGTATTGTGTAGTATCGTTCATAGCCGCAATTATCCCTTAGAACGGCAGGGGATTCAATGGCTTGGCAGCATGACTCTTTTACCTGTATCCGCTAATATGATAAAGGCAATTTTTACGAAGCTGACTTTACTTCAGAAGTTTTGCATTGCCAGACCGTGTTCATTTCATCAATAGTGCATTCTGATAGTAAAAACAAATTGATTCAATAAATTAAATTAAGTTTACCTATAACATTTCCATCTCTACAATCAATCAGGTAGCAAAACTCATCTCACCTTTGTGATGAATGAGTTTGAACGTCACCCAAAGGAGATAATGATGTCAAACGATGCAAAATGCCCATTCTCAGGTAGTGCTAGTGCCAGTGCCCGCTTAACTTCCGTGGCCAGTGCGCCAGGCAATGCAGGCTGGTGGCCAAATCAACTGAATCTCAAAAATCTGCACCAGCACTCTCCTTCATCCAATCCCATGGAAAAGGATTTCAATTACGCCAAAGCCTTCAAGACCCTGGATCTGGATGCAGTGATCAAAGACCTTAATGCCCTGATGACAGACTCCCAAGACTGGTGGCCGGCAGATTACGGCCATTATGGCCCTTTCTTTATCCGCATGGCCTGGCATAGCGCAGGTACCTACCGCACTGCCGATGGCCGCGGTGGCGCGGGTGCAGGTGCGCAACGCTTTGCACCACTCAATAGCTGGCCTGACAATGGCAATCTCGACAAGGCCCGCCGCCTGTTATGGCCCATCAAGCAAAAATACGGCAACAAACTGTCCTGGGCTGATCTGATGATCTTGGCTGGTAACGTCGCCCTTGATTCCATGGGCTTCAAAACCTTCGGTTTTGCTGGTGGCCGCCCCGACGTCTGGGAACCGCAGGACGACATCTACTGGGGTTCAGAAGGCAAATGGCTCGATGACCAGCGCTACACCGGTGACCGCGAACTCGAAAAATCCCTCGCCGCCGTACAAATGGGCCTGATCTACGTCAACCCTGAAGGCCCGAATGGCAAGCCAGACCCGCTGGCTTCTGCCCGCGACATCCGCGAAACCTTCGCCCGCATGGCCATGAACGATGAAGAAACTGTCGCCCTCGTCGCAGGCGGCCACACCTTTGGCAAAGCCCACGGTGCAGGCGACCCAGCCCAAGTCGGTGCAGAACCAGAAGGCGGCAGCATAGAAGAACAAGGCCTGGGCTGGACCAATAGCTTTGGCACAGGCATAGGTGTGCACACCACCACTAGCGGTATAGAAGGAGCATGGACACCCACACCAACAAAATGGGACAACAGCTATTTCGAAACCCTGTTCGGCTACGAATGGCAACTGACCAAGAGCCCGGCTGGTGCCCATCAATGGACGCCGACAGACCCGGCCGCCAAGACCACCGTGCCAGATGCGCATGACCCATCCTTGCGCCACGCCCCCATGATGACCACCGCAGACCTGGCCCTGCGTGCAGACCCGGCGTATGAAAAAATCTCCCGCCGCTTCCTGCAAAACCCGCAAGAACTGGCAGATGCCTTCGCCCGCGCCTGGTTCAAACTGACGCACCGCGACATGGGCCCAGTCGCCCGCTATCTCGGCCCGCTGGTACCAAAAGAAGAATTGATCTGGCAAGATCCTGTCCCGGCTGTTGATCATGCACTGGTAGATGACAAAGATGTCGCCAGCCTCAAGGCCAAACTGCTGGCATCTGGTCTGTCGATATCGCAACTGGTGAACACTGCCTGGGCATCCGCCTCCACCTTCCGTGGCAGCGACAAGCGCGGCGGTGCCAACGGTGCACGTATACGCCTGGCGCCACAAAAAGACTGGGAAGCCAACCAGCCAGCCGAACTCGCCAAGGTGCTGGCAAAACTCGAAGCCATACAGGCAGAGTTCAATGCCGCGCAATCTGGTGGCAAAAAAATCTCGCTGGCTGATTTGATTGTATTAGGTGGCAGCGCCGCTATCGAGGCCGCAGCAAAAAAAGCCGGGCAAGACATCAGCGTGCCATTTACCCCAGGCCGCACGGACGCCAGCCAGGAGCAAACCGACGTTGAATCCTTCGCTGTACTCGAACCCTTAGCAGACGGTTTCCGCAATTACCTGCGCAAAGGTCTTGAAGAGTCAGCAGCAGCCCTGCTTATCGACAAGGCACAACTGCTGAACCTGAGCGCACCAGAAATGACAGCGCTGGTCGGCGGCCTGCGCGCACTCGATGGCAAATCTGTACTCAGCAAACATGCAGAGACACTCAACAACGACTTCTTCGTCAACCTGCTGGACATGAGAACCAAATGGCAAAAGTCCGACACTGACGGCCAGCTTGAAGGCCGTGACAGAAAAACCGGTGAATTGAAATGGACAGCCAGCGTGGTCGATCTCGTCTTTGGCTCCAACTCGCAGTTGCGGGCACTGGCAGAAGTTTATGCCAGCAGCGATGCGCAGCAGGTTTTTGTGCGCGATTTTGTGAGGGCGTGGGTCAAGGTCATGAATGCGGACAGGTTTGATTTGCTATAAATTTAATATAAGTCAGACTCATCCATGCTCCCGCAGGGCATGGTTTAATGGTGAACAGTTCCCTCCCCCTTCAAAGGGGAGGGGATTCAGTTAATCAAAGCTCACTTTTGCAATAGAACGCCGTCCCCACCAATATCCGTACTATAAATTTCGTTCATAACAGAGCAATCAGCCAGGGTAAATAGAAGCCATTTCATTTAAAAATCCCCTGCCTTTATTACTGAAATTTAATCACCAATCTCATGAATAAAAGATGGATTGTTTCACCAATCCATATCTACCATACTGCCATTTCCAATCCCCCTTTCACAGGAAAACCGAAATGTCAGCAACTACAAACGAATTCAAAGACCAGGTCATCGTCATCACTGGCGGCTCCTCCGGCATAGGCCTGGCCAGCGCCCAGTCTTTTATCAACGCCGGTGCCAAACGTGTGTATATCACTGGCCGTTCAACAGCCAAGCTTGAACAAGCGCGCGAAATCCTCGGCAGCAAGGCAATTCCGGTGACGGCAGATGCTGCGAGCATCAGTGACCTGCAAGCCCTGCATGACAAAATTGCCGCCAGTGGTGAGCAGATTGATGTGCTGTTCGCCAATGCCGGCATCGCCATCCACAACCAGTTTGGCAGTACGACAGAGGCTGAATTTGCCACGACCTTTGACACCAATGTCAAAGGTCTGTTCTTCACCGTGCAAAGCCTGTTGCCCTTGATGAAGCCTGCTTCTTCTATCGTCCTGAATGCTTCTATCGCTGCCAGCAAGGGCATGCCCAATCTGAGTCTCTACAATGCCTCAAAAGCCGCAGTGCGTTCATTTGCGCGTAGCTGGGCGAATGATCTCAAGGACAGGAAGATACGCGTGAATGTCGTCAGCCCCGGCGTCACCAGGACACCGATCATGGAAAATGGTTTGAACATGAAAGAAGCAGACATCGCCAACTTCTCTGCCTATCTGGTTGATGCCGCACCGGCAGGCCGCATGGCGAGGCCAGAGGAAATCGCGGCTGCCGTACTGTTTCTCGCGTCATCAACGGCCAGCTATGTGAATGGTGTGGAACTGGTAGCAGATGGCGGGCTGATCCAGGTTTGATGCCTGCGCGGATATGCAGGTAAGATAGCTGCTCTTACACTCCCAAATCAACATCATGGTTACCTGCTATCTGCGTTACATCATCGATCCCGCCAAACTCAAAGAGTTTGAACATTACGGCAAACTCTGGATACCGCTGGTCAACAAATTTGGCGGCCAGCACCACGGTTATTTCCTGCCTTCTGAGGGTGCTAATAATGTGGCGCTGGCACTGTTTAGCTTTCCCAGCCTGGCGGCGTATGAGCAATACCGCATACAGATGATGGATGATGCAGAATGCCAGGCAGCGTTCAGATATGCTGAAGAACACAAGTGCATCGTCAGCTATGAAAGAATTTTTTTCAGGCCGGTAATGAGCTAATAGTGAGCTAGTAGTGAACTCGCAGTGAACTAATCAGGAGCTAGTCCAGACTCCCCATCAGGTTCGCCATGAAGACCACCAGAACGATGGGCAGCCAGGTAAGCAGCATTAACACCGCAGCACTGATCGCGGTAAATTTACCGCGTTTTTCTGGCGGCACTTCAAGCAAGACCGGTGCACCCAGATACAACAGGTAAATGCTGTAGATGCTGGCCAGAAAATTGATCGCGAGCATCGCGATCAGATTTTCTGTGACTCTGTCATTGCGAAAGAAAGGCAGTATGTGCAGCGACCTGACAATCAGCAGCGGCACTATGCTAAAGATGCTCAGCTTCAATGCCTGCGGCAGGCTATACGAGCCGCCAAGCCTGCGGCTCAGGCCCTGCATGATGCGGGCAATGATATAAATGAATACCAGGCCCATGCCATAGGCACGAACAGTCGTCACGATGAGCATGCGCAGGTAATCACGTGACAGGGTTTCAATCTCTGTTGCGGGGCCAAAATGCCTGAGCAGCAAAGCAGACACCAGACCCAGCACAAGAAAGAAAGCCGTCACGGGTACCACAGTCAGCACGAATACATGCTGGCTGCTGCGGCTGTCTTGTGCAATTCTTTGCCACTCTTGTCTGGGCTCTGTCAATACATGATACACACTGCGTGCCAGATTCATTTTTTGTCCTGATCAAGTCCGGGAAGTATGCTCACTTGGTTTTTTCCACATCCAGAAAGCGCCAGTCACCACGCAAGATGGGGTGGGTCTTGTAACCCTTGACCCAGGGTTGTATCAGCCAGTTGCGCACGCGCCAGAGTTCCATGCTGTGCACGGTGTCGGCTTCCAGGATACGTTCCATGGTGTTGAATAACTTGATACGTTCTGGCCCGTTGGGCATCAGGCGTGCCTTGTCATAGGCGGCATCGAATGCATCGGATTTGTAGCAACCATGATTGCCGCGGTAAGCGTTCTTGCCGTAATACAGTTCCATGAAATCCATACCGTCAGGGATGTCGGCGATGTACCCCATGCCAAACATCATGAGCTTGCACTGGTAAGCTGATTTAAGGTTATCAGCAAAACCGGCAACCGGAAATTCTGCGCGTATGCCTATCTTGTCGAGCGAACGCTTCCAGACTTCCATGCGGGCATAGTCCTTGGTCTTGGGGGCGGAATGAATGCGCAGCTTCAGTGGCGAACCGTCGGGCATGGTGCGGAAACCATCTTCACCGCGCTTGTAGCCAAACTTGTCGAGCAGCTTGTTAGCGAGTTTGGGGTCATAGGCATTGCTGTTGCGGTAGCTGGTGTCATGTCCGGTCACATCTGGCGGTACCATGGACTGGGCCTTGATGGCTTGCCCGAACCAGACCTGGTCTATCTCTTCCTGGTGATTGAAGGAGAGGGCAATCGCGCGGCGCAGGGCGATTTTGTCCTTGCTGTAACCGCCAACCGTGGGGTCCTGGAAATTGAAGAAAGTGCGGGTCACGCCGGGATCAACAGTACGGTACAGTCGCAAACCCTTGGCGGCAAATTCTGGCTTGAGCTTGCCCTGGTCCAGCAGTTTGACTGAGGCTGCCGGTACCAGCATTTCAAAATCGAGCTGGCCAGAGTCAAAGGCCAGCCAGCGCGACTGTTCTTCTTCTATGATGGCTATCTCTACCCGACCGACCTGGGGCATTTGTTTGCCCTTCATGTCCTTGATGATTTGTTTGTCCCAGTCCGTGCCTGTGCCTTGAAAGTCCCAGACAAAACCACGGTATTCAGGATTGGCTTCGAGTATGATTTTACTGCGTGGTACATATTGCTTGAGCATATAGGCACCTGTACCTACCGGGTGCTGGTTGACTGCTTCGCCATAGTGCTCAACCACTTCACGCGCCACCGCGCCACCCAAGGGTTTGGCGAGATAGTAAATCAGGCCGGGGTGTTGCGCCTTCATGCGCAGGATCAGGGTATAGGGGTCTGGTGTTTCCAGTCCGGCAATTGCTTTGTCATAGTCAAACTTGCCGGTTTTTTTGGCAGCAGCAATCAGTTCATCGAGACCGACGATCTTGCCTTCGAGTATGCTGGCGTGCACCGAGCGATTATTTGGATCAACCAGCCGCTTGAAGGTATAGGCGTAGTCACTGGCCTGCAATTCGCGGCGCTGCCCCTTGAATGCCGGATCAGGAGAAAAATAAATCCCCTTTTTCAAACGGAAAGTCAGGGTCTTGCCATCATCACTGATGGCGGGCATGGCCTCTATAGTATTCGGCACCAGTTTGGCCGGACGGGCGAGATAATCATAAGTAACCAGGCCCTCAAAAATCGCATCCGAAGCCCAGTTGGAATAAGCGCTGTTAGTGCGCATGGCATCAAAGCCATCGTCGGCAGCTTCAAAGGACAGATGCAAGACCTTGTTCGGATCAGCCGCCGCCATTGCAGGCAAACTCAGGCTGCAGAGCAATGCCGTCAGCACAACAGTCAGGGAAGATTTCATCTCAGGACGTGGAAAAGAATAAAGCCAGCAGCATAACAGCTAAAGTCTGCAGTTAAAACCAGCAACTAAGACCCACATTTAACGCATGGACAAACCATATTTGCGCATAATCCTGTCCATCTCGCCGGTTTCTTGTAAAAACTGTATTGCACTATTGATCTGTTCCAGCTTCCACGGTGATTTATGCGACAGCGCGCATTGGGTCTGCACTACCGAAAACGGGGTCTTGGAGACTTTGTAAAGGCTGCGTTTTTCCGGGAAGTTTTTGAAGTAGCCTTCTATCTCACCATCTGAACTGACGAAGGCATCGGCACCACCAAGGGCAAGCAGACGGAACATGCCGGGTACATCGGTCAGGTCAACGCGCTTGATCTTGCCTTCTGCCAGTTGGCTGGCGATTTGCGGATAATGGTAGCCAAGTTGCAAGACAAGTTTTTTGCCTTCGAGTTGTTGCGGCAGCATTTCCAGACTAGTCTTGTCTGCCATCACGACCACTCTTTCTACCTGCGGAAAGGTAGCGATTGTCCAGCTGACTTCCTTGGGCAAATCAAACCAGCCAGGGCTGGAGTAACACATGATGTCGGCATCGCCCTGTATCACCACGCTCTCTATGCGTCTGCGCGAATAAGGGGAATACAGAGCCTGTGTAGAAAGCTTTTTTGCCAGCTGGTCAGTAAAATCTTTTTGCAAGCCACCGACCAGCTGGTGATTCTTGTCAAAAATATTGAGGGGGTAGTCAAGGTTTTCATAGACTGCCACACGTAATTGCGGCAGTTGCGGCTGCTGTGGCTGCGGTGATTCAGCTGCGAAACTCACCAAAGTAAAGACGCAGCACAAGACCAGGCCAGCCAGTCCACTGGCAGCGGTGCTACAAATTGCGCGCTGTCTTTTCATATTGGCATCCAGCCCGATGAATATGGTCACATTACATGACTACATGGGCGCAAACCCACGTGCGCCCTGCAAACCGCCGGTATGAACAGCAATTACCCTGGCATTTTTTGCGAGATATCCATCATGCCACAACTCGCGTAAAGCAAACATCATTTTGCCTGTATATACCGGTTCCAGCGCAATACCAGTCTCTCGTTGAAATTCATGGCAAAAGGTGGCCAGCGCCGAATTGGTTTTGCCATAACCGCCATGATGATATTCAGTTAACAATTCATAATTCTGGTAATCAGGGTAACCCGCCTGCATCAGCAAGCGGCTGATTTCTGTGCGCAAGTAGTCACCCTTGCTGATGGCCGCAATGCCTATGACTTTGCAGCGTCCAGCCAGGCCCGCCAGCAAACCTGCGAGCGTCGCCCCGGTGCCACACGCCACCAGCAGGTAATCGGGGATGAAGGGTAGTTCGGGGATTAACTCTGCTACACCACGCAAGGCCAGCGGCGCACTCCCTCCCTCAGGTAACCAAAGCGCATCCGCTGCACCTGGCCCCACATGCTTGCGCCAGGCAGAATCGTCGTCCCTTAATTCACGGTAGGCCTCACGGTTCACAAACTGTAGCTGCATGCCCAGCGCCCTGACATCATCCAGCATGGCGCTGTGCATGCCCTCTGCCCCGCGTATCAGCGCTGTAGCAGGCAGACCCAGTATCTTTGCCGCATGGGCCAGTGCATGAATATGGTTGGACCAGATGCCGCCCATGGAAACCACGTGAGCGGTCTGCCCCTGCAAGGCTTGCAGGGGATATTTCAATTTACGAAACTTGTTGCCTGATACCTGAGGGTGCAGCATGTCGTCGCGTTTCATCCACAAATCCATGCCAGGAAAAAGCTGGCTGATAACTTGTTGACAAGGGGAAGTCTGGTTCGTGAATAACATCGTGGCAGAAATACGGCTGGCAATGGTAAAGTGCCATTGTAGCGTCTGGTGCCATTCGCTGGACGCAGACATAGTGCATAGCCGGAGAGTACATGCCACCAGATTTTAATCAGCCCTTGTTAGAGGCAAGGCAACAAATTGATCAATTGATCAAGCAAATCAAAAACGAAGGCCAGCAGGAAAACCTCTTGCCGACGCTGGAAACCGTGCTGACCCAGCTAGACAGCATGACCAGGACCGATCATCTGACCGGCGCCCTGAACCGTCGCGCCCTGATGGTCAAGCTGGATGGCGAACTGGCGCGCTCCTTCCGTACTGGTCATACATTTACTCTGGCAGCCATCGCTATTGATAATCTGGAACAGATACTCGAACAACATGGCCAGGCAGTCGCTCGCCAGGTCTTGCAGCAAGTCGCCAAAGAAGCCCTGACCATGCTGCGCACACTGGATTCATTTGGCCGTGTCGCCGCCAATGAATTTGCGATCGTCATGCCAACTACCTGGCTGGAAGCCAGTCTCAAGGCCATCGCCCGCCTGAAGTTGCGTATTGCTGAAGTCGATTGGGAGTCCATCTCCCCCGGCCTGAAAGTGACTTTTGCCACTGGCTTGACGACAAATGCTCACAAGGACAGTGCCGACAGCATGCTCAAGCGCGTCAATAGCGCCCTGCAGACAGCCCGCAGCAAGGGCGCGGACAGCATCGTGGAAATTGAGCCACCTTTGCCTGATTACGACCCGAATGCGGAAGATTAAGGGAACTTGTTAAGGTATTTGCAGACCAAGTAGTGCCAGCAGGCACCAAACCGATGTATCTGTCTGAGCTTGGCTGGCCCTAAGCACACAAAAAAATATTCGGGGAACATCATGAGAACACCGCAGTTGCGACAGGCCCTGCCTGCGCTATCCATTATGCTGGGCGCAATCCTGACCAGCATCGCTACACCAGCACTTGCCTTGAGCAGCAACGTTACCAACACCAGCACCAGCAGCAGTACAGCCACTGACGACAAGGCTGACGCTGCCAGGTTGCGTGCCGAGTACATCCGTAAAAACTATGCCAAGTTTGAATACCGCATCCCCATGCGCGACGGCAAACTCTTGTTCACCTCTGTGTATGTACCGAACGATGCCAGCGCCAGCAAGCGTTATCCCATCCTGATGAGCCGCACGCCTTATTCGGTCGGGCCCTATGGCAGCGATCAATACAAAACCATGCTGGGGCCAACTGCCGAGTATGAAAAAGATGGCTTTATCTTTGTCTATCAGGATGTGCGCGGCACCTATATGTCGGAAGGCGAGTTCGTCAACATGCGCCCGCATATAGACGACAAAAAGTCCAAAACCGATGTCGATGAAAGCAGCGATACCTATGACAGTATAGAGTGGATGATCAAACACCTGCCAAACAATAATGGCAAGGTCGGCCAATGGGGTAATTCTTACCCTGGCTTTTATACTTCCGCTGGTGCCATCGACAGCCACCCGGCATTAAAAGCGGTGTCACCGCAGGCACCAATTGCTGACTGGTTCCGTGGTGACGACATGCACAGGAACGGTGCTTTCAACCTGCAGATGGCCTTTGGCTTCTTCCATAGCTTTGGTCAGCCACGTCCACAGCCCACCACAGGTGCAGGCTGGAAGAATTTTAATTTTGGCACACCGGATGGCTACCAGTTCTTCCTGGACCTGGGTTCGGTCGCCAATGCGAATAGCCGTTACTTCAAGAACGGCATCCCTTTCTGGAACGATATCACTGCACATCCGAATTACGACAGCTTCTGGCAAAGCCGCAATATCCTGCCACACCTGAAAAACATCAAGGCCGCTGTCCTGACCGTGGGTGGCTGGTATGACACAGAAGATTTGTATGGTCCCCTGAATACCTACAAGGCCATAGAAAAACAAAACCCCGGCATACAAAACACTATCGTCATCGGCCCATGGACGCATGGTGGCTGGTTCCGTAGTGATGGCGACAAAGTCGGTGATGCCAATTTTGGCTACAAGACGGTGCAGACTTATCAGCCTGTGGAATTTGCCTTCTTCAAGCATTATCTGAAAACTGGCGACAAGCCCACGCTGGCCGAAGCCTGGATGTTTGAAACCGGTGCCAACCGCTGGCGCGGTTTTGACGCCTGGCCACCGAAAGAGAGCAAGGACAAGGCCTTATACTTCCACGCGAATGGCAAGCTGAGCTTTAGCGCACCGGCAAATCAGGATGCACAATTTGCGGAATACATCAGCGACCCGGCCAAACCTGTGCCCTATACCACCGAGATAGAAACGCGCTGGAGCAAGCAATACATAGCCGCCGACCAGCGCTTTGCCACCAGCCGCCCGGATGTAGTGAGCTGGCAAAGTGAAGTGCTGGAAAAAGACGTGACACTGGCTGGCCCGTTGAGTGCAGACTTATTTGTCAGTGTCACCGGCAGTGATGCAGACTTTGTCGTCAAGCTCATTGATGTCAATCCCGCCAACCTGGAAATTGATGCGCAAACCAATCGTGGTAACCAGCAAACCCTGGTACGCGGCGAACCTTTCCGCGCCCGTTTCCGCGATGGTTTTGAAACAGCCAAACCCATGGTACCGAACCAGATGACCAAGGTGAAATTTGCCATCAATGATGTCTTCCATACCTTCCAGCGCGGCCACCGCATCATGGTGCAGGTGCAGTCCAGCTGGTTCCCTTTCATAGACCGTAACCCGCAATCTTTTGTGCCTAACATCTATGAAGCCAAGGATAGTGACTTCATCAAGGCCACGCATAAGGTGTATTTCGGCAGCCAGCAACCAAGTGCGCTGCATGTCAAGGTCTTACCAGCACTGGATGAATAAAAAAGTGCCGCTGACCCATATAGAGTCAGCGGCATTTTTTAAGGTCAATCTTTAAGCTGGTTTTTGAGCTGGCTGGAACACCACCAGCCAGGTCGCCAGCACCACACCCGCGCAGCCTATGACGGTATTCATGGTGATATGTTCATTGAGGAACAGGTAACCCCACAGCAAGGCAAACAGCGGGATCAGGAAAGTCACCGTCAAAGCCTTGGTTGGCCCCAGGTCTGCCATCAGGCGGAAGTAAATCAGGTAAGCCACTGCACTGCATAACAAAGCAAGTGCCACGGCCACCATCGCAATAGTTGCGGTGATTTCACCCTGCACTGGTGCCAGCGGCAGGAAAGGCATCAATACAAATGCAGCTCCCACTTGTGAACCCGTGGCCATTTGCATGGGCGTGATGCCTGTGAGTTTTTTCTTGGTATAGATACCGACTATCGCATAGCACAAGGTCGCACCCACGCAGGCCAGAACTGCCAGCACCAGCTTGCTGTTGAATTCAACCGGGCCCAAGCGCACCAGGAAGGCCACGCCGAGCACGCCTATCGCCATGCCAGCCATTTTGCGCAAGGTTAGCCGCTCACCAAGGAATGCCGCCCCCATCACCGCACCCCACAGTGGACTGGTGGCATTCACGATAGCCGAGTAACCGGCAGGTATGCTCAGTGCCGCATAAGAATACAGGGCAAACGGCAAGGCTGAATTAATCGTGCCGAGGATTAAAAATGATTTCCAGTTTGTACGGAAGTTCATCGCCCGATTAGTCACATACATCATGGTCAACAAGGCGATACCTGCCAACCCCACCCTGACCTCAGCACTCCACAATACCCCGACTACGGGCGCGAGTACCCGCATGAACAGGAAAGATGCACCCCAGATAGCTGCCAGGGAAATCAAACGTAATAAATCAGCACTGCGCATTAAGCACTCCATGAGTATCCAGACCAGGACAGCAGCTTAACAAACTAAGTGAAAAGCTGCTGGCAGCTTTCGGACATGGGAGAAATAAGTACTGAAACTGAATAGCTGGCTGTGAATGATGCTACATGCTTACCAATGTTTTACTTTGCCAGACCCATGTTCACATTGGGGATACCGACGGTATTCGGATAAAGCTTGTGTACCAGTTCTGTTGTATAGGCAAACCTGTCTACAGGATTTGACATGGACCATTGCGTAGTATTAGTTTTCCTGCCGATATCTACTTGTGCAGTGGCAAAAAAATCACCAACATAATAGGCCTTGCCAGGCTTAAATACCAGATTGCGTATCGGGTTACGGAAACTTCTGACGTCCCTGACATTACCGTCTGCATCTGTGTACACAATTTCATCGATATCGCAGGTGGATGGTTTTATCTTGATGACATGCACAGGATTTTCACGATAAAAACGCAGCAGGTACTTGCTACCGTCCTGACAAGTGAGATTCAGTCCCATACTGACATGTCCATCTGCCGAGACGAGCATTTTTTCAGTCTTGATCTGAAAACTGCCATATATAAAACTATCCGTTTCGGTCAGTTTTTCATCTGGCTTCAAACGTGGAGTGTAATTGGCACAGGCGACCAGGGACAATACGGGTAAGAGCAGCGCGAGAGTGTTTTTTATTTTCATGAGGGAGATAAAAGTACGGGATACATAATGGCAACAAACGATACAGGGTTTCATGCTGGCTTGCAAAAAATCCTGGCACAGTGATTTGAACTGACTTGATACATTCCGGTACTGACTGAGTTTTTGCAGATGATAAACTTTCAAAACTTTTCTACACGCTATACAGAAAGTTTTCCATGGCAACTGCAAACCCCACTTCCCTGATGATAGGTGCCGCTGTTGGTGCCTTCATCGTCTGGCGTGTCATTTCGCGCATACGGCGCATGGTGGGCAGGCAGAAATATTCTGGTGTGCGTGCCATGATGACAGTAGTTATTTTCCCTGTCCTGATAGCGCTGGTGGCTTTAGGCGCCATGAAACATGAGGGCAATCTGTTATTCATGCTGGCAGGCTTGATCGTTGGCAGTGGCCTGGGCATGTATGGCTTGCGCCTGACCAAATTTGATAACAGCCCTGCCGGGAAATTCTATACGCCTAACGCCCACCTGGGCATAGCGCTGTCATTGTTGATGATAGGCCGCATCGCCTGGCGCATGGGCAGCATTTATTTCACTACGCAATCTTTCGCCGCGCCACCTGGTGACTTTTCCAGCAGCCCGCTGACACTGTTTCTGTTTGGCATGCTGGCTGCGTATTACATCAGTTATGCAGTTGGCCTGTTGCGCTGGTCGCGCGGCTTGCAAAAACCAGCGGCAGTGGCAACACCGATAGCTGCCGATGTCATTGAAAGCACTGATCAAGCAGTATAAGCGCTGGTATTAGGCAGCCAAGGGCAGGCCAAAAAATTGCACGGTATTTTTTCGGATTTGCTGTGCCAGTGTCACGGGCGATATCCGCAAAATAGCAGCGACTGCTTCCAGCACGACCGACAAGTGCATGGGTTCATTGCGGTTATCTTGCGGGCGTACCGGCAGATTACGCGGTAATAAAAACGGCGCGTCGGTTTCTATCATGAGCTTGTCTTTGGGCAAAAATTTGACTGCCTTGCGCAAATCATCGCCACGTCTTTCATCACAGATCCAGCCGGTAATACCGATGTGGCAATCGAGGTCAAGATAGGCCCGCAACTCTTCCGTATTGCCAGTAAAGCAGTGCACCACTGCACCTTTGAGTTGTGGCCGGTATTGTCTCAGCAAAGCAAAGAAATCCTCATGCGCATCACGCTCATGCAGGAACACTGGTTTTTGCAAACCTACGGCCAATTGCAGTTGCGCCTCGAAGCAGGCGCGTTGCTGTACTTCTGTCGAGAACATGCGGTTATAGTCGAGACCGCATTCACCAACGGCGACTACAGTATCGCTGGCCGCAAGTTTTTCTATGGCTTTTGCACATTGCGCATTCCAGTTCTTTGCTTCATGCGGATGCACGCCTGCTGTGCTGCTTAAATAGCCGGGATAAGTTTGTGTCAGCGCATGTGCATCATAGCTGGCACGCTCAGACGTGCCGGTGACAATGATGTGTTCTACACCTGCCTGCTTTGCACGTGAAATCACGGCATCCAGGTCATTATGAAAGCGATGGTTGCTGAGGTTCGCACCGATATCGATCAGTGCAGGTTTTTGTAGCATGGTATAAATTTCCTGTTGTTTTTATTATTTGGATTACTAGCCGCTCAGTAAATAATACAGATAAAACTGAGGGTATTCAGAAGCAGAAACTGCGAGGGAATAGTCTGGATAGGTCCAAATCTTATTTTTAAAAAGATGACGCTGGTTTCAACGTCAGCGCCATCTTAATGCGAGATGACAAAAAATATCAAGCCTTCGTTTTTTTAATGTGGTTTTTTATAAATCAGAAGGCACTTACAAAGTGAAGCCAAGTGTATTCTTGATCTGGCTTTTTAGCTTTTTCTTCTTCAATGGGAGATTTGGGGGAATTCGCAAAGCGCAGCTTTGTGCCACGAATCTCTAAGCAGCTTGCAAGCTGCGCAGTGGAAAGGTTCGGATGGGGTTCCAGCGTAAATTCATTGAGGTTAATTGACCGAAACCCATCCCCACCCTAGCCCTCCCCTTGAAGGGGAGGGAACGCATTGAAACCCGGCAACGCCAGATTCGGTTTTTAATGGACTAACACCTTACATGGGTTTGAAGCGCCATGCATATGCCTGACTCACTTTCAGCTTCTCCTGCAAACCCCGCAACTCCACCGTGTACTTGCCCAGTTCATCCCTGTGCGCGCGAGTAATCGCATCAGCACGCACGACGGTGCCGCGATGCACTTGCCAGAAGATATCAGGATCAAGACCATCCATGATTTCTTTCAAGGGCTTGCGTACATGGGCTTCATCATCGGCACAGACTACACGGGTGTATTTTTCATCTGAACTGAAGAACAGGATTTTTTCTACCGGGAACATCTTGATGGTGTCGCCCACGCTGGCACTGATCCAGCGTATGCGTTCTGCCGTTGTATTCTTCAGGCGCTTGTCGAGTTCAGACATGAGCTGGCTGACATCTGCCACTGGTTGTTTGCTGGCGATGCGCTCTTTTAATCTGGTGACTGCTTCCTGCAACCTGATTTCAGAGACAGGCTTGAGCAGATAATCAACGGCACCAGCGGCAAAGGCATCCAGTGCATGGCTGTCGTAAGCTGTCGTGAAAACGGCATGGCAGCGCCCTTTGACGGCATGGGCAACGTCGAGACCTGTCATGCCTGGCATACGTATGTCCAGAAAAGCGATATCCGGTTCTTCCTGGTGTATGGCTTCCAGTGCTTCGGCACCGTGTTCGCATTCAGCCAGTATCTCCAGTTCTGGCCAGACTTTATTGAGCATGCGGCGTAATTCTTTGCGTGGTAAATCTTCGTCGTCGGCGATGATGGCTGTGGTCATGTGTTTACTTTCTTTATTTTTATCAGACTTCCAGAGGCAGCAATATGGTTGCTGCCACACCACCCTCGGTTCTCGCTTTCAACACCAGGCTGGCGCGTATTCCATAGGTAGATTCCAGCCTTTCGTGGATATTTGCCAGGCCTATGCCAGTGCCAGAACTACTGCCTGCAAAGCCAACGCCATTGTCAGCGACTGTCAGTTCCAGCATGTCTTCGCCATCACGATTGATCTTCTTCGCATGGACTGCAATATGCACTGCACCTATCTTGGGTTCCACACCATGTTTGACAGCATTCTCTACCAGCGAAATCAGCATCAGTGGTGGCAGCGCGGCATCTGTCACTTCGCTATCAACGCTATAACTGAGACGCGGTATGCGCGCTTGCATGAGGCCCAGGTAAGCGCTGGCGGCTTCCAGTTGCTGCTTGAGCCTGGCCTGGGCAGAACTACCGTCATTGCGCATTTGCGGTATGGTGGCGCGCAGGTAATCAACCAGGTGATCAACAATGGCAGTGGCTCTTTCAGGTTCCGTCAGGATGGCGGAGCGCACACCGGCCAGGGTATTGAACAGGAAGTGCGGTTCTACCTGCGCAGCCAGCACCGACAAGCGCAATTCTGCTTCACGGCGTGCCTCTTGGGCGAGCGTGAGTTCACGCTGGCGCAGAACTTCCAGCAGGCGTTTTTTCTGGCGAAAGAAATACCAGAGATCAATCGCGCCTGCAATATACGTAACAAGGCCAAACGCCATCACAAAGGAAAAACCTTGTAGCAACATTTTCAAGGCAGGTGAATGCTCAATCTTGCTGCTGCTCTTGTCCTTATCACTTTCCTCGACCGGGCGCACCGTGATACCTGCCACCGGCTTGTTGGCTTTAGGTGTTGACCCGCTGGAGGCGGTGATGCTGCCGTCGACGGCGAATTCCATATTTTCAGCACCATAAGCCAGGTATTTGGTGGCGTAGTTAGTCCCGGAAATAATGCCATAACTGATACCTGCCCCTACCAGCAAGGCCAGCGTAAGTAAAATGGCTTCTTTCTTGCTGGCATATGCCTGGTTCCTGACCCACACCGCCATTGCAGGCCCGATCAGATGCAGGGCCGTGCCACCGATGGTCAGAGGAACAAAAGCCACCGCCAGTTTGCGCAGATCTGTATCTGCCACCAGCCCCGTCGCAATCACCAGCAAATCAACGATGATGAACACGCCTATCCATGCCTGCGCGCGGTAACGGAACCAGATACGTGAAAACACCGGGTAGTTGCGGGCGCGGGTCAGCCAGGTCTCGCTCCTTGCCGTCACTTCGGATGGCAATAACTGTTCTGAAGTATGTAAAGCTGTGCGCATAGGATTGGTAGCTGACATGGCATTTCCTTATATAGTTGTAGCTAGTCTAAGGAAAGTCGTAAAGAGAAAGGAAGAATGCGATAAAACTGGCTGGCAGTCGATGAAACGCGATTTTGCAGTGACGAATTATTCCGCCGCCGTTTCGCCGCCAGCTTCCGGAGCCGCTTCCGCCGTGCCTGCTCTTTGCTGTTTGGCAATGCGTATGATGGTATTGCGTATGGAAGTCAATACGGCGACAGAGTTGAAAGGTTTGACGATGAAGCCGTGGACACCGCGCTCCTGTGCCGTCTGCAATACGGTCGCATCGATTTTTGATGACACCAGAAATAGTAACGCTTTGGGCAAGTCTGCCTTGATCTTGTCGAGCAAGGCGAGGCCTTCTGCATCGGTTTCGCCGATATCGACACAAACGATCTGCGGCTTGAGCTTGATCACGCGGGCCAGGCTGGCGGGTGCCAGGTTGGCATCCCCTACCACATCATGTCCTCCATTCACCAGAACGGAGGACAACAAATTGCGCGCAACAGCATTCGCATCCAGAATGACGGCTTTTAGCATGGCTAGATGTAGAAAAAGATTCAATTTGCATATTAATGCAAAACTTTAAGTTCATGTAAAAAAGGCGGCAGATATGTAGAACTCATTTCATCAATAGGAATGAGATGCGTTTGTCTCATAACCTGTGCTGGTAAGGCGGACGAGGCTGTCAATAGCGTTGCCAAATGGCAACGGGCAAATTGTCAACACCTGCACGCCAGCACAGGTTATGAAACAAACCCTTCGGGAACTGGTGATTTGGGCGCATTGCTGCGCGCAGTTTGTTACCTTGCTCTTGCTAAGGCGGACGCCTTAGCAAGAGCCACGCCTTGCACTGCATCCCAAATCACCTTGTTCGCACTTCCCCCTATTGATGAAATGAGTTCTGATCTACCGCCTTTTACATTATTTCCCCGTCCGCTTAATCTCTTGTGCTATCCGGTTTAGCATTCTTGACATACATCTCCAGCCAGCGGTCCTGTTCCCACAGCATGTGCAGTATCGATTCGCGGGCGCGGTAGCTATGGCTTTCATTTGGCAGCATCGACAGCCTGGTAGCCCCGCCCAGCCCCTGTATGGCCTGGTACATGCGTTCGCTTTGCATGGGGAAGGTGCCAGAATTATTGTCTTGTTCACCATGGATGAACAGGATGGGGTCCTTGAACTGGTTGGCAAAATTGAAGGGCGACATTTCCTGATAAACCTTGTTGGCCTTCCAGTAATTCCTGTCTTCAGACTGAAAGCCGAAAGGTGTCAGGCTGCGGTTATAGGCACCGGAACGGGCAATCCCGGCGCGAAAGAGACGGGTATGGGCCAGCAAATTGGCCGTCATGAAAGCACCATAGCTATGACCACCGATGGCGATACGGTTGCGGTCTCCCACGCCCAGACGCACGACTTCATCAACGGCGGCTTCGGCATCCATCTTCAGTTGTTCAAGATAGGTATCGTTTGGTTCTTTCTTGCCTTCACCGATGATGGGCATGGTAGGCCCATCCAGCACGACATAGCCACGGGCCAGCATGGGTAGCGGGCCGTTATAGGAAATGCGGTTGAACTTGTATTGCGAACCTATCACCTGGCCGGCCGCTTCTGCCGATTTGAATTCACGCGGGTAAGCCCACATCAACACAGGGCGCGGACCATCGCGCTTGGGGTCATACCCAGGTGGCAAATATAGGGTGGCGGTCAGATCAACCCCATCTTCACGTTCATAACGGATTTGCTGTTTCTTGATGCCCTTGAACTGCGGCATGGGGTGCGGGAATTGCGTCAGCGCGCGCGGTGCCGCACTGGCCTGCAAGTCATAGAAATAGAAATTCGGCCTTTCTTCGACTGACTCACGGCTGGTGATAAAGCTGTTGCCCTTGTCATTGAGCAAAGCCAGTATCTCTTCATAATACGGGGCTTGTGAGCGCCACAGACGGGTGATCTGTTTATTGGTCAGGTCAAATTTATCGAGGAAGGGCCGGTCACCCTCGGCACTGGCTCCGGTGCCGGTAAAGAAGATGGCCTTGCCGTCAGGGCTGATGCGCAAGACCAGGCGGCCCTGCGCATTCTGGGTCATGACCGGGTTGCCAGGATTGCTGTACTGGTCTTCTGACTTGCGGGCAAACATGAGCTCAGGCTTGCTGTCAGGTACGCCTGGCTGTATGCGCCAGGTGCGGGTATCGCGGGTCTTGACCCAGTTCTCGGTGACCACAGCAAGATAATCATTGCCCCACTGCACATTACCAAAACGCCAGCCCAGGTCCATGATTTTTTGTGCAGGAGTGTCAAACGGGGCGGCCTGCTGGAACAGGGCATCATGGATCTTGCTATTTACTTCAGGGTCGCCACCCGCCTGCGCTTCCAGCCAGTACAAAGTCGCAGGTTTGTCGGTGCGCCAGCCAAAATCACGCGGGCCAGCCTGCACGGCATCATTGCCTGTGGGGATGCGTTCACGTAGCGGGCGCTCAGCCACGGTCTTGACTTTTTTGCCCTGGATATCCCACAGTTCTATCAACTGGCCAAAACGATCTACCGGCAGCATGGTGGAGTAGGGGCGGCGCAATTGCGTGGTCAGGATCAGCTTGCCATCCGGTGAAGCCAGGGACTTGATCAGGGTCATGGGGCGTGAGATACGGCGCACCTCACCGTTCAGGTTGACGATGCCGAGTTGAGTCTGCAGATACCAGTCCAGGGTGTCGCTGTCCCGTGCGGTTCTCAGCATGTCGGGGTAAATACGGTTTTGCAGCGCCTTGCCGCCCTTGGTCTCTTGCATATTCGGCCCGGCGGGTACTGCAGGCAGGGGTGGCAATTCCTTTTGATGCTGTGGTGTCAGCCTGACCAGTATTTTTTCTGAACCTTCTATCCATGAAAAACCGGGGCCTGTTACGGCATTCAGTTTGTCGGCCATCAGGCGACGTGCCGTGCCTTTTTTGATATCCAGCAACCACAATTCGACACCGCCATCTACCCACAGGCTGAAGGCCAGCCACTGTTCATCGGGTGACCAGGCGGTTTCTGCGATCTTGAGTTTTGCAGGCAAGCCTTTGACTTCACGCGCTTTGCCAGTGGCAACATCCAGCAAACTCATGCCATTGCCAAAATCAAAATGGCTGGCGGCGCGGGTACGTGGGTTGATGCGCAAACCCGCGAGGCGCAACTCTGGCTGCGAGACATCGGCAATACCGGGCAGGCCAGGCAGGGTCAGCAGCAATGCTGTCTTGCGTTGCGGCCCCAGGCGGAACAGTGGCCCCCTGGGTGCATCGACGACAGCCTGTAATTCTGCCGGTGGCAGCTGGTAGCCGGACTCTGCTACATTGCCAGCCTGGATCTGGTAACTTGCCGACGCTGACAGAGCGAGTGCAGCGGCGACGAACAAGGGTTTGATACGTATCATTAACAGAGCATCCCGATGTACAACTTGACAATAATTTCAGGGCTAATTTGATAATTTTTTGTGCCCTATAAAAAACTAACGCCCCTTATTTGCAACTAAGGGGCGGAGTTTTTTATTGCATTGTAAGCGCTTTGCAGGCTTTTTACAGCTTAGTTAAGGTCTCATGATGGCGTATTACTTATTTTGCGCCAGGTGCAAAGCCGTTGCCAGTAATATCGAGTTCGGTAACTTCGCCATAATTGGCAGCAATGCCACGTATGCTTTCTGCCTTGCCTATCAAGACCATTTGCAGCTTATCGCGTGGGAAGTGTTTATCGACCAGTTGTTTGGCTTTCTCTACGTTGAGGCCATCCACATCACGCATGAAGTGATCAATTTGTTCACGCCCTACCTTGGCAACAAACATGTCAGCCAGCAAGCCTGAGAGCTGCTGGTTGGTTTCAAAACGTGGCGGGAACTGCCCTTTGACATAGGCCTTGGCTGATTCCAGGGTCGCTGCATCAATGCCCTTGTCCCACAGGCGCTGGTAAGTCTTGGCTGCGAGTGCCAGTGCGGCCTCGGTCTTGGGAGTGGCAGTAAAGCTGGAAACAGCAAAGCTGCCTGTTTCAGCCAGCGGGCTGAAACTACTGCCGGCGCCATAGGTCAGGCCAGAATTGACACGCAACTCATCATTGAGCCAGGAAGTAAAACGCCCACCCAAAATGGTATTGATGACTTGCAGCGGGACATAGTCAGGGTCATTGCGTGCTATACCCTTGCCACCGAACAGGAAGGTGGTTTCGACCGCGTCTGACTTGTTGACCAGCCAGACGCGGGCCTTGTCTGCCTCGACCTTGCCGTTGGCGACAGTTGCAGGCACGGCAGCGGTGGCTTTCCATGCACCGAACAGGCTGGCCAGTTGGGCGCGCATGGCGCTGGGCTTGAAGTCACCGACGATCACCAGGGCGGCATTTTCTGGCCTGTAATAACTTGCATGGAATTTTTTGGCATCCTGAACCTGCAGCGCTGTCACGCTGTTGACCGTGCCGGTGACGGGATTGGCATAAGCGCCAGTCCCGAACAACATGCTGCGGTAATAGGTTTGCACGACATTGCGCGGGCTTTCTTTGGCTTGCTTCAGACCATCTACAGTGCGTGAACGCAGCTTGCCAAATTCTTCTGCTTCAAATGAGGGGTGCAATACCGCGTCAGCAAAGATAGGCAAGAGCACATCCACATCGGCGCTGGCAAAATCCGCGTTAAGGGAAGTCGATTCTGTCGAGGTGCTGCTGGCTATGCGTCCACCGCGAAAATCAAAGGTCTGGTCCAGGGTCTTTTTATCAAACTTGCTGCTGCCTAACAATAAGGCATCGCCAGTCAGGTTGGCCAGACCTGCTTTGTCCGCATCACTGACAGCACCGGCCTTGACGACAGCGCGCACGGCAATCAGGGGCACATCATGGCGCTCCATCAGATACACGGTCAGGCCATTGGGCAGTTTGGTAGTTTCAAAGGCAGGCAGGCGGAATTCGGCAGCCTGGCTATTTGCAGCCAGCAAGCTCAGGCTGGCCAGCCCGACCAAACTGCAGGCCAGAGTTTTCTTACTGATCATTTTCTGAGTCATCATCTTATTCCTCCACAGCGGCGAGTACGCCTACTGTTCTTTGTGATTTTTTAAAGTATTTGGCAGCAACGCTCTGGATATCGGCAGGAGTCAATTTGCGATAGGCATCCGGTGCGTCGAACAATTTTTTGTAATCGCCAAAGAACATTTCATATTCACCCAGCTGGGCAGCCTTGCCATTGATGGTTTCCTGGGTACGGTAGAAATTCAGGAGTTTCTGGTTTTTTACTTTTTGCAATTCATCTGCCGTGACACCATCCTTGACCAGCTTGTCTACCTCGGCCAGCAAGGCAGCCTCAACCTTGGCGGCAGGTACCTTGTTGGCAGCAACGGCAAAGAAATTGAACAGACCGGGGTCAAAATTCTTGCCATGATCGGCACCGACCTGGGTTGCCAGACGCTGATCTACCAGGGCCTGGTACATGCGTGAAGTCTTGCCATCGGTGAGTATGCTGGCGATGACACTCAGGGCATAGTAGTCAGGATTACTGGTCGCTGGCATCTTGTACGACACCATGAGATTGGCAGCAGTCGCAGATTCCTTGAGCACGAATACCCGGCGCTCACCTTTCTGTTCAGGCTCTACCGTACGTACTACCGGTGGCAGCGCACGTTGCGGCACATTGGCAAAATACTGCTCGGCCAGGCGTTTCACTTCTGCTGCCTTGACATCACCGACGATGACAGCCACCGCATTATTCGGCGAATAATAGACATTGAAATAACGCTGCAAGTCATCTTGCGTCCAGGCCTTGATGTCAGATTCATGGCCTATGGTAGGAATGGAATAAGGATGGGCGCGGAAGGCAGAAGCATAGACTTCACCCCACAGCGCACGCAGGTTCGAGTTCTCCAGGCCGGTGCTGCGCTCGGACAAGACCACGCCGCGCTCGCTCTCGACCATCTTGGGGTCTATGCTGAGATTGGCGATGCGGTCGCTTTCGAGATCAAAAATGGTCGGCAGGGCAGTGGCAGGGAACCAGTCCTGGTACACCGTCAAATCATTGCTGGTATAGGCATTATTGGCACCGCCATTGGCTTCCATAGTGCGGTCAAATTGCTTGGGGCCGAATTTTTTCGAACCATTGAACATCATGTGTTCAAAAAAATGCGAGAGGCCAGTGATACCCGGTACTTCATTACGCGAACCGACTTTCCAGTAGGTGTACATATTCGCATTGGGTATCGTGCTGTTTTCCAATACCAGGAACTTCATGCCATTTGGTAGCGTAAAGGTTTTCACCTGATCAGCCGTGACAGCCTGGGCCGTCCCCGCCATCATACCCAGATACAGACCGCCGACGGTAGCCATGGTTTTCCACTTCATTGCATTTTCTCCCTTGTATGCTTATTTGTTTATTTAATGATTGCGGATATTGATCCAGCAGTTATGACAAAGAATACCGTCACTAGTTCTGGTCAAAAATATTATGGATATATAAAGACAGATGAATCTATACCTTAACTTGTCTTGAGGGCAAGCAAAATCGTTGCACAAATCGTTGCAAATAATCACGATTGCACTATGTAACTTATGCACTGCGTTATTCACTGCGGCAAGATTGTCATAATCCGTCATATCATTCATAACATTGCAGGCATTCCTGCGCAGAAAAATGCAAGGTTCAAAACGATGATATCCACACAATCCCCGGCCCGCTTTGGTTTGCGGGCAAAAATGCTGTTTGCCGTGCTAGCCATGGTGCTGGCCGGTTTTGCAGTTACCATCAGTCTGCTGACCAGACAGGCTGGCAGCATGCAGCAGGAATCAGCCCAACAATATGCGAAACAGCTCGCCATCAATAATGCTGGCAAGGTAGCCGAGCGCATCAACCTCGCGCTGCATGCAGCACGCAGCCTGGCGCTGGAACTGGCTGCGATGCAGACCAGCGGCAAGGCGGACCGCGCAAATGCTGATCTGTTATTGAAAAGCGTGCTGGAAGGTCACCCTGAATTTACCGGCGTAGGCACGATATGGGAAGCCAATGCCTTCGATGGCAAAGATGGCGAATACGCTGGTAAAGAGGGCCATGACGCGACTGGACGCTACCTGCCTTACTGGAACCGCGGCAGCGGCAAGACCCAGGTCGAAGCGCTGACTGATTATGAAAAAGAAGGCGCAGGCGACTATTATTTGCTGGCCAAAAAAAGCGGTAATGAAGTCTTGCTCGAACCCTATATGTACAAGATCGCTGGCAAGGATGTATTCATGACCACGGTCACCGTCCCGGTCAAGGCCAAGGGCCAGGTCATAGGCGCGGTGACGGTGGATTTGCCGGTAGCGGGTTTCCAGGAAGATGTCAGCAAAATCCACCCTTATGAAACCGGCTATGCCAGCCTGATATCCAATAACGGTATCTATATCGGTGATGCCGATGCAAAAAACGTCGGACAGAATATCGGTGACAGTGCTGCTGCAAAAGCCGCCAGGGCAGCCATCAAGGCCGGGCAGACTTATGGCGATACGCTGGAGCACAGCGGTATGCAAACTACAGTGAACCGCATCTACGTGCCCATACAAATAGGGGCAACCACGACGCCATGGTCTTTCGTCATCAGCGTGCCTGAAAACAAAATCCTTGCTGACGTGCATTACCTGCGCAATACCGCCATCCTGATCGGTATCTTCAGTGTGCTGGTGGTATCGGCCATCCTGACATTTGTGATTAACAGGCTGGTCATTGCGCCGCTGGGTGGTGAACCTGATGTTGCCGTCAAGATTGCCAGGAGTGTGGCTGAAGGAGACCTGACCACGGTGGTGACATTAAAACCCGGCGACACCAGCAGCATGCTGTATGCACTGCAAGGTATGCAACAACAACTGACGTCCATGGTCACGCATATCCGCGACAGCAGCGAGTTCGTCTCGAATGCATCGGGTGAAATCGCCATGGGCAATATCGATCTGTCGCAAAGGACAGAGAATCAGGCTTCATCCCTCGCACAAACTGCCAATAGCGTGGAAAGCCTGAACCAGACTGTCAGGCAAAATGCCGGCAATGCCGAGCAGGCCCGCCAGCTCGCCGTCTCGGCAGCGCAGACTGCGCAACGCGGCAGCACCCAGGTAGATAAAGTGGTCAATACCATGGCGGGCATCTCGGCTGAATCGAAGAAGATGTTTGACATCATCGCCGCCATTGAGGGCATCGCCTTCCAGACTAATATCCTGGCGCTGAATGCGGCTGTCGAGGCGGCCAGGGCAGGTGAACAGGGCAGGGGCTTCGCCGTGGTCGCGTCAGAAGTACGCAACCTGGCCCAGCGCAGCGCCATCGCGTCGAAAGAAATCAAGTCACTGATAGAAACCTCGATCGCCAAAGTCGATATGGGTTCCGAGGTGGTGGGTCATGCAGGCAAGACCATGACCGAGATACTGGCGTCAGTTGAAGGCTTGTCAACGATACTCAATGAAATCTCCAGCGCTTCTGCCGAGCAAAGCCATGGCATCGCCCAGATCACGAACGAGATAGGTTTGATGGACCAGACTACCCAGCAAAATGCGGCACTGGTGGAAGAGTCTGCGGCAGCCGCAGCTTCTCTGAAAGAAGAAGCGCAAAAATTGTGGCAGGCATTGCTGGTATTTAAAGTGAGCTGACTCTCTAAAATTTGCGGCACATATAAATGGACATCAGACCCCGTGTTGATGTCCATTTTTTATCGGTACCGTCTGCATTAAATCACTTTGCAGCAGTCTGTGTCTTTTCCATGGCCTGCAAAGCTTCTGCAAATACTTCGGGCTGGTAACCTCGTATCATACGCTTGCCTATGATGATGACGGGTACACCTTCGCCACCGAGTTCTGCATGTCTGGCTGCGGCAGCAGGGGATTTTTCTACATCCAGGTCCGTGAATGCCACTTTGTTTTTATCAAAATAGGCCCGCGTCTTTTTGCAGAAGCTGCAACTGGCAGTGCCGTACATGACAACTTTGCTGTTGGTATTTTGAAAGTGAGCTGAATAATCCGCCTCCTGATAGGCAGGTTTCAACAACATCGGCAGACGTGGCGCTACATAACCAATAAGCAGGCCTATCGCGATGATTACTGCATAGGTCAATATCGTCTTCGTTGCTTTCATGCTGCATCCCTCAACAACCAGTTAAAAAGATTTTTGCAAGAGATGGTGAACAGCTTGAAGCTGATCACCATGCTCAGCAATATCAGCGGGCGGCACTTATTGCCCCCGCTTTTTATCGCAAATTAATCTGGATAACCAGCCAGGCAATCTGCCATGCATTCATTGTATTCAGCAGAGCCACGCGGAGCTTGCTGTATGCATTCTTTATTGCAGAAATAGAATGGAGGAGGGTAAGCAAACGCAGCGCTGCAGCCAATTGCCAATGCAAGTGCAATTAATTTCTTCGTTGTTGATTTGAACATCGAATTCTCCTGATTTATTGAGTGATGGGGAAACAGAACAACCCCGTAACATTCGCCCCCAGATCAAATGCCGGTTTTTTAAACCTGAACAAAACCTGAACAAATCCCGTCTGCCAGCAAGTTCACAGATTTTGTCTTCCGTAGCTGGTTCATGCTTTTTTGTAAATTACTAATTCGACAAAATAATATCATCAAATATATTTGGATTAACAGTATTTAACTATTGCACCTGCACAGAAAATTTGCTTTTTTATTACTTATTTTGTTGCAAAAAACGTCTGCTTCATAGGTGAAATATCTGCAACTCCACTAAAGCACCTGTTAAGCATTCATGGGAAATAGGCGTAGCAGTTTTTGCTGCAATGCAGCATATGTCTTTTTATATGAGGTTTTTGTCGTGGTAAGCTACGCGCCGAATTGACTCAATTCATATCATTTCCAGGCACGCATTGAAAAAAATTTTGCGGCCAGCTGCGACTTTTATACAAAATAATTATTGGAGAGCACTTTGAACCAAATTCAAACGCCAGGTGCACACACTATTCTGGGACATCCGGATAGCTTGTTCGTCCTGTTCTTTACAGAGATGTGGGAACGGTTTTCTTATTACGGCATGCGCGCCTTGCTCGTGCTGTTTCTGGTTACTACGGCAGCCAAAGGCGGCTGGGGCTGGAGCCGCGCTGATGCAACAGCCTTGTATGGCTGGTATACCGGCCTGGTCTATCTGACCCCTATCCTCGGTGGCTATATCGCCGACAAGATACTGGGCAGCCGTCGCTCTGTGGTACTGGGTGGCTTCATCATCGCCGCCGGACATGCGTGTTTGTTGTTTGACACCCCAGCCATGTTCTATACCGGCCTGGGTCTGGTCGTTGCAGGTACAGGTTTGTTCAAACCAAATATCTCTGCCATCGTTGGGCAGCTGTATACCAAGGATAATGAAGGCGGTCGTGACGGCGGTTATACCCTGTTCTACATGGGTGTGAACTCTGGCGCTTTCTTCGGCATCCTCTTGTGCGGTTATATAGGCGAAAATATCTCCTGGCCGATGGGCTTTGGTCTGGCTGGTGCCTTCATGATTTTGGGTGCAATCCAGTTCTATTTTGGTCAGGGTATCTTTGGTGATATCGGCCTGGCAAAATCCCAGCAAACCACCGAAGTCGTCGCAGTTGAAGAAGCCGCACCACATATCGTTGCCGACCGCCTGCTGGCTATTTGCGTATTCTCTTTCTTCACGATTTTCTTTTGGTTTGCTTTCGAGCAGGCCGGCGGATCGATGACGATTTTTGCAGCTGACTATACTGACCGTACCCTGGTCGGCACCAGCGGCCTGGCATTCAAGATCGTCAATAGCCTGATGACCATCATCCCGACCATGATTTTGTCCTGGTTGCTGATCAAATTATTCGCGGGCACAGCAAAACGCTACCTGTTGTCGAATGCCTTGCTAGTACTTTGCATAGGCCTGATCTGGGCACTGGTGATCTGGATGTTGCAACGTGAGTTCTCGCTTGACCAGTCCAGCGTACCTGCTACCTGGTTCGGTGTATTGAACTCTTTCTTCCTGGTGATCCTGGCACCGATGTTTTCCAAGATGTGGGAAAAACACTGGAACCCTAGCGGCCCGATCAAATTTGGCGTTGGCCTGATCTTGCTGGGCCTGGGTTTTGCTGCCCTGTCTTATGGTTCTGCCAGTATCCCCGCAGGTGCAAAAACTGCAGGCGTCAGCATGATTTTCCTGATCGCTGCTTACTTTTTCCATACCATGGGCGAGCTGTGCATTTCTCCGGTCGGCCTGTCTTACATCAGTAAACTGGCACCACCACGTTTGCTGGGCCTGATGTTTGGCGTGTGGTTCCTGAACACGGCAATTGCCAACAAACTGGCTGGTTACAGCGGCAGTTATATCGATGAAATCTCGAAGGAATATTCATTGTCTGTGTTCTTCCTGATATTCACGATTATCCCTATCGTGGCTGGCGGCATCCTGATGCTTCTGAATAAGTGGATGGCAAGAAAAATGCACGGTATCCACTAAGCTGTTCGCTGCATAAAAAAATCCCCGCCCAATGATGATTGCGCGGGGATTTTTTATGCTCATGCTATTTACGCCTTGAATGTCACCCAGGGCTTGAGCCTGACTGCGGCCTTGATCAGGCCTGCGGTTTCTTGCGCTTCTATCACCGGGCCTATGGGTTTATAGGCTTGCGGTGCTTCTTCCACCTTGCGCTCTTCACGCAGGGTCACGCATTGCCAACTCGCATCGCTGTTGTCATGACGCAGGCGTCGCACATCCTGCCTGCGCACGCGACGGCCTGCACCATGGCTGCATGACCATAACCAGTCAGGATTGCCCAATCCTTCTACCAGGTAACTGGCATCGCCCATGGAACCAGGTATCAGGGCCAGGTTACCATCCCTCGCCGGAGTTGCGCCCTTCCTGTGGATGTTCATGCCGTGCTCACGCAAGATGACATTGTGCGGCACATCGACAACCAGGGATGATTTGGCCTCACCCAACACAGCTTGTAATTGCTGTCTGACCAGTTCTGCCAGCACCATGCGATTGGCCCAGGCATAGCGGGCTGCCACGCCCATGGCTTGCAGGTATTCATCCGCCAGATCACCACTGAGCCCATACAAGGCGGTGTCAGGATGTTTGAGACCCGCAGGCCATTCAGCCCTGGCCCTGTCCATCCAGCGCTGGCCTACATAGAAACCGACATCGCGAGAACCGCTATGTATCATGACGACGATATCGTCTTTGGCCAAGCCTGCGCGATAAGCGAGGTGGCGGTCAAAAACGGCATCGACGATCTGAAGTTCAACAAAGTGATTACCACCGCCTGGCGTACCCAGGCTGGGGTCACGCACGATGCCATCGCGATTGAACCAGGCTTCTGGCGCATAGCGGCTGGCTCCGCCAAATTCCTGCAAGCCTATGCAGGCAGCAAGTTCTTGTTGTAGACGTTCGCGATCGGCTGTGGCCCAGATACCGCTGTCCGGCAAGCTGTCCAGAAAAGCCGATGGGCCCACATCACTGAGTGCGGCAAAGGCTTTGGCATGGGCAGGCACGTCACGGCCATTTTCCAGCAAGACACGTTGCAACTGACGCAGCAATGCAGGCTTGTGCTGGTTTGCCTGGGACAAATTAAAGCCCGTGGTCAACAAGCGCATGCCGCAATTGATGTCAGTGCCTATCGCTGCGGGGATCACAAAGCCAGCATCGGTGGCAACGATGGAACCCACTGGCGCAATACTGCCAGGATGAAAGTCAGGCGTCGCGCATGCTTTGCAGACCGCATGATGACCATCGGCAGATTTGACGGCGGCAAACGCCATTAATTGCTTTACTGCTTTTTCTTCCAGAGGAAGACTGTCAGGCAACAAGACTGTTGCCTGCGCATGTTCATGATGAAGCTGGAATATGCCATTGGCATGTTCAACATGAATGCCCTGTCTTTGCAGGGCCGCTTGTAAGCGGGATATAGAAACGCGAGGATGAGGAATACGAGAATCAGAAGTCATGACTGCTACCAAAATTTGAAGTACAGGTGCGCCTCCGGCGATTCGGGGGCATTTGTACCTCTAGCAGCAGCGCCAAGAGGAAGAGTCATTAAGTATAGCGATGTTTACAAAATGCGCAAATTTCTTGTTTAAGTTTTTAAGAAAAATTTGACCACAAATCCCACAAAAACTAATTGTGTAATTTCTTTAAAAAACTTGCATCCAAAACCAAAAGGGCCGCGTATCAAGAATACCCGTTGCACTTTTTGACAATAACGACGGTCATTTTTACTTCACTTATTTAAAATAGGGAGTTGGTCATGAGACAAGTAACATCCAGGTTCAATCAAAAAATCCTGCTCGCCCTGGTCACCGCAGGCAGCCTTAGTGGCATCGCCTCGCTGCCAGCACAGGCGTCCAGCCACCGCGAAGCACCGTTTATTACGCGCCACCCCAAAGTCGATGCTGCCGACTTTTATATGTTCCGCAGCTATGAGGCCAACCGCGCAGCCTTTACTACCCTGATTGCCAATTACTCCCCCCTGCAAGATGCCTATGGTGGCCCAAATTATTTCTCCATGGACCCAGATGCGCTGTATGAAATCCATATCGACAATGTCGGTGATGGCAAAGAACATCTGACTTTCCAGTTCCGCTTCACCAATACCAATAATGATGCGCAGTTTACTGTTGGTGGCAAGAAAGTTTCTATTCCATTGGTTATCAATGGCGGTGCCATTGACGGTGTGAACCCGGCTGGTTTGAATGTACGTGAAACCTACACCGTCACCATGGTGACAGGTGACCGCCGCACAGGCACTCGCCAGGCGGTAACTAACGCAACTACCGGTTCTACTACCTTTGACAAGCCAGTTGACTATATTGGTAACAAATCCATTCCTGACTATGCAGGCTATGCTGCCAAGCATGTGTTTGCCGTCAATATTCCTGGTTGCACGACGCCGGGCAAAGTGTTTGTCGGCCAGCGTAAAGATCCCTTCGTGGTCAACCTCGGTGAAACTTTTGACCTGATCAACATCAAGGCACCTGCCACTGCATTTGATCCGAATGCAGAAAAAGCCGGCCATGATGATCTGGCCATGAAGAACATCACTGCGATAGAAATGGAAGTGCCCACCAGTTGCCTGACCAATGGCAAGGAAGCCGTCATCGGTGGCTGGACGACCGCCAGCTTGCGCCAGGGCCGTGCGATCAACCCGACACCAAGCAGCACAGGGTCGGCATCCAAAGAAGGCGGCGCATGGACACAGGTATCACGCCTGGGTATGCCACTGGTGAATGAAGTCGTGATTGGCCTCAAGGACAAGGATCAGTTCAACCACAGCAAACCTAGTGGTGATGCACAGTTCATCAATTATGTGACCAACCCTACCCTGCCTGCACTGGTAGAAGTCTTGTTTGGCAGCGCTGGCGTCAAGGCACCAACCAATTTCCCGCGTAATGATCTGGTCGCTGCTTTCCTGACAGGTATCAAGGGTGTCAACCAGCCAGCAACGGTCACACCGTCTGAAATGTTGCGCCTGAATACGACAACACCGGTCAGTGCAACGCAAAACCGCCTGGGTGTCATCGCTGGTGACAGCGCTGGTTTCCCTAATGGCCGTCGCCCTGGGGATGATGTGGTGGACATCGCCTTACGCGTGGTCATGGGTCGTTTGTGTGTACTTAGCATAGGTTGCGTACCAGCTGATGCACCAGCCGGCAGCATCGACTTTACTGATGGCGCCTATCTGGACAGCAGCTTCATCGACAATGCCTTCCCTTACCTGAAAACCCCTGTGGCTGGCGCACTGAAACGTTAAACGTCTCAGTCATATTGAATACCATACTCAAGGAGTAATCATGAAAGCTAGACATACTTATCTGATCGCTGGCACATTGCTGACGCTCATGCTGGCGGGCTGTGGCGGCAGCTCCAGCCCCGCAACCAGTACCACGACTCCCGGTACTGGCACCGGAACGGGAACGACCACACCTACGGTCATCGATACCTTCACGCAATATGTGCTGAACCTGTTCGGTGCAGCGGATACGGCAGAACCGCAATCCATCGATGCAGCAGTAGTCACAGCGCCGGAAGCAACTGAACCTGTCAGTGTTAACTAGACAGATTATTGTAGCCAACTGAAGTTGCGGGCTCAGGACATGTTATTTTCTGTAGGTCTTGAGCCCGCCCATGAATTTTGAGATGCAAAAGAATATGCACCTGTCTCGTTTTTTATCTGCGCTGTTGATCATGTTCAGCCTTGTCAGCCTCGCCTTTGATGCGCAGGCAACGCCGTTTATTCCCAGCAATGGCAAACAGGTGCTGGAACAATTACCATCACGCACAGATCCGGCGCAACGCGCTTTTGCCGAATTGCGCAAACGCCTGGCAGCAAACCCAAACAACCCCGCCGTTGCTGGCGAACTGGCACAAGCCTATATCAATGCTGCCCGTAATGACGGTGACCCGCGTTATCTGGGCTATGCACAGGCAGTATTGAAACCCTGGTGGAGTTTGCCAAATCCACCCATCAGCGTACTGGTGTTGCGTGCCACCATACTGCAAAGCACACATCAATTTCCTGAGGCCCTGCTCGACCTGAACAATGTCTTGAAGCAGGACAGGGACAATGCCCAGGCCTGGCTGACACGCGCCACTATCTTGCAAGTACAGGGCCAGTTTGCCCAGGCCAAAGCCAGTTGCATGCACCTGTACCCCCTCGCACCTGAACTGGTCACCTTGACCTGTTTGCATAATGTCGACAGCCTCAATGGTGACACTGCTAACAGTTATGCGACACTTGCTACAGCCTATAAAAAATATGAAAAAAATGCAGATAGCGATGCTGGGACAAAAATCTGGGTCACGACACTGCTGGCAGAAATGGCTGCCAGACAGGGCGACGCCAAAGTAGCAGAAGCCTGGTACCAGTCAGCCCTGACACTGGCATCACCAGACAGTTATCTGCTGGGTTCTTATGCCGACTTTTTACTGGATCAGCAAAGACCTGCTGAAGTCGTTAAGCTGTTGAAAGAAAAAACCAGGGTCGATGCATTGTTGTTGCGTTATGCGCTGGCCTTGCAAGCGCAAAAATCGCCACTTGCTGCCGGACAAATTGTCTTGCTGGATCAGCGTTTTGAAGCCGCCATGCTGCGCGGCGACACTGTGCACCAGCGCGAGCAGGCGCGCTATGAATTGCATTTGAAAAACCACCCGGCCATCGCCTTGAAACTGGCGCAACTGAACTGGGCCATACAAAAAGAAACCGCAGATTTGCGCATCTTGCTGGAAGCCGCCGCTGCACATGACCCCCCGGCCGCCGCCCCAGCATTGGCATGGCTGAAGCAAAATAAACTGCAAGACCTGACGCTCAAACCTGTGCTCGCCAGACTGGGAGCCAACTCATGACATTCATCACCAAGCGCCTGCTTGCACGCAGTTTTATTCTAGCACTGCTGTTCAGTATGTTCAGCTTGCCTGCGCATGCCCATAAGCCCAGCGACAGTTACCTGACCCTGCGTACCGACCAGACTGGTATCCATGGTCAATGGGATATCGCCTTGCGCGACCTCGACTTTGCCATAGGCCTGGATGAAGACGGCAATGGCGAGCTGACCTGGGATGAAGTACGCAGCAAGCACGCCGACATCGCCGCCTATGCACTGGCGCGGTTGAAGATTACGGCAGGCGACAAGCCATGCCCGCTGACTGCCGGGCAACAATTGATAGACCAGCATAGCGATGGTGCCTACACCGTATTGATGTTCGACAGCACCTGCAATGCTGAAAAAATCAAAGTGCAGTACCAGCTATTTTTTGACCTGGATACCCAACACAAGGGCTTGCTGCGTCTGGTGAACAAGAAAGATGCAACAAGCACCGCCATCTTTAGCCCCGAACAGGCCAGCCAGGAATTTGTCGTGGCCGAGGTCAACAAGTGGCAGCAATTCAGCGATTATATTTTTCATGGTATCTGGCATATCTGGATAGGTTTTGATCACATCCTGTTTTTACTGTCCTTGTTACTACCTGCCGTACTGGTGCTGAAAGCAGGTAAATGGCAAGCTGCCAGCAGCTTTAAAGCAGCCGCCATCGATGTCTTGAAAATAGTCACGGCATTTACTGTTGCCCATTCGATTACCCTGACACTGGCTGCGCTGAATGTACTGGCATTGCCGTCACGGCTGGTGGAATCTGCGATTGCCGCATCTGTGATTCTGGCAGCGCTGAATAATTTGTTCCCGCTGTTCCAGGGCAGGCGCTGGCTGGTGGCGTTTACTTTTGGTCTTATCCACGGCTTTGGTTTTGCCAGCGTGCTGGCCGACCTTGGCTTGCCGCAATCGGCTTTGATGCTGGCATTGGTCGGGTTTAACCTGGGCGTGGAAATAGGGCAATTGACCATCGTTGCAGGCTTTTTACCCCTGGCTTATCTGCTGCGCCGCCACTGGCTGTATCAGCGTGCCATCGTGCAGGTGGGTTCAGTGCTGATCATCCTGATTGCGCTGCTGTGGTTCATCGAACGCGCCTTCAACATGCGTCTGATTTCATCGTAGCGACAGACCTGTCCACGGCTGTTTTCTATTTATACCAATATGGTTATGAGTGTAGAAGAAAACAGCATATTTCAAATATATTGCGGTGCTAGAATAAAGCTTCTGACTCTGGTTGATTGCCAGGGCTGATGCATATAAATTCAACCGGGGATATTAATGAAAAGCAAACTGAGTCTGCTCTTGCTGGCTGCGCTGGGAGCCAATGCGGGTGCGCAGGAAAATATGAACTATCAAAAACCGCCGCAAGCGATACTGGAGCTCGCTGACTTCCAGCGTGCACCTGTCGTGAGCATGGATAGCCACAGAAAGATGCTGCTGCTCAGTTATCGCAATACCTATAAGTCACTGAATGATCTGAGTCAGACTGAAATGCGTCTGGCCGGTTTGCGCATCAACCCGGTCACCAACATCTCCAGTACGCTGACGTATGTCAATAATCTGAAGCTACGTAAAGTCGATGCGACAGAAGAAATACAGGTCAAAGGCTTGCCACAAAACCCGCTGATCAGCCATGTCAAATGGTCGCCGAATGAAAAGAAGATTGCCTTCACCAATACAGCAGCCAAAGGTGTAGAGCTGTGGGTCATCGATGTGGAAACAGCAACGGCAAAAAAACTGACAGAAGCCAACCTGAATGCCAATCTGGGCGCGCCGTTTGACTGGTACAGGGATAGTGAAAGCCTGCTCATCAAGGTTTTGCCCAAGAACCGCCCGGCCTTGCTGGATGCCAGCAAGGATTTGCCAAGTGGCCCTATCGTCTCCACATCCAGCGGTGCGGCGTCACAGAACCGCACTTATGCCGATCTGTTGAAGAACCAGAATGACGAAAGTAATTTCGTTAACCTGACAACTTCTGAGCTGCACAAAGTCAGCCTGAATGGCAAGAGCAGTTTATTCAAGAAGGCTGATATGTTCGCTGAAGTCAGCTTTTCTCCTGACGGCAAATACCTGCAGATCAGTACCATACAAAAACCTTTCTCTTACGTGGTTCCGCTTGATCGTTTCCCATCAAAAACCATCGTCAGCGATTTGGCTGGCAAGCAGATCAAGGTCGTTGATGAATCACCTTTGCATGAAATCATCCCCAAAGGTTTTAGTGCTGTTGCAGTTGGCAAACGGCAGTTGGACTGGCGAGCAGACAAGGCAGCCAGTCTGACTTATGTACAGGCGCTTGATGGCGGTGACCCGGCCAATAAGGCAGAGTTCCGCGATGAAGTGTTTTCCTGGGATGCGCCTTTCGACAAGCCAGCTATCTCCCTGGTAAAAGTCGCCCAACGCTATAATGGCATCGTCTGGGGTAACGACAATCTGGCGGTTGTCAGTGACGGCTGGTATGACACGCGCAATACCAAGGCCTATCTGTTCAATCCGTCCAATCCGGCAGAAGCACCACGCCTGATCTCTGACCGTAACATGCAGGATATCTATTCTGATCCTGGCCGTTTTGAAACCAAATACAATCAGTATCACCGCCGTGTGCTGGCGATAGAAGATAACAAGGCTTATTTGCTGGGTGCCGGTCACACCAAAAAAGGGCAGTTCCCTTTCATCGATGAACTTGATCTGGCCAGCCTGAAAAAGAATCGCCTGTATCAATCGACTTATACCGACAAGGTAGAAAACATCGTCTCGATAGAAGATGTCAAAAAAGGCGATGTACTGGTGCAGATACAGTCGAAAACTGAATACCCGAATTATTACTTCCGTAATATCAAGGGCGGTAATCAACTCACCCCAGTAACGCAATTCAAGAACCCATTCATGGGCTTGAAAGATGTCTCGAAAGAAGTCATCAAATACAAGCGCAAGGACGGCGTGGAATTGTCTGGCACCCTGTACCTGCCTGCCAACTACGACAAGAGCAAAAAAGACAAACTGCCTTTGCTGATATGGGCCTACCCGGCAGAATTCAAGGACAAGAATTCTGCAGGACAAAGCAAACATAATGAAAACCTGTTTACTTTCCCCAGCACTGCCTCATTCATTTATTGGACAGCACGCGGCTATGCAGTACTTGATGACGCTGCCTTCCCCATCATCGGTGAAGGCAAGACCGAGCCGAATGATAACTTCATCCCGCAACTGGTCGATAATGCCGAAGCGGCGATTGATGCCGTGGATGCGTTGGGCTACATAGACCGCAAGCGTGTTGCCGTTGGCGGCCATTCTTATGGTGCGTTCATGACAGCAAACCTGCTGACGCATTCAAAACTGTTTGCCTGTGGTATTGCACGCAGTGGTGCGTATAACCGTACACTGACGCCATTTGGTTTCCAGAGTGAGCAGCGCAACTACTGGGAAAGCTCCGATGTGTATAACAAGATGTCGCCTTTCATGAGTGCCGACAAAATGAAGACGCCGCTGTTGCTGGTACATGGCGAGGCGGATAATAATCCAGGTACATTTACCCTGCAAACCGAGCGTTATTTCCAGGCCCTGAAAGGCCTGGGCGCACCGGTACGCATGGTGATACTACCAAAGGAAAGCCATAGTTATGCAGCAAGGGAAAACATCATGCATCTGCTGTGGGAACAGGATCAGTTCCTGGAAAAATGCCTGAAGAAATAAGTAAGCACTGATGACAATAAAAAAACCGCCAGATTATTCTGGCGGTTTTTTTCTATCCCGATCTTGCAAATCAAATCTTGCAAATGCGGTTAAGGCTTAACGCTCTATCGCCAGCGCAACACCCATACCGCCACCGATACACAAGCTCGCCAGGCCTTTTTTGGCATCGCGGCGTATCATTTCATGAATCAGGCTGACCAGGATGCGGGCGCCGGATGCGCCGATAGGGTGGCCAATTGCAATCGCACCACCATTGACGTTGATCTTGCTGGTGTCCCAGCCCATTTCTTTATTGACGCCGATTGCCTGTGCGGCAAAGGCTTCATTGATTTCCATCAAATCCAGGTCCTGATGAGTCCAGCCCGCTTTTTTGAGGCATAGCTGTGCCGCAGGTACCGGGCCCATGCCCATGATGGTTGGGTCAACACCGGCAGAAGAATAGGCCTTGATACGGGCCAGCACTGGCAAACCCAGTTGCTCGGCTCTTTGGGCTGTCATCATGATGACGGCAGCAGCACCATCGTTGAGGCCGGATGCATTGCCGGCAGTGACGGTACCATTCTTGTCGAAAGCCGGGCGCAATGAAGCCAGCGATTCCAGCGTAGTGCCATGCTTGATGAATTCATCAGTATCAAACACTGTTGTACCTTTTTTGCTGACCAGTTCAAAAGGAATGATTTCATCCTTGAACTTGCCGGCTTTTTGCGCAGCTTCTGCCTTGTTTTGGGATGCCAGAGCAAACAGGTCTTGCTCTTCACGGGTTACGCCGTATTTCTTGGCGACGTTTTCTGCCGTGATGCCCATGTGGTATTGGTTATACACATCCCACAGGCCATCGACGATCATGGTATCGACCAGCTTGGCGTCGCCCATGCGGAAACCGTCACGCGAGCCATTCAATACATGTGGAGAAGCGCTCATGTTTTCCTGACCACCGGCGATGATGATGTCAGCATCGCCAGCCTTGATGGCTTGTGCTGCCAGATGGGTTGCTTTGAGGCCACTGCCGCATACCTTGTTGATGGTGAAAGCCGGTACCATGTCTGGCAAACCAGCTCTGATAACTGCCTGGCGCGCAGCATTCTGGCCTACGCCGGCAGTCAATACCTGACCCAGGATGACTTCACTGATCAGGTCACCGCTAAGGCCGGTTTTTGCCAGTAGGGCCTTGATGACATGGGCGCCCAGATCGGAAGCAGCGGTTTTTGCCAAAGAGCCACCAAATTTGCCTACTGCAGTACGACCTGCAGCTACGATTACCACGTCTTGCATGTGAATTCTCCTGGTTTTGTCCCTGGGTTCAGGGGATGGTCAAATGAATGCTGCTTAATTCCGTACTAAGTCCTGCATATAGAATACATGCTCTAGCTTACCACTGCTCGCGCCCGGCTGAGTTCACGGGCTTTAAAAAAGATGGCGTTTTGCCATGTCTGGTTCTTGATTTTGCTTAAAACCATAAGCTTTATACATGCGCTGCGACCCTGGCCAATACCAGTTCTGCCATAGGTGACAGGCTGCGTCTTGCCAGGCTGACCACACCAATTTCTGCCTGCATGGTATGCCAACCATCGGCCTTGAGCTCAATCAGCTCGCCGGACCTGAGTTCTTCTGCCACGGCTGCCTGAGTACACAAGAGTATTGCGTCGCTGTGCCTGACTACATGTTTGAGTACATAGATATTGTCGCAAGTCGTCACCAGCGGCAGGTCCTGGCCGGGCTCCAGACCAAAAGCCTTGCGCATGGCAGGCATGAAAATATCTGCCAGATACACGCTGGCATAACTAGCGCTTTGCAAATCTTGCAGACTCAGCTTCGCTTTCATCGTCAGTGGGTGCTCACGGCGGCAATACAGGCCACCAGTTTGCCGGGTAAGATGCCTGAGCTGTATATGCTTGTCCGGTTTCAGGCTGCGGGTGTCGGCGATGAAAAATTCCAGCTTTTCTGCCAGCAGATGTTCCATCAGGGTATCGCTATTATTGACTTCGAGCACGGTACGCATGCGCGGATAGGCGCTTGCCAGTTCAGTCAGCACAGCTGGCAAAAAGCTGGCAGCAGGAAAAGGCCCGGCCCCAAAAATGATCTGGCCACTTTCACCATCGCGCAGTTGTGCCATTTCCTGTTTGAGGTTATTTGCCGCATACAGCAAATCACGGGCGCGCGTGATCAGTTGCCTGCCAGCAGCAGTGGCAGTGGCACCGGCCTGGTCACGGTCAAACAGGCGCATGCCCAGCTCATCTTCGAGACCGGAAATGCTACGGCTCAATGCCGGCTGGCTAAGATTGAGCTTGTCAGCGGCACGGGCAAAATTGCCTTGCTCTGCCAATACGACGACATGTCTTAGTTTTTTCAGGTTCATCAGCAGGCCATACCTTCAAGGTATCAACGTGATGATTATAATGCACTGGACGTATGGGCTTAAGTGCCAGACACTGCTTGGTGTCACGAGCCGATCACGAGCCGTTTAAGTTTAAGGGGGTAGATATGGCAGATCAGTCAGACAATCGGTCAGGTAAGATCAGCCGCAGAAAAGTACTTGCCGCGATGGCGGGCACAGGCCTGGCAGCAGCCTTGGGCGATCTGGCCGACCGGCAGCACAGGCCGCGCAGCATACCTAAGGTGCCGGGAGCAATGACAGACCAAGGTTTGCGCCAGCGGCGGCCGAATATCCTGCTTATCGTGAATGACCAGCTACGCCACTGGCAAGACTTGCCGTCTGGCCTGGGCCTGTCTGCCCATGAAATGTTGCTGGAACAAGGCATAGGCATGATGAATTTCCATGCGAATACCACGCCTTGTTCGCCTTCACGCTCGAATATGTATTTTGGTCAGCATACCCAGCACACCCTGATGACGGCAAATGTCGATGCGCCACCGTCTTTTCCCAAACTGGCAGATGACTTGCCCAGCCTCGGGCATTTGTTGAGAGCCCAGGCTTATTACACCGCCTACAAGGGTAAATGGCATTTAAGCCATGTGCGCCCTGATCCTGGCCTGGTGTATGGGCCTTATCCAACGACAGAAAATGCATTGGAGCCTTACGGCTTCTCTGACTACAACGCCGATGGCGATCCCCATGGTTCTACCTGGACCGGCTACCGCTATGACGGACAGATCGCCAGCAATGCCGTGCAGTGGTTTTGCACGAAAGGACGCGCCATGCGCGGCAAGCAGCCCTGGTTTCTGGCGGTTAATTTTGTGAATCCACATGATGTCATGTATGTCAGCACTGGCGATGCACAAGTGGCCAGCCGGCAGCAACGCAATATGTTGTCGCCCTTATCGACCCCACCCACAGGCGGTGTTTACGACAAATACTGGGACCTGCCTTTGCCGGACAGTTATTACCAGGACAAATTAATCGGTAAACCCTGGGCCACCAGCTCTTACATAGAAATGTGTAACTGGCTATACGGCCATATAGACCCTAACGATGAAGCGGCCTGGTGCGCTTATCAAAGTTATTACTTCAATTGCGTGCGCGATGTTGATAGCCATGCCCTGACGGTGTTGCAGGCGCTGAAAAAGCTGGGCATGGATAAGGACACCATTGTCATCTATACCTCAGATCATGGAGAAATGGCCGGTGCCCACAAGCTGCGCCAGAAGGGGCCCTTCATGTATAAGGAAAACATGCGCCTGCCCTTCATCGTGCGCCACCCTGACGTGGTGGGTGGCAAGATGACGAATGCCCTGGGCTCACATATGGACTTGGTGCCTACTATCCTTGGTATGGCTGGCGTAGATGCACGCGCGGTGGCAGAAAAATATCCTTATCTGAAGGGTGTCGATATCAGCGCCGCCATCAGCACCACTGGCGCAACCACAGAGCGCGATAAAAAAGGCATCTTGTTCAACTACGGCGTCCCCCTGTATATAGACCCGGAATTTTCACGCAAGGGAGCAAAAACCGGCAAGATTTATAACCAGCTCAGTGCGCTTTTGATCGGTTTTGAAAGCGGCCAGTTTTTACCCAGTCTGGAAAATCCGGCCCTGTTCCGAGGCATCCATGATGGCCGTTATAAATTTGCCCGTTATTTCAAACCTGCCGATCATCACCAGCCACGTGACTGGGAAAATCTGAGGGCACGCAACCAGCTTGAGCTTTATGATACGCAAACCGACCCGAATGAAATCACCAACCTGGCCGCCAGCCCTGAGCAACACAAGGAGTTGCTGCTGGACTTGAATCAAAGATTGAACACATTGATCAGTGCTGAAGTAGGCGATGATCTGGGCAGGGAATTACCAGGACCTGCATTTTTATATCAACAGAAGAAAAGCTAAAAAATCTGGAGGGAGACCATGCAAGAAAAAATAATACGCAAGATCCTGTATGTCAGCGGCACTGTCACCATGCTGGCGGGCCTGCAATTTATCGCCCCCACCCTGTTTTTGCAGGCATCAGGCATGCAGGTGGGTGATGTGACTGGCCTGTTCTTTGCCCGTCACTGGGGTTTGATGGCTTTTGTGGTGGGCGCACTGATTATCTATGCGGTTAAACAAACGCAGGCAAGAAGGGCGATTTTATTGGCAGCAGCAGTTGAGAAAATCGGGCTGGTGACCATGGTGGCCATCAACTGGGCAGAGCCAGCCTTGCGGGGCCTGCATATGGCGGCCTTGTTTGATGGTGCTTGCGTGGTGCTGTATTTGATTTATTTATTGGGTAAACAACCGAATCAGCAATCGTCAACCTGAATTCCAGCTGCCCATGAAAAAATCCCCTCATGCGAACATCAGGGGATTTTTTTACTGCAACTCACCGCAGTGAGTCTGAATCTGCAATTGCTAAATTACTTCTTTTTAGCAGTTGCTTTTTCAGCCGCTTGTGTGAACTGCTGGGTAGCCTTGGTCAGGTTTTCTTCCAGAGTTTGTACAGCTTGCTTGGTTGTTTTGGACAGTTGCTCGTAGCCTGCGTTGATGTTGCCAACAACAGATTTCAAGGCTGTAACAGCTTGTTCGGAACCAGCTGGTGCATTTTTAGTTACTTCATCGATCAGGGAAATCACTTTAGTATTTGTTTCAGCGATGTGTGCTTCAACAGCTTTAGTGAATTCTTGCTGAGTTGCTGTAGTGATGCTTGCCAGGTGACGGCCATAAGCCAGTGCTTTTTCAGCGTTTGGCTGAGCTTGTGCTGCAGACAAAGTGAAAAATTCTTGTGGGTCTTTGGCGCTCAACAGTTGTTTGGCAGTAGCAGTACCTTCTTCGAAACTTGCCTTGGCAGCATTGACGTTCAGAGCAAACAACTGCTCCAGGCCTTCAAATGCTTTTTTGTTCAGGGAAGTCAGGGAAGCGAATTGCGCTTCCAGGTTAGCTTTAGTCGTAGCGATAAATTGTTCTGGTGTATTGGTAGTCATGGCATTCTCCGGTAAATGGAATTAAGTGGCTTAACAGCGTTAATGTTCGGCAGCGCTTTCCACGAATTATTGAATGGTGCACCGCAACAAATACGATTCTACACGTAGAATTCAAAACGTCAAGCACTTTTTGTGCATCGCACCAAAATTAACTAAATGATATTTCCATATCTATATCTGCTTTTCCTGAAATTACTCGCCTTGCTCGTTCCACTGCTCATTCCGCTGCTTACTCTTTAAGCACTGATCATTCATGACTGCCACAGCAATATTGCTATTTAGAAAATTTTCTTTCCAGCATCAATAAAGCCTCTTTATTCTGCAAACCACCTGCATAACCCGTCAATGCACCATTGCTGGCGATGACCCTGTGGCAGGGGACAATGATGGATAGGGGATTACGCCCATTCGCGGCCCCTACTGCGCGCACTGCCTTGGGCCTGGCTATACCTTGTGCGAGAGCCAGATAGCTGCTGGTCTGGGCAAACGGGATGCGGCGCAGTGCAGCCCATACTTCTTGCTGAAAGTCCGTGCCTGCCGATAAGTCCAGCGGCAAATCAAAATCCTGGCGCTGCCCGGCAAAATATTCCTGCAGCTGCTGGCGTGCCTGATTCAGTATGGGATCAGACTCATCTTCCTGCCAGCCTGCGCTGCCCTTGAAGTGTTTATGGTTTTCAAAATACACGCCGCTGAGACCACGTTCACTGGCGGCTAAGAGTAATTGCCCTACCGGGCTGTTGTAGTTCAGGTATTTCATGATATTTCCCTCATTCCTTATTTAGTCTTTATTTACTATTTACTTAGTGATTGCCACAGCAATAAAGCGGCATAAGCCCGCCACGGTGCCCAGGGCTGGGCGACAGCTAGTAATTGTTTTTCGGTCAGACGCTCGCTTGCCGGGGTTGCCGGGGTTGCCGGGGTTGCCGGGGTTGCCGGAGTTGCCAATATTGCGGCAGCTTTTTGCAAACCCAGGTCACCTGCCGGAAAGGCATCTGAAAAACGCAGGGCGCGCATGGCAATGTATTGTGCCGTCCACTCACCTATGCCTTTGACAGTCTTGAGCCTGGCTACCATCTCGTCAGAGCTGGCCGCCAACTGCCTTTGCAAGCCACCATCAAGGGCAAACCGGGCGATGTTTTGCAAAGTGGCAGCGCGGGCACCGGGTATGCCTATGCCCGCCAGTTGGTCTATCGACAAGCCAACAATGGTTTGCGGACTGGGAAAATGGTGGGTGACAGTAGCAAACGGGGTAAGCACTGGTTGACCAAAGCGGGTCACCAGCCTGCCAGCTACGGTGGTAGCACCGGCCACGCTGACTTGCTGGCCCAGCACGGCACGGATAGCCAGCTCAAAACTGTTGAAGGCGCCGGGCACACGCATGCCTGGGGTGCGCAGGATTTGCCCGGCCAGCAGGCTGTCTGTTTGCAGATGGCTCTGGATGACGGCGGGATTGGCCTCCAGATCAAATTGCTGCCTGACCCTGGCCATCAGTGGCATGAGTACCGGTGCCAGTGAAGGTGAGACTTGCAGGCTGAGTTGCTGTTTGGCGGGCAGGTGAGCGACTTTGAGCCAGCCTTCCAGGCCGTCCATCTGTACACTGCGTACATAGGCCCTGCCGCCTTTTTCATCGATGACGGCTTCCAGCCCTGGCATGGCGCGCCCGGCAAGGTAAGTGATCACTGCGTCCCAGGCATAGGGTGGGCGGTAAGCCAGCTTCAGGCAAACACCTTCGCCTGCGCTGTCAGCCGCACGCCGTATTGATCCCGGTGCCATCTGGTAACGTTCTGAAAACAGGGCATTGAAGCGCCTGACACTGCCAAAACCGGCGGCAAAGGCTATCTCGGCCATGCCTAGCTGAGTCTCTTGCAACAGTTTTTTGGCAAACAACAGGCGCTGGGTCTGGGCCAGTTCTACCGGCGTTACACCAAACTCTTGCAGCATGACGCGGCGCAACTGACGTGAAGACAGACCAACCTGTTCAGAAAAGCTTTCTATATCGGTTTCATTCAAGGCACCGTCAGCGATTCTTTGCCAGATTGCATGGGCAAGATTTTGCTGTATCGCATACGGTGCCAGTTCAGGGCGGCAACGCAGGCAAGGGCGAAAACCGGCCGCCTCAGCCGCTGCTGCGCTGCTGAAAAACTCGCAGGACGATTCACGCGGTGTCTTGACGCCACATACAGGGCGGCAATACACACCGGTGGTTTTAACGCCGGTAAAAAACACCCCATCGAAACGGCTGTCCTTGGCGGCGAGGGCGCGGTAATAACATTGCTTTTGCGTCAAACCCTCACTGGCCTCAGTCAGCATCAGGCTGGTTGCATCGGGCGGCGCTGCTGCCTGGCCTTTGCTTTGCATGGTAGGTATCTGCTGTTCCATAGCCGCCACTTTCTCGTATTGAATCAATTCCGGGTTCGTTAAAATTATGTACCCAATTTGCAAACTGCATTACTATCTTCAGGAATCGTTATACGCGAGTGCCAGTCACTCTTCTAGCCATTTTCGGACAAACAAATCGGGAATCATGCGCCAGGCGCTGAATTTGAATCGCAATTTACATCGCATCGTCAAGACCGCGCGCAGACATCCGCGGCTGGCGACTTGCTTACTCGGGCAATTGAGCCTGCAGGCAGCTACAGCCGGGCAAACCGGCTTGCAGCTTGACGCCTGTTACCAGCGCTATCTGATACTGGAGAGGCTGGGGCAGGCGCATTCCATGCAAAGCGAACTCGAACAAGGCCTGCACATTGCTGAACAGCAGCAACTGACACGCCCTGCCGGGCTGATGCTGCTTGCCCTCGGTCGTATCTGTTATACCCAGGGTGCTTACCGTGACGCCCTGATGTACTGGACGCGTTGCGTCGATCTGAGCAAATTCAACCGCGACCAGGTGACACTGGTCGAAGCGCATATAGGACTGGGGCAGATTTATGATGCCCTCGGCGATGGCAAAACGGCGGCGCGTTTTCATACCGATGCCGGTAGCCTGCTGGAGCAACTGAACGAGCCTTATCTGTTGTGCAAACAGATTATCAATCTGGGTGTCAATGAACTCCATACTGGTGAATTGCAGGAAGCTCAAGATTGCTTTCTGAAAGCGAAAGTATTGGCTGAGCAACATGCCATCCACGAATACCTGGCTGAGACTTACTGGTATCTGGGCCAGGTCGCCAGCAGAAATGCACAACTGGAAGTCGCTGAAACCCATATCCGCACTGCACTGGAACTCGCCGATGCCTGCAATTACGTCTGGCTGAAAGGCGCCGTGCTGGATACCCTGGCCGACATACTGCGTGCAGCGGGGCAATTCGATGAAGCGCTGGATGTCTATGGCGAGGCCCTGAGCTATTCAGATAAAGTCGCTTCCCGCAGGCAAAAAGTACGCAGCCTGGCAGCACTGTCAGAAATCCATGAGCAACAGGGCAACTGGCAACAGGCCCTGCACTTTGCCCGCCTGCATCAGCAAACCACCAGCGAGCTCAGTGAACTGGGGACGATGGACAGGTTCCATGAATTGCGGGCCTATGATTTGTCTCACAAACCGCCGGTAGAAATTTTGCTGGAACTGTCATCCAACCGCTTGCTGGAAGAAGGCCAGCAAGCTGAAGTATTGCAACTGATAACCGATACCTCGCTGGCCATCCTGAATACCGAGCTGGCAGCCATCTTCCTGATTGATGGCAATGGAGTAGGTCTGCATTGTCGCGCCAGGGCTGGCAGCAAACATGGCCTGATCAGGGCAGAAATGCCTTGCCAGAACCTGCCACTGCTGATGCACATACTGCAACAGGATGAAGTGCCACTGGTTGGGCATGATATGCGTTTGCACGTGGTAGCAAACGAAATGCGTGCTTTGCTGGGGCAGGAAGAATTGCATTCGGCCTTGAAAATCTCGCTGCGCCTGCATGGTAAAAGCGTAGGCCTGATCTGTTTCGCCCATACCAGCGGCAGCAGGAACTGGTCGCGTGAAGATGTGCTGTTTGGCCGCCATCTGGGCAACCTGGTACAACAGGTGCTCAGCCATGCCGAACATGCCCAGACCCAGAAGCAACTCGAAGCCAGGGTACTGGAGCGCACCGCCAGCCTGCAATTGCAAACCGAGCAATTACAGCAGGCACACAAGCATATCTACCGGCTCAGTGAAATAGGCAGGGAAATCACTTCCAGCCTGGACCGCGATACCATCATGGAGATCGTCTATCGCCACGTGCATGAGCTGATGGGGGCAGAAGTATTCGCCGTAGGCCTGTACCGGCCAGAGCAGGAAACCATAGAGTTCCCCTGCAATATCCTGCGTGGCCAGCGCATGTTGCCGTATATACGCGATATCAGGGACGAGGATTTATTATCAGTATGGTGTGTCACGCATCAGCAGCCCATCTTTATCAGTGATATCTATAGCGAGTACCAGAATTACATCAGCGAAGCAGGCTTGCACAAGCTGACGGTAGATAGTGCCTATTTCGCCGGAATGGAAAAAGTCATTCCGGTCTCGCATATCTATGTCCCGCTGATGATCAAGGGCCGCACCATAGGCATCATTGCGATACAGAGCACGCAAAAAAATGCCTTCCAGCGCATGCATCTGGACATTGCCATGATGCTGGCCGCTTATACCGCAATAGCTGTGGAAAATGCCGAGACTTACCAGCAGCTCTTAAAAGCGCAGCAAATCCTGGTCTCGCAAGAAAAACTGGCGGCACTGGGTTCACTGGTGGCGGGTATCGCCCATGAACTGAATACCCCCATAGGCAATAGCCTGCTGACTGCCACTACACTACAAGAACAGTCTGTCATTTTCTTGCGCAAGCTGACAGAAAACACCCTGAAGCGTTCTGACCTGAACCAGTTCACGGCCACGATCAATAATGCCAATGAATTATTGCTGCGCAACCTGATGAGCGCGAGCGACCTGGTCAGCAGTTTTAAGCAAGTGTCAGTCGATCAGACCAGTCAGATGCGCCGCACATTTAATTTGCGCAAGACTACCCTGGAAGTCATACGTACCCTGCACAACCTGATACACAAGCGCGGCCATACGCTGGAAATTGATATTCCCGATGGCATAGACCTCAACAGCTTTCCCGGTCCTTATGGGCAGGTGCTGACCAATTTTATCAACAACGCCCTGCTGCACGCTTTTGAAAACCGCGAAAACGGCAAGATGCTGTTGCGTGCCCACAAGACGCCAGACAATCAGGTACAGATCATCTTCAGCGACAATGGCAAGGGCATAGAGGCGCAGGATTTGCGCAGGATATTTGACCCTTTTTTCACCACCAAACTGGGTCAGGGTGGCAGCGGGCTGGGACTCAGCATCGTCCACAACCTGGTGACCACCATCATGCATGGCGATATCGCGGTGGATAGCGCGCCAGGCATGGGCACGCGGCTTACCTTGAATCTGCCTCTTAATCCCTGAGTCCTTGAAACCTGGCAAGGCAGGCTGACTGCTGCGAGACACCATACCGTCATGGTGTTTTGGGCAGTCCACATGATTTTCTGGATTGGCATACACTAGAACTCATTTTCTAATGAGCAAAACAGATATCGCCATGACAACTCAACGCGCTCCCGACCTAAAAACCGTGCTGCTGGCCAGCGGTATTGTGATTACCTTGTCCATGGGTGTCAGACATGGTTTTGGTTTCTGGATGCAACCCATCTCACAGCAACATGGCTGGACCAGGGAAACCTTCTCGATGGCGATGGCCATGCAAAATCTGATGTGGGGTGTGTTTGGCCCACTGGCAGGCATGGTGATAGACAAGGTAGGCACGACAAAAATGATGATACTGGGTGCATTTTTGTATGCGGCCGGGTTGTTATGGATGGCGCTGATAGACCAGCCTGTGCTGTTCATAGTCGGTACCGGGATACTGATAGGTGGTGCACTGGCCTGCACATCCTTTGGAGCAGTCAGCGGCATCATAGGCCGCACGGCACCGCTGGAAAAACGTTCCTGGGCTTTTGGCATTTCTTCTGCCGCAGGCTCCTTTGGCCAGTTCGTCATGATGCCGATAGAGCAGCAATTGATAGACCGCGCAGGCTGGCAAAATGCCTTCTATGTACTGGCAGCCTTGGTCGTATTACTGATGGTGCCTATGGCAATGAAGTTGCGTGAACCGGCGCTTGAACAAGTCACAGGTCCACAGCAAAGTATCAGCGAAGCGATACGTGAAGCCTTTGCCTACAAGCCTTTTTTGTTGTTGGTAGCTGGCTATTTCGTCTGCGGCTTCCAACTGGTTTTCATAGGAGTACACATGCCTGCGTATCTGAAAGATAAAGGTATCATGGACCCCAGCGTGGCGGTATATGCGCTGGCGCTGATTGGCCTGTTCAATATCTTTGGTTCTTACTATGCCGGCAAGCTGGGCGGCATGTTCCCTAAACCTTATCTGTTGTCGGGTATCTATCTGGCACGTAGTCTGGTCATCGCCTTGTTCTTGCTGGCACCGCTGTCACCGTATTCTGTTTATCTTTTTGCCGCAGCATTGGGCTTGTTATGGTTATCTACCGTGCCGTTGACGAATGGTGTCATTGCCGGGATTTTTGGCGTGAAGTATTTATCAATGCTGTCGGGCTTTGTGTTTTTCTCGCATCAGGTTGGCAGTTTTATCGGTGTCTGGCTGGGTGGCTATATTTACACCAAGACCGGCAGCTACAACATGGTATGGGGCATCGTCCTGGGCCTGGGTATCTTTGCGGCGCTGGTGAATTTGCCTATCAGTGAAAAACCGATAGTCCGCGCGAGTGAAGCTGCGGCCTGAACAAATTCGAATAACTCATGACTAAACAATTATCACGCAGATTATTGCGGCTACTGTGGGGCAGCATCATCCTTGTGGTGCTGGCCCTGGTGTTCATCGCCTATCTGCGTCCGTCTTTTGTGCTTGACCTGGCAAATCGTTTCGTCATGTGTTGAAGGCCCATTTTTGCTACGCACTTTTTAGCGCCTCAGGGCGCTATTTTTTTGCCCCGATTGAACGATATATTAGCTTTACGGTCTGCTACACTGTGTTTCCTTTTGATCAAAGATTTTGGTAAAACTACATGAACAAACATCTACTGCTCATTTTGCTTGGCACTGCGCTGGCTAGTCCTGCCACTTATGTCACAGCCGCACCAGCTGATTCTGCCAGCGTCACGCAAAAAAAGACTGCTGGCAAACTGGCTAGCAATCCCTTTGCCAGTGCCAGCAAGCTGCCTTACCAATATCCGGCTTTTGACCAGATCAAGAATGAACATTACGGCCCTGCCTTCACCGAGGGCATGCGCCAGCATGCTGCCGAAATCGCACTCATTGCAGGCAGCCATGCTGCCCCTACATTTGACAATACCGTGGTCGCAATGGAACGTGCGGGGCAGATGTTGAACCGGGTTTCCATTGTCTTTTTCAGCCTGACAGGCGCGAATACCAACCCTACGCTAGAAGCGCTGTCACGCGACCTGGCACCCAGGCTGGCGGCCCATCAGGACCAGATTTTCCTGAATGCGCGCCTGTTCCAGCGCATCAGTAAATTATATGAAGCACGCCAGGCATTGAACCTGGACGCAGAATCCGGGCGCTTGCTGGAACGCTATTACACAGACTTTGTGCGTGCCGGTGCCAAGCTGGGCGACAAAGACAAGCAAAAACTCAAGAGCCTGAATGCCCAGTTAGCCAGCCTGGCGACCAAGTTCAGCCAGAATGTGCTGAAAGAAACCAATGCCTCGGCCATCATTGTTGATAGCAAGGCTGAGCTGCAAGGTTTGTCTGAAGAAGAAATGGCCAGTGCGGCTGAAGCAGCCAAGACACGCGGCCTGAAAGATAAATTCGTGATACCGCTCATGAATACCACCGGCCAGCCATTCGAGGCCAGCCTGGCAAACCGCGCCCTGCGCAAGCGTCTGCATGAAGCCTCGGTCAACCGTGGCAGCCATGGCGGTGAGTTTGACAACCGCCAGGTAGCCATCGATCTGGCACGCCTGCGTGCTGAACGTGCGACCCTGCTCGGTTATGTCAACCATGCCGCCTATGGCCTGGAAGATGAAACCGCCAAAACCACCACCGCAGTCAACAAAATGCTGGGCGAGCTGGCACCGGCTGCAGTGAATAACGCCAAAGCCGAAGGCGCAGAGCTGCAAAAAATCATCGATGCACAGCAAGGTAATTTCAAACTGGCGGCATGGGACTGGGCGTTTTATACCGAACAATTACGCAAGGCAAAATACAGCTTTGACGACAGCCAGTTGCGCCCTTATTTTGAATTGAAGAATGTGCTGGAAAACGGTGTCTTCTTTGCTGCCACCAAACTGTATGGCATCACTTTCAAAGAACGCACTGACTTGCCGGTGTATAACCCCAGCGTCAAGGTGTATGAGATATTTGATGCAGATGGCAAGAGCATGGCCTTGTTCATCGCGGACATGTATGCGCGCGACACCAAGCGCGGTGGTGCCTGGATGAATGCTTATGTAGAGCAATCCACGCTGTTTGGTACTCACCCTGTGCTTGCCAACCATCTCAATATCCCGCAACCGCCAGCAGGCCAGCCTACCCTGCTGACCTTTGATGAAGTACGCACGGCTTTCCATGAATTTGGCCATGCCCTGCACGGACTGTTCTCGAATGTGAAGTACCCGCGTTTTTCTGGCACCAATGTACCGCGTGACTTTGTCGAATATCCATCCCAGGTTAACGAGATGTGGGCAACCTGGCCTGAGGTATTGAAAAACTATGCCAGACACTATCAAAACGGCGAAGTGATACCACAGACCTTGGTAGATAAAATCACCGCAGCCAATAAATTCAACCAGGGTTTTGCGACGACAGAATACCTGGCAGCATCTTTGCTGGATCAACGCTGGCATCAATTGACACCGGCGCAGATACCAAAAGATGCCCTGGCCTTTGAAGCAGATGCATTGAAACAGTCGGGTGTTGATTTTGCCCCGGTGCCGCCACGTTACCGCAGCACTTATTTCTCGCACATCTTTGGTGGTGGTTATTCAGCCGGTTACTACGCTTACCTGTGGAGTGAAGTGCTGGATGCCGAGAGCGTGGAATGGTTCAAGGAAAACGGTGGCCTGAACCGCAAGAATGGCGACTGGTTCCGTCAGCAATTATTATCCAAGGGTGGCAGCATGGACCCGTTGGAGTCTTTCCGTAATTTCCGTGGACGTGAAGCAAAGATAGAACCATTGCTGATACGCCGCGGTTTGCAATCAGCCCCTAAATAAGCAGTGTAGACAGTGCTCGTTCAGTGCTGAAATAAGCACTGGATTTTTCTCACTGACGAGCCCGGTCAGTTTTCAGCAAAGAACTGGCTGGGTGTCTGGTCAAACTGTTTGCGAAACATGGTAGAGAAGGCGCTGGGGCTGTCATAGCCCAGTGCCAGGGCGATGTCGATGACTTTCTCGCCGCTTGCCAGCAATTCCAGCGCCCGTAGCAAGCGGGCCTGTTGCCGCCATTGACCAAAGGTCATGCCGGTTTCTTTCACGAACAGGCGCTGTATGGTCTTCACATCCACGGCCAGGCGTTGCGCCCAGTCAGCCATGGTGGAAGTATCATCGAGTTGCTGCTGAAGCAGCTCGCAAATTCTCAGCAGACGCGGGTCGGACGGCATTTGCAAATGCAAGGGCAACACGGGCAGGACACGTATTTCATCGAGGATCAATCGCATGACACGGCCATCGCGGCTGTCGGGTATATAGTGCAAATCGGACAACTCGGGCTGACTTAATTCCATGGCAGCGCGGATCAGCTCGCGTAATAAAGGCGAGATACCGACTGCCTGGGTAAAGCCCGGTAAACCGGAGGCCGCATCCGTTGCTACTGTCACGCTACGCATGTGCACTTCTCCTATGCAGCGTATCTCATGCGTCATGCCAGCCACCATCCAGATGGCGCGGGTGGGCGGCACCACCCAGCGACCGACCTCAGTCTGCACCACCATCACGCCACGTACTGCATAAATCAGTTGATGCCTGGCATGCAGGTGCGGCGCAATGTGCCAGTTGGCTGGATAGTCAGTAGCCCTGCCGCTGACAGGTGAAGGCAGCTCATCAATTTCTTGAAGCGCTTGAGCCAGGGCCTTGGGCTTGCGGGATGTATCCATGTCCTTTTCTCAAGGGTTGTTGGCGGATTGGCGCGAGACAGGCTATCCAGTACGGGGGATAATTCTGCCATACCGGTAACAAGGCAGCAGCACAGATAGCCCGTTTTACTGTCGGCAGCCTGGTCCCATTCTAAAGTGAAAGCCATCTCCATGACAATTTCCGCAACAACATCTGACACTGGCCAGCCCACCGCGCCCCCTGCAAAGAGCAAACCTGCTTTCGGCATCCTGGGTGCCATCAGCAGTGCGCACATGATCAATGACATGATGCAATCACTGATACTGGCGATGTATCCTATCTTGAAGGGTGAGTTCTCGCTGAGCTTCAGCCAGGTGGGGCTGATTACCCTGACCTACCAACTGACGGCCTCGCTGCTACAACCGCTGGTGGGTGTTTTTACCGATCGCCGGCCACAACCGTATTCACTGCCCTTTGGCATGACATCAACGCTGATCGGGTTGATACTGCTGGCCTTTGCTCCCAGCTTTGGCTTCGTGCTACTCGCAGCAGCCTTTGTCGGCATAGGATCTTCCATCTTCCATCCCGAATCTTCGCGCATTGCGCGGCTGGCTTCGGGCGGGCGGCATGGGTTTGCGCAGTCGGTGTTCCAGGTCGGCGGTAATATGGGTACGGCGATAGGCCCACTGCTGGCGGCCATCGTTATCGTGCCTTTCGGCCAGCGCAGCGTGGCATGGTTCGGATTGGCCGCCATACTGGGCATAGGTCTGCTGCTGCAAGTGAGCCGCTGGTATGCAGTACACCACATTGCTTTTGCTGGCAACAGGAAACCTGTTAACGTCGCACCTTACCCCCGCAATGTGGTCATGGGTGCTATCGCGATCTTGCTGATATTGATTTTTTCAAAGTATTTCTACGTTGCGGGCATCAGCAGTTTTTATACCTTTTACCTGATGGAACGTTTTGGCCTGACGGTACAAAATGCGCAGTTGCATCTTTTTTTCTTCCTGTTTGCCTCTGCCTTGGGTACGGTACTGGGTGGACCTGTTGGTGACCGCATAGGTCGCAAGCCTGTCATCTGGGTGTCGATACTGGGAGTGGCGCCGTTCGCGCTGATGCTGCCGTATGCCAATCTGTTCTGGACAACGGCGCTGACGATTGTGATCGGGCTGGTGCTGTCTTCAGCGTTCTCAGCCATCCTGGTATATGCGCAGGAACTCATGCCGGGCAAGGTGGGCATGGTGTCTGGCCTGTTCTTCGGTTTCGCCTTCGGCATGGGTGGGCTCGGTGCTGCGGTGCTGGGTATTTTTGCGGACAGGACAAGCATTGCCTTTGTCTATCAGACCATAGCCTACCTGCCGCTGCTGGGCGTGGTGGCTGCGTTGTTACCCAGGGAGGTACGACGCGTCTAGACTGGCAAGGACAGATTTACCGTTTCAAAACCTGCCGGTTTGCACGACCGCAGAACTGGGTTTCTTTGTCAGCCAGAGTGCTTCTCAAATTTTGATTCAGAATCTTGAATCATAAAATAGGAAGGGGACACGATCATGTGTCCCCTTCCTGTTTGTATATTCTGGTTTGTTGTTCAGTTAATCAAGCTACTGAACTCCAAACTGATTACTCAAGCTTCCAGACAAAATCGACCTTGGCCCATAATTGATCAGCTTTGCCATCCTTGGTGCCTGGTTTGAATTTGCATTGGCTCAGGGCTGTCAGTGCAGCCTTGTCCAGGCTCTTGGAGCCGCTGGATTTTTCTACTTTGGATTCAACGACCTTGCCATCTGCCGCAATCAGGAAACCCATGGTAACAGTGCCGGTTTCTTCATTCATCAATGCTGCTTTTGGATACTTGGGTGGTTCGCATGACTTGCTGTCCATGACAGGAGAAGTTTCTGCGGCCATGACGGAGGCACTGGCACATAACAACAAGGACGAGATGAGTAAGGATATTTGTGGTTTCATAGGACTCTTCTTATGCATTTTCTATTCAGTATAAAAAACTTCCAACAGATTTCAAGGCCAGACACTATTCTCAACAATTGCGGTTTTCAGTGATATGGATTGATCCCCTCATCACTGAAAACCGGCGACATCAGAATTCTTCCCATTCATCAGCGCTTGCAGAAGCCGCCTTTTTGGGAGTTGCCTTGGGTGCTGCTTTGCTTACCGTTTTAGCGGCAGGCAATGATTTGACGGCACTGCTTCTGGATTTGCTTTTGATCGAGGCCACAGGTTCGACACGGCGCACCGGCATTTGCGCCATCGGCGGAGCAATATACTGGCTGCGTTCACCTGCCTGCAGTTTAAAGACACTGACCACTTTCGCCAGTTCAGAAGCCTGGTCCTGCAAACTCTGGGCAGCGGCTGCAGCCTGTTCAACCAAGGCAGCATTTTGCTGGGTCATGCCATCCATTTCTATGATGGCGTGATTGACGTGCTCAATGCCCACGCTTTGTTCCTGGCTCGCTGCACTGATTTCGGCAATGATGTCGGTCACATGTTTAACACTGGAGACTACCTGGTCTATCGTAACGCCAGCCTGACCCACCAGCTTGGTGCCGATTTCGACTTTCTCGACCGAGGTACCGATCAGGGTTTTGATTTCTTTGGCGGCAGCAGCGCTGCGTTGTGCAAGGTTACGCACTTCTGCCGCAACCACGGCAAAACCACGGCCTTGTTCACCGGCACGGGCCGCTTCTACCGCCGCATTCAAGGCCAGGATATTGGTTTGGAATGCGATGCCATCAATGACGCTGATGATATCGACAATTTTCTTCGACGACTCATTGATGGAACCCATGGTATCCACCACCTGGGCAACTACTACACCACCCTGGCGCGCTACTTCAGATGCAGAAGCTGCCAGTTGATTGGCTTCACGTGCATTGTCGGCATTTTGTTTGACCGTGGTCGTCAGTTCTTTCATCGACGACGTGGTTTTTTCCAGCGAGCTGGCTTGCTGCTCAGTACGGGAAGACAAATCCAGATTACCGGTCGTGATTTCACTCGATGCCGTGGCGATAGTGTCAGTACCATTGCGTACCTGCGCAACGATATTCACCAGGCTGTCGCGCATGTTTTTCATTTCATACAGCAGGCTGGAATCGTCGCCATGCTTCAAATCGATAGGTGCAGTCAGGTCACCAGCTGCAATCTGGCCAGCAATAGTGGCAGCATAATCTGGCTCGCCACCAAGTTGCCTGAGTAAGCTACGGCTGATCACAAAGGCTGCAAAAACACCGGCAGCAACTGCCAGCACACCCAGTATTGTCATCATGCTGGTCGCAGCTTTAAAGGCTGAACTTGCCTCTTCTGCGGTCTGCGTATTGAGTTTATCTTCCAGCGTGACGAGCTCATCCAGCGTATCCAGCCATTTTTTCTGTACCGGGCGCAGTTTCTTGATCAGGGTGATGGTTGCAGCTTCTGCATTGTTTGCCAGACCCAGCTCCTGTGCTTTGGCAGGCAGGGCAGCGGCGGCGGTTTCGGTTTCCTTCAACTTCGCCAGCAAGGTTTTCTTCTCTGCAGAGACATTACCTTCTTCAGTTGCTATCTTGCTCAGTTTTTCGTCGGCGGCGGCATACTGTTTGGTTTGCTCGGCAATCTTTTTCAGTTCCGGCTCCATATCGCCAGCATCGTTGAGCAGGGTCAGATTTCGCAGGGAGACCATGCGGTCATACACGATCGCACGCATGTCCAATGCCAGACGGGTCTCGGCATTGCTGACGTTCACTATCTTTTCCAGCCGCCCCTGAATCTGCGACATTCTTGAAATGCCGACGAGGGTCACGGCAATTAAAAACGTCAAAACCAGAGCAAAGCCCAGTCCCAGACGCCTACTTACTGTCATTTTTGATAAATTCATTTGCTTGGCTGGTGTGAAAAATGGTTGAGGAAGATGGGAACAAAGATGTTACAAATTACTACTTCACTTGCTTATCATTGCCGGAAAAATTACCATCAGGCTACTTTATCTTATTAATGCATGATATAGCGTGCATTTATTGAAAGTACCGTGCTTATTCAACGGAAAAGCAATAGATAAAGTTAGAAATATACTCGAATTTTGCTCGGTAGCAAGGGCTTTTTGCGTGCGTTTTCGCTCAAAAAACTGACTACAAGCGGCAATTTATTTCCATTTAGACAGGTATAAAAGTTTGCTTATTTTTTACGCAGCTTAACTATACTTGCCACAGTTGTCCGACGACTGAATTTTGTTCACAAATTTCACGATTTCTCCATGGCAATATCGCTTTATTGAAAAATCATTACGCCTCTGAAGTAAAAGGAAAAATTTCGTTAAAGAAAGAAAATTTATTTTCAGGATTTTGGTCAAATAGCAAAATTTGAAAAAAAACCCGGACAAGTCCGGGTTTTTTTTATGACTGAAATTGGGGTATCAGTATTTGTATTGCGCTGTTACATAGAAGGTACGGCCCAGAGGGTCTGTATAGCGACCATCGTAACCAACCTGATTACCACCACCAGTATTGCGGATAGTGAATGGAGGATCAACGTTGAACAAGTTGCGGATACCGCCAGTGATGGTCAGGTTTTTGATGACCTTGGCTTGCAACTGGTAATCAAAAGTCGTGTAGTTGCTGACATCACGGTTCATATCTACATAACCACCAACGCTGCCATCAGCATTCACGGAACGGACATAGCCATCATCAGCAGATGCGACTTTGTCATGGTAACCGGAACGGTAGTTCATGGTAACGCTATGAGTGTATTGCTCTGATACTTTCAGAGAAGCGACCAGCCTGGAAATGATACGGAAAGTCACATCATCATAAGAATCAAAACGACCTATGCTGCTTTCTTTCTTGGCACCTGGTACGTCTTTTTCTGCTGTCAGCATATAAGTACCGGACCAGTTCACACTCAGCTTGCCTATAGGTGTCGCTGATTTGAGTGTCGCATCCCAATCCACACCGGAGTAACGGGAGCTGGCCAGATTCACAGGGCTACGGTTAGCTACCAGAACTTTGGATTTCTGGATAGGATCGTAGTACAGGGAAATGTATTGATCAGCCAGTGAAGGTGTCGTGAAAATCAGATCCTGAGACAATTTCTGGATTTGGTTTTTCAGTTTCACATCCCACCAGTCCAGACCCAGAGACAGGTTGCTGGTTGGTTCGAGGCGGAAGCCGAATGCTGCCTGTTTGGATTCTTCTGCTTTCAGTGCATCTGCACCTGTGCTTGGATTACCTTTTTTCAACAGACCGTATTCAGACGTGCCACGGCAGTATGGGAAACGTGGATCAGTTGCTTTGGTAATAGGGCAAGGGAAGAAGTTCGAAGAACCATCGTTTTTCAATGGATCAGAAATATCATTCAGCGTTGGTGCCTTGAAGCCTGTACCGTAAGAGCCGCGCAGCATCAGGCTTTGGACAGGCTGATAACGTGCCGACAATTTGTAGGTTGCCTTGGAAACCGACACACCCTGGGTACCAGGTTGTGAAGCATTGCCATTGACGTCATAGCTGACATTGTCTTTCTTGACGGCGTCGTAGCTGTCATAACGCACAGCTGCTGTGACATCCATGTTCTTGATGACAGGCATCAGCAATTCACCGAAAGCACCCCAGCTCTTGCGGGAAGCAACCAGACCCTGTGAACCAGTAGAACCACCGATGATCACGTCTGTCCATGCCGGATGTTGAGGGCCAGGACCTTGTACCAGCTCGCTAGGCGCATCATTGAATGACTGCTTGGTGGTATCCGCACCCAGACCCAGTTGTGCTTTGCCGCCACTCATATCAAAGAGTTCTTTGGATGCATGTGCGCTCAGGACATCAATCTTGGATTTGGTGACACTAAGGTTTTCTTGCAGTACCGCTGGTGCCAGGATGGCAGAAGCATTGGCATTGACGATGTAAGGATTATAAGCACCGGATTTGACCAGGGCATCAAAACGGTTAGCACTCATGTAACCGGAAACAGCGTCATCTTTCTCTGTATTTTCGGAATGCGTATAGCTGGCGCTCAAATCCCAACCCAGGTAATTGCTGTCTATACCCAGAACCAGATGACGGGCTTCAGTTTTATAATCATCAGCACGGCCACCTGCATCACGTGCGCGGTAATAGAAGAAAGCATCCGTCACGTCATTCGGATTGATACCTTGTCCAGCCAGCAGCGGCACAACAGACTTGTTATACGCACCGATGTAGTTCGGGTTGATGACCTTCTGACCTGTGACCGGATCTGTACTGAACGTCGTCAAAGGCTGGGCTGGCGCTGCATAGCGTGCCTTGTTAGAGAAGTTGGACATGACCAGTTCACCGAACAGGGTAGTGTCCTTGCCTATCTTCAGGTTACCGGAAGCAAAGAAACTGTCACGTTTCAGTTCTGGCAATAATTGTACTGTCGATGCATAGTCATAACGGCATACACCACCACGCTCGAAAGTGCTAGGGCCATTACATTTGCCAGTATTCACCAGGTCAGGCGAGAAGGTCGCATTATTGCCCTTGGAGTCATAGATGTCAGCATTGGCAGGTGTCGAGTTGATACTGGTCTGCCAGGTGGCGTACATCTTGCCATCTTTCATGAACTTCTGGACACCAGAATTGGCGAAGCTGCGCTGAGTTGCTTCCAGCGGCTTTTGTTCGTCATGGCTATACGCGAACAAGACATTGAAGCCGTCTTTTTCAGGATCACCAAAGCCTTTGGAAATAGAGAAGTTACCGCTACGGCCACCGCTTTGTTGCGGGCTGGTCAGGGTTGCTTCTACATTCAGGTCAGTCTGGTTCTTTTTGAGAATAAAGTTGACGACACCGGCAATCGCGTCTGAGCCATACAGTGTAGAAGCACCGTCAGTCAAAATCTCGACGCGTTCAACTGCAGACAAAGGAATACTGCCAAGGTTGACGGCACTACCTGTGCCATATGGTGCCATGCGGCGGCCATTCAACAAAACCAGGGTGTAGTCAGTACCAATCGCATGGATGGAGGCAGATTGACGACCGGCACCACCACCATTGACGGAAGTGGATGCAGTGATAAAGCCCTGCATGGCAGGAAGGGCAGCGACGAGGTCGGCCACATTATTTGCACCACTTTGCTCGATGTCTTTACGGCTCAGAGTTTGCACAGGCAATGCGCCTTCTTGTGCTATCCGTTTGATCGAGGAACCTGTGATTTCCACTTTTTGTACGTCTTGCGACATCGCTGGTTGTGCCAGCAAACCTGCACCGACCGCGACACCACCCAGGAACATCAGGCGTACGGATCGGGCCAACATTTTTTCTACCATGACTAAACCCCCAAAAATGTAACTAATGAGCGAGGCCGCCTGGACAAGATCCCGGTTGGTAACCAGAACCCCCTATTTGCCCACAGCAGCCAAATTTCTTTTTTAGATTTTTTCTGCCGGAAAATGATCAAAAGCAATTCGTCGCAATTTGTTCATCATTTGTCTGTTTCAATTACCGTTACATTTTCCGAAAAAAAATCTCCTTGTCATGGAACCATTTGAAAACTTTGATGTCAAGACTGCTTATTTCGTTTCGAAAACGTAAATTTTCTCGCCATCAAGTTAAATTGTTAAAAATGTGCAGGTCATAAAATTACGCAAGATCAACTGTTGTGTAATAACGTCGGCCTGCGATATTTATATTTAATTTAGCCAATTATTCATATCCAAGAATTTGCACGCGGCTAAAAGCTGAAATGACAGGATAAAAAATGGGCATTTATAGACCGTGCACCATTTTGGACTTTAAATGTTATTGCTTTTTTCATCATCTGAAATTTGTATGTACAATTTCGACTAATTTCGACAAATTGAAATGAGGAATAATCTTTCCGACAAGAACTATAGAGCGCCTCATTCAATGACTTGGGCTGTCTCTTAATGACAACAGGTTATGCGTCAGCTATAAAATGTTATGTGTTTTAATCACAATTTCCTTTCCCGGAACACCATCGTCAAATTGCAATATGCGTGTTTAAACTGGCAATAAGTCACCAAAAAGCCATAAATCCCACCTATGCTTAGTCGAAAATGTGTGCCAGCCTCAGCAATTGCGGAGGGACAGGCCGTTGGAAGCGCTTGAGACTTCATTGAGACTTTATTGAGACTTCGGGCAGATTTGCCAGTCCAACCGGCACTCTTGCAAACTCAATGCGTAGTGCTGACGAGGACATTCAAGTCATGCCGGTAGGCCGCAGGGGTATTACCAGTCCAGTCCTTAAATGCCCTGATAAAGGAATTCACTTCCTGAAATCCCAGGAGGTAAGCAATTTCCCCCTGAGAAACAGAGGCGGTACTCAGGTAATGCTGCGCCAGTTGCTGGCGAGTGGCGTTGAGTATGTCCTTGAAACTGGTAGATTCCTCACTCAGTTGTCGCTGCAGGCTACGCTTGCTGAGGGCAAGATGCCGGGCGACAGTCTCTACCGAATACTCGCCTGCCGGCAGGCCCTCAAGCAATACTGCCCTTACACGTTCACTGATCTTTGCCGTCGCATCCAGTGTAGATAGCCGCTTGCGCAAACCCGGTTCGAAATATCCCCACATGGCTTCATTGGCAGTAAGGAAGGGTCTGGCTGCATCATGCGCAGAAAATGTCAGCCGTATGAGCGCCCCTTTTTTTGGCGGGAGGCCAAAGTATGCGGCATAGTCATCCAGGTTTGCGGGCATTTCCGGCAGCATCACCTCCAGTGGAATGACACGATAGCGTGTCCCCAGGCGGATGAGTTGCGTGAGAAAGACCAGTTCTGTCATCGCCAGGCTCTTGGGAATATGGCCTTCATTGCCATAGCATTCCAGCGTTATGACAGTCTTGGCCTGCCCGGCCTGCACGTTCAGTGTCATTGGCCCGACCAGCTTCTTGAATGCAGACAAGCGCTGCATGGCGACATTTAGGTTGGGGCTGCACAAGCTCGCGAAAATCGGCGGGTCAAATGCTTCAACCGAAATGGCCGCGCCAACCAGCAGCGGCAGTGATGCTACTCCAGCCGAGGTCTCTATGGCTTGCCACAAGCCGAAATACTGGGCTGCCGTAATCGTGCCGTCCTTGCGCGTGAACAGGTCTGCCGGCAACTGCGCCAGACGCAGCAAGTGATCGGGGTTGAGGCCCATGTCGCTGAGCAGCAGTCGCCAGCCAGGCTGGACAGAGAAATGGGTCGCTCGTTTCATTTTTTTCAGTTCACCCTGCTCAGGTTGACGCTCAAGGCTTGGGAATCTGCCCACTGTCTATCATTTGCTGAAACATATCCTGAATTGTAACTTGCAAGGGACGGTAAGACATTCCAAGCTCATGGATGCTCTTGCCATTGTCTGCCCGCCAGACATAAGCAACATTTCTGGAAATCATTTTACGTGTAATGCTTTTATCAGCAAGAGGTGCGACCAGCCAGACCAGCCATTTTGGCAGGACACGGCGCGGTAGCGGATAGGCTTTATACTTAGGCAGCAAAGCCTGGGCTATCATGGGCAGGGAACTGTCATGCCCGGAAACAATGTGACGTCCTTTGGCATCTGGCAGATAGGCGGCGCGCAGATGGGCTTCGGCCACATCGCGCACATCGACTGCACCGCAACCTATATCTGGGATACCCGCTTTCATGCGTCCATCCCCCAGTTGGCGGACGAAATTGAAACTTTCCGAGGAAGTGGCTTGCGTACTCAAGCCGGGACCAAGAATGAAGCTGGGGTTGATGACAACCAGGTTCCAGCGAGTCTGCTGCTTTGCAATTTCCCATGCCACCTGCTCTGCCACGGTCTTTGAGTAGGAATAGGGCACATGTTGCAATGAAGAGCTGGTATTCCAGATGTCTTCGGTCAAAACCTGGCGGGGCGTGTTGGCAACATCTGCACAGTCGCCATAGATGGCGGCACAACTGCTGGTCAGCACCACGCGTGTTACTGAAGCGGTCTTGCTGGCTGTTTGAAGCACATTTTGTGTCCCCAGTTTTGCCGGATCGACGAGATCCTTCTGGGCATCGCTGACGTCCAGCCTGAATGGGGATGCGGTATGGAAAACGATTGAGCATCCCTGCATGGCTTCTGCATAAGAGCCCTCTTCAAGCAAGTCAGCCTTGAAATAACGTATGCTGCCCGGCAATTTAAGAGCCATCTGGTCCAGATGAGCAAGTTTTGCTACATCGCTGGGGTTACGGACGGCAGCATGGACGGTCACACCTTCTTCCAACAGCCGTTTCACTATCCAGCCAGCGACATAGCCGGTGGCGCCAGTCACCAGTACAGGTTTGGTCTTATCTATGTTCAGCATGCTTTGCTCTCACAGGTTTCAATGTTTCAATTCATGGGAATGCCTGCCATGCAACAGCTCTGGCGGCAGCTTTGATTGATATTTTCCCCTGTGGCGTGCAGACAAGCGCCATCAAAACGCGCCACATGATATGCAATGCGCGCCATGGACATGACAGCCATAGCCATAGCCATATCCAAGCCGCATACATATACACATACGCATGCCGCACGTCATAAATAAAAACCCCCACAAGCAAGCTTGCGGGGGTTTTGTCTTTCAACCTGCCTTGGTACTGGCATCACCGGTGCAAACTGGTGATGCTGGAACTCAGGCCATGCTGTCAGTTACGTCAACATTAGAATGTGTAACGTCCACCGATATTCCAGTAACGGCCAACTGCGCCGGACTGATGCAGGGATGGGTTGTAGTTGATACGGCCATAAGTCTGGACGTCCAACGGTGCCATCTTGTCGAACAGGTTAGTGATGGATGCTGTGAATTCCAGGTTTTTGGAATATTTCCATTTACCAAACATATCGACTGTTGTGAAGGAAGCAATACGGCAACCGAGGTAAGGCTTACCGTTGGCATCAACGTCCAGGCAATCGCCACCGATTTCATTGGTGTCGCTGATACTGGATACATGGTTCACGTTGCCGGACAATGTCCAAGGACCACGTTCCCAACCCAGGCTAACGCTGACTTTAGTACGTGGAGTACCGCCGTCACCAGACAAGTTCACGTCACCGTGAGTACCAGCAAATTCATGCGTAGTACCATCAGCATCAGTTCTCTTGAACTCGTTCATGTAGGTCACAACCAGACCGGCATTCAACTTGCCGTTGCTGCCCATGTCGTACTTCGCACGCATATCCAGATCCAGACCGGAAGTTTGTGTCTTACCAGCATTCAGGTAAGGCGCTTTCACCATCAGGATAGGACCAACCAGGCCAGGGAAGTTGGTTGTTGGTTCGCCGCGCACGATTTGTGCATCTGGGTAGCCAGCTGGGTTAGTAACGATCGCACCTGGGTCAGAACCACTGATTTCGCCTTCACGGACGATTTTCCACCAGTCCAGGGAGATGCTGAAGTTCTTGATAGGTTCTACAACCAGACCAAGGCTATAGCTCTTGGATGTTTCAGGCTTGATGTTTTTGTTACCGATCGTGATCGCGCCAACCTGTTGTGAAGAGCAATCAGCAGCCAGTTTAGTCACTGCACAACGGACAGGATCGCTGCCGATATTGGTAAATGCAGCTACAGCGGAATCACCGTTCTCTGCCGCGCTAGGAGCACGGAAACCTTCAGCATACGTACCACGGAATGCGATAGCATTAGTTGGTGTGTATTTGAAGCCAGCTTTAGGTGTAGTGGAACGACCATAGTCAGAGTATTTGTCTGAACGGGCAGCCAGTTGGAATTCCAGGGATTTCAATACCGGGATAGCCAATTCTGTGTAGATCGCGCTAACGTTGCGTGAGCCTTTGGCAGCAGAGTAACCCAGACCAGCGATGTCATTCGTGTTAGTGAATGGTGTTGCTTCGCTGTTGGTTTCTTCTTTACGGTACTCAGCACCTACCGCAATCGCCAATGGGCCGCCTGGCAATTGTGTCAGTTCGCGTGTTGCTTTGAAATCGACGGAAGTGCTCTTCGTCACGCCAGAGTTTTTCAACGTTGGAGAAACCAGTGCCAGTACTTCAGGTGTATTGATACGGCCTTGACCAATACGGAAAGTACCATTCGCCACTGCTGCTTTCAAAGCAGATTGACGATAGTAACCGTTTTGAGTCTTGTCTGTTTTGCTTTCAGCATACAGGAAGCCTGCATCGTAATCCCACTCAGCAACTGTACCTTTTACGCCAGCCAGGAAACGGGTAACTGTTGTTTCCAGATCGGCAGTACGTGGACGTGTTGTATCGATCCAGCGTGGACGCGCGCGGGCATCAGCAAATGGATTGTCTGGATGGCCGATAGGCAACAACAATTGGTCAGGACCTGAACCAGTAATGTTGACACGGGCATTGACCAGATCAAAACCAGAACCGGTCAAACCGGATGGTGTTGTCTGTGTTTTTGCCTTGCTATTGAACAAGCCCAATTCTGTGTAAGCTGTGGTTTTGTCATTGATGGCAAAAGTACCGCGTGCATACAGATTCAGGTTTTGTGTTTCTGGCTGAATAGTTTGGTAGGCAACTGGATCAAACAAGCAACCGCCGCCAGCATTATCCAAAGAAGTGCCGCCAACTGGATCCAGATTTGCCGCAGAGCAAGTACCTGGCAATTGTTGAACACCACGGCCAGCGATAGTGCCGCCAGTTGCACTTACTGGACGTACGGTACCCAGTGCATTGGAACCACCGGCATTACCGGAAGTGATGAAACCAGCGCGTTGATCGCGGCCACCCCATGGGCGTGCATCAGCCTGGCCGATGTAGTCACTACGGTCTTTTTGCCAGATTTTTTCTTGCTTTTTGGCATCAATCGTCATGAAGAGATTGTATTTATCTGTTTGCAGATTACCGAAACCGATCGCAGCGGATGCGCTCGTGGTACGGCCATCGCCACGGGAAGACTGGCCGATATTCGCGGAAACAGATTGACCTACATAGTTTTGACGCAGGATCACGTTAACCACGCCGGCGATAGCGTCAGAACCGTAAATCGCGGAAGCGCCGTCTTTCAGGATCTCGATACGATCAACTGCATCCAGCGGGATGGAGTTCAGATCGACGAAGCTGCGTTGACCGTCATCACCAAAACCATACGGTGCTGTGCGACGGCCATTGATCAGCACCAGAGTGGAGCTGACGCTCAGACCACGCAGGGACACGCCGGAAGCGCTACCAGCGAAACCATTAGTGAAAGAGCCACTGATACTACCGTTATTGTCAGCAGAAATACTGCGGACCACATCAGCGATAGAAGTTTTTCCTGATTGTTCGATGTCTTTACGGCTCAGGATTTGAGTCGTTGCAACACCTTCTGTTTCAGTACGCTTAATACTGGAACCGGTAATTTCAACTTTCTGTACACCTTCTTGTGCGAAAGTCGGTTGAGCCATCATACCCATGCTCAACAACAAACCACTGGAACAGATCAGTCTTACTGATCTTGAAATTGTTTTTTCTTTTATCACTATTGCGCTCCGTTCTTTATGTGTTCTAAACAAAATCCGGCAAAAACCAAACAAACTTTGCCAGATTGCAAAATTACCAAATAATATGGAAATTTTTTTTTACGCGTGGGAAATTTTGAGAAATTACTTTCAAAAAATTTGCCTCAGCATGAGAACATCTAAGAGATTCCATTGTCAATATTGATAGAATGCATGCAGCAAAAAAACAACAAGATGGAATTATGGCAACATAAAGACAAGGAGCAAGGTTTGCATTTGATTCTGAATACAGAGGGAAGTTCCGCAAAAAAGCGAAATTTTTAAAGGAATAGTGATTAATGGAAACATTATCACGAGAGTAATAATTTGCGCTTATCCCAGGCATTTGGGATAACAATTACTCAAGGAAATTTTGCACCAAAATGTATCAAAATAAAACAGTTTGTACCAGCAAATATCTTATTTTGACTATATTTAACTGAAATTCAGTGCAATTTCTAATTTAATTGGCTGGGAAATGCAGAAAAAACAAACAAAAAACCCCGGCGCACCGGGGTTTTTTGTTTGCCTGAATGACAGGCGAATACTGAAAAGCTTATTTTGTCGAGGCTTCGGCAGAAGCTGCTGCTGGTGCAGCTGCGGCTGCCTTGACTTCAGGCTCCTTGAATTTGGCACCACCAGCATTGGCCAGGTGAACAACTGCACGGGCAACTTCAATATCATCCAGATCAGGATTGCCACCTTTAGCAGGCATCAAACGCAGACCACCCAAAGCATTGGCGACTACCTTGTCGTAACCCTGGGCAATACGCGGGCCCCAGGCAGCAGCATCGCCGAATTTTGGAGCACCAGCCGCACCAGAGTCATGGCAATTTGCGCAAATGGTTTTATATACTGTCTCACCAGATTGCAAAGTCTTGGGACCGTTGGCATCCTTGAAATTGAAACCCTGGTCAGCCACCGGGGCGATACGGGCGGCAACGGCTTCTGGCGTCAGTGCAGACGAACCTGCGCCAACTTTTTTGTCATTCGATACATACTGTACCAGCAAGACAATGGCGATAATGGGGACCAGGAATCCGGCGAGGATAGCAACGATGAGTTGCTTAGGGGTCTTGATCGCTGATTCGTGTTCGTCGTGCGCGTCGCTCATGGTTTCCTCAATGCAAATGAATTAGATACAGAAAATCTGTTCGTCTATGCTGGCAGGCAATTGAACCGCGCACGCCAAAGCTTGGAATTATAGTGCGAAAGCGTCGTGTTTGGAACGAAAAGCAAGCTGCACGCGCCAAGAATGCGGAAAATCTGGCTGGTTTAACGACAATTTCCCTGCTTTGATACGTAAGGCCGGGCTTAATTTGGGTTAGAATGTTGCCCTTGCATTACCCCTGTATCACTTATGCATGACTATGCATAATCTACGCGCCAGTAGCTCAGTTGGATAGAGTACAGCCCTCCGAAGGCTGGGGTCGCACGTTCGATTCGTGTCTGGCGCGCCATGATTTTCTTGCCCTTTTCCCCTGCCCCCTGCTGCACTTGGCATTTTTGTATGTCCGGGTTGCTTTTCTTGATATATTTGTACTAAGCTTGACTGCTTTAGGTTTGCGTCACGGTTCCTGCCATGCCTGGTCATACAGGTGCCGCCCCTCATTGCTTGGTATTTACTATATTACATAAAGGTCGCTACATGAAATCATCGCGCATGCAACTCAGCAGCTTGAGTCTGTCCCTGGCACTGGCTTTTACTACCCTGGTGCACATCCCGCCCGCCATCGCGGCTGAAAATGCGGCGACGGCCAAAGCCGCGCTGCCTGCCGGTGTGCAGTTTGTGCGTCAGGTCGAAGGCATAGATGAATACCAGCTGGCGAATGGCATGCGCGTTTTGCTGGTGCAAGATGCCAGTAAACCAACCACGACCGTTAACATTACTTACCGTGTCGGCTCGCGTCATGAGAATTATGGCGAAACCGGCATGGCGCATTTGCTCGAACATCTGATGTTCAAAGGCAGTAAAGCCCACCCACGCCTGTGGGAAGAAATGTCGCAACGTGGCGTGCAATTCAATGGCACGACCTGGCTGGACCGTACCAATTATTATGAAACCTTCGCTGCCAAGCCTGAAACCCTGGCCTGGGCGATCAGCATGGAAGCTGACCGCATGGTCAATTCCCGCATTTCTGGTGAAGACTTGAAGACAGAATTCTCTGTCGTGCGCAATGAAATGGAAAAGAATGAGAATTCCGGCGTCGGCATCCTCATGCAGCGCATCATGTCCAGCGCCCACCAGTGGCATAACTATGGCAAAGACACCATAGGCGCGCGCACTGACGTCGAGAATGTCAACATCCCGCATCTGCAGGCTTTCTGGCGTAAATACTACCAGCCTGACAATGCCACCCTGATCGTGGCGGGTGCCTTTGATGCCAAACAGGCGCTGCAATTGATTGCCACCCAGTTTGGCAAAATACCGAAGCCAAAACGTGCACTGGAACCTACATATACATTAGACCCGGTGCAAGATGGTGAGCGCGATGTCATCGTGCGCCGCGTTGGTGATTCACAAGTGATCGCAGCGCTGTATCACACCGTGCCTGCTGCGCACCCTGATTATGCCGCGACAGAAGCGCTGGCCCTGATCCTCGGTGACACACCGAATGGCCGTCTGTACAAGGCCCTGGTTGAAACCAAGAAAACTGCGGATGTCTTCCCCTGGGCAGCCAATCTCGAAGAACCAGGCTTTTTGATGCTGGGGGCAAACTTGCGCACCGAGCAAAACCTGCCAGAAGCCAAGAAGATCTTGCTGGAAACCATAGAAAGCTTCGACAAGTCACCAGTCACTGAAGCAGAACTGGCAAGGGCAAAAGCCAAGCTGGATTCAGACATTGCCCAGGTCTTCAATGACCCTGAAAAATTTGCCGTGTCCCTGTCTGAAAACATCGCCTCTGGCGACTGGCGCTTGTTCTTCCTGTTCCGTGACCGCGTCAAGGCACTTAAAGTGGATGATGTGCAACGTGTTGCCACTACCTGGCTTAAATCCAGCAACCGCACCTCGGGCAGTTTTATCCCTACCGAGAAACCTGACCGCTCTCCAGCACCTGCCAAGGTTGCAGTCGAGGAGCAGATCAAGCAATTCAAACCCGGTGTGGCGATCGCCCAGGCAGAAAACTTTGTTGCCTCTGCCGACAATATCGACAAACGTACTGTGACAGGCGCACTCAGCAATGGCTTGAAGTATGCGCTGTTGCCCAAGACCACACGCGGTAATACTGTCGTGCTGTCCATGCATATCAACCTCGGTGATGAAAATAGTTTGAAGGGCAAAGCCGGTGCCGCCGAGCTGGCTGCTGCCATGCTCAGCCGTGGCACAGAAAAACTCAGCCATCAGCAATTTACCGAAGAACTCGACAAGCTCAAGGCCAAGCTGCAAATCAATGGCAATGCGACGATGGTGAATATCCAGGTAGAAACCATACGCGACAATCTGCCACGCGTACTGGAACTGGTGCGCGATTCCCTGCGCCAGCCCGCCTTCAATGAAGCTGAATTCACACAACTGTTGAATTCGCAACTGGCACAGCTGGAAGAGTCACGCAAAGAACCGCAATCAGTCGCTGTTGATGCCGGTAAAAAAGCCCAAAACATTTATTCCAGCGATGACCCGCGCTACTACCGCAGCATCGATGAACAGATTGCTTACCTGAAAACGGCCAAACTGGCCGATGCCAAGGCATTTTGGAAAGAATTTTATGGTGCCAATCATCCAGGCCAGGCGCAAATTGCCGTCGTGGGTGAGTTTGATGTCAACAAAGTAAAAGCGGAATTGCAAACTGCCTTTGGCGACTGGAATACGCAGAAAAAATTCACCCGCGTTGCCCGACCTTATCAGGCCACCAAGGCAGATGATAAACAAATCATCACACCGGACAAGGCAAACGCCTTCTTCTATGCCGGCATGCAACTGCCATTGGGCATCAAGCACCCTGATTACCCTGCACTGGTTTTGGGTAACTACCTGCTGGGTGGCAGCGCCAACTCACGTATTTTGAACCGTATCCGTCAAAAAGATGGTGTCAGCTATGGTGGTGGTTCTGGTTTCAATGCTTCTGCCCTCGATGAAGTAGCCACTTTTTCCGTAGGCGCTATTTATGCACCGCAAAACCGTGCCAAGCTGGAAACCGGCATACGCGAGGAAATCAACCGTGTACTGACGGAAGGCTACACACAGGCAGAACTGGAAGATGGCAAGAAGAGCCTGATCCAGCAATACCAGCTCGAACGCAGCCAGGACGCAGCACTGGCACCGACACTGGCGAACAATCTCTACCTGGGCCGCAATATGCAATACCGTGCTGAAGTAGAGAAAAAGATACAGGCACTGACCGTGGCACAGGTAAAAGAAGCCATGGCCAGACACCTGGGATACGAAAAAACCGTGCGCGTATTTGCGGGTGATTTTAAATAATCAGTTTTAGTCGTTTTTAAGAGGTGGGCTTGCACGTCATTCCGTGCAAGCCTTTTTTATTAGCCATCCTCACTGCTCATCATACTCAACACCACCACTGACGCTTACCAGTTGCTGTCAACACTTGGCGCAAAAGAACGCCTGCTCACCTATGTCAAACTGGTCGGTGAAGCAGCGGACTTGTTGATCGCACAATTTGAAGACATGGGTCTGGCATTCGATGCAAATCTGATACGCCTTAGTGCCGCCATCCATGACGCCGGGAAAATCCTGCATCCCAATGAACTCGATGGCCCCGGCTCACTGCATGAACCTGCTGGTGAAAAAATGCTGCTGGAACAAGGCGTGCAAAGTATCGTTGCCCGCTGCTGTGTGACTCACGCACAATGGCAAGGGGAAGGCTTGAGCCTGGAAGAATTAGCTGTCGCAACAGCAGACAAGTTATGGAAGGGCAAGCGCGAGGCTGAACTGGAAATGAAACTGATACAGGCAATCGCACTGCAAAAGCAAGTTGAGCACTGGGATATTTTCACCACACTTGACGATGTATTTGAAACCATTGCCGCTGGAGGCAGTGACAGACTGGAACGCAGCAGGTATGTAACTATCTCTTAAAGTTGCCCAGGCATACTTGCGCTACACTCAATTCTTGCCCACGCTAGCCTTATGCCATGAGTGTACGGTTGTTCCGTTTTCTTTTTATCATCGCAGCCAGTTTGTCAGGTGCGTCGTCTCTGGCCGCCGACAGGCCTGTCATGCAACTCGCCTCACTGGAGTGGGCACCGTATGTGGGCTCACATCTGCCCGATGAAGGCTTGACGTCAGTCATCGTCAAAGCGGCGGCCTTGCAGGCGGGGATGGACACCCATATCAGTTACACACCCTGGAGCCGTGCCGTGCAACTGGGGCAGAATGATCCTTCTTACGCTGGCTATTTCCCTGCATTTTATTTAAAGGAACGGGAAAAAACCTGCTATTTCTCGGCGCCGCTGGGCACCAGCGCCATCGGCTTGGCATCGTTGAAAGACAGGCATTTCGACTGGAAAAATTATGCTGATCTGAAAGGCCTGACCGTAGGCGTGGTACAAGACTATGCCAATGGTGAAGAATTTGATGCCCAGGTCAAAAAAGAACAATTGAGACTTGATGTGGCACCATCAGACATCAGCAATTTGCGCAAACTGATGGCAGGGCGGGTGGATGTGGTCGTCATCAGCAAGGATGTCTTGCGGCAGTTGCTGATCACTGAGACCAGTTTAAAGAACGGGCAGGAAAGCATTATTTTCCATCCCAAAGAAGTCATCAATTTTTCCCTGCACATCTGCTTCCAGCGTAATGAACGGGGATTAAAATATCAACAACTCATCAATCCTTATCTGGAAAAACTCAATCTCAGGAAAATTGAAAACCTGTATTTCCAGCAAATGCAGAGTGCACAACCGTAACATTCATTCCAAAGATTAGTAATCAAGTGTCATCAAACAGCATGCCCTGGCTGACTTGCCGCTCATTGCTGACATCCGCCTCTCTGATCAGGGCACTGGCCCTTACGCCCAGCAAGCGAAAGCGGTGTTCCAGCGCCACTCTGCGCAAACATTCTCCTGCCGTCCTGCGTATGACGGCAGGATCAGCCGTGGCAACAGGAATGGTGATGTCACGGGTAGAGATACGAAAATCGGTATAGCGTATCTTGATACCCACGGTTTTGCAGCGGTAACCCTTTTTTGTTAAGTCCCTTGCCAGGCGAGTGCAAAGGTCAGTGAATATCTCGGTCAATACCGCCTTGTCGTGAACGGCGTGCAAGTCGCGGTCAAAGGTAGTTTCCCTGCTGATGACCTTGGGCTCGGACTCTGTAGAAATCTCCCTGTCATCAATGCCGCGCGCCGCGTTATACAGCCAGCCAGCATAATTACTGCCAAAGGTCGTTTGCAGCAGCCCCAGGTCTGCATTGGACAACTCGCCCACAGTGTTGATACCCAGGCTAGCCAGGCGCTCAGTTGCTTTTGGCCCTATGCCATTCACTTTTTTAACGGGCAAGGGCCATATTCGCGTTGGCACGTCTTCCATATTCAATATGGTAAGGCCATCAGGTTTGTCCAGGTCAGAGCCTATCTTTGCCAACAGTTTGTTTGGAGCGACACAAATCGAGCAGGTCAGGCTGGTGGCTTCGGCGACAGCGTGCTTCAGGCTGCTTGCCAGTTCACGCGTTTCTTGCGGATGGTCGCTCAGGTCGATATAGATTTCATCTATGCCGCGATTTTCAATTTTGGGCGCAATCTTGCCGACCGCTTCTTTAAACAACCGGGAATAATGACGATAGGAATCAAAGTCCGTTGGAAGTAAATAAACATCGGGAGCCAGCTTTGCCGCCTTCATGATGCCCATCGCAGAAAATATGCCTAGCGCCCGCGCTGCATAAGTCGAGGTGGTAGCGACACCGCGCCCGACATAGTCCTTGATGCGCGAAAACTCATGCGTGCCATCCCCTTTGGGAATCGGACGATGTGAAGAGCCCCCGCCTATCAATACCGCCTGCCCCTTAAGCTCTGGATATCTTAACAATTCAACAGATGCATAAAATGCATCCATGTCCAGATGGGCAATCCGGCGTGGTTTATTATTCATGACAATCAACAATAGCCTTGTAATAAATCATGGCAAGCATGGTGCTTCCCATCATTGCATGCCGCCGGGTAGCAAGGCCATCGTACTGCGCACTGTATAAACATTTTCAAGAACTGCGCCACTTAAAGAACTAATAAGATTAAAAAGCGAAATTAAAAACAAGATCAAAAACTGGATTAAAAACAGGAATAAGCTATTTTATCCTGAATTGCACAAATAACTGAACATACATACAGCAAAACCCGATTTTTCATCAAACAGAGAATTACAGCCACATACTGTTTAAGCTAAGATAGACTCATCCTGCATTTGTCGCTTTTTCCTGCGTTTTCTAATGGATTAATGATGAAAAAACTGCTTTCCCTGCTTTTTGCATTGAGTCTGGTACTGGCTGTCAGCCCGGCCAGTGCTGCCCCACCTCAGGCTTATGATGAAACTGCCGACGCCCAGGCCGCGATCAACAAAGCGCTGGCAGAAGCCAAAAAAGTCGATAAAAAAGTCCTGGTCATCTTTGGTGCCAACTGGTGCAAAGATTGCCTGGAGCTCGACAAATCCATGCATGGCAAAAATGAGCCTCTGCTGACCACAAAGTTCATCACCGTCAAAGTGAACGTAGGCCAGTTTGACAAAAACAAGGAGCTGGTGGATTTCTATGGTAATCCTACCAAGAAAGGCATACCAGCTGCTGTCTTGCTGAGGCCAGACAATAGCGTGTTGTTTGCCTCCAAAGGTGGCGAATTGTCGAATGCGCGCAAGATGAGTGAGCAGGGCGTCTATGATTTTTTTGACGAAATCACTGCCCTTTACCGCTGAATAGCATAGACAGATATGGAAAAGACTACCAGGCATGTCTGAGTTACCTGCAATGTCAGCCGAGCTTGTACCAGAAGAAACTGAACTGGCGGCATTGCAACGCAGTCACGCCTTGTTGTCCAATTTTTCCCGCTGTCTTCCGGGCATGTTTTATCAGTTCCGCCGTTATCCGGACGCACGTTTTTGCCTGCCCTATGCCAGTGAAGCGGTAGAAACTTTTTTTGGTGTCAAGGCTGAACAATTACGTGAAGATGCCAGCTTCATGTTCGCCAAAGTGCATCCCGATGATTTGCCAAAAATGATTGTGGCCGTGCGCAAGTCCTTTGTCGATCTTAGCCCCTGGCACCAGGAATACCGCATCATTGCAGATGGCCAGCCAGATCGCTGGGTCGTTGGCGACGCCACCCCTGAACGCCTGCCTGATGGCAGTGTACTCTGGCATGGTTTCCTGAGCGACAATACCGAACGCAAACTCACTGAACAAAGACTGCTGGCCGCAGAGCGCCAGCGCAGCCTGGTCATGAAAGCCTCGAACCAGGGTTTGTATGACATCAATCTGCAAACCGGTGACGGCAGCTTCAGCCCCGAATATTTACAGATGCTGGGCTACGATCCTGGCGACTTTGCACACCCGCAGCAGTTCTGGGATTATTTCTGGGGCACGGGCGTACATCCCGATGATGTCGCGAATCTCAAACAGGCTTACAAAGCCCATGCAGCGGCACAAGGCGGGGCAGACTATCACGCCGAGTTCCGGCAAAAAAACAAGGCAGGTGAATGGCGCTGGATCATGTCACTAGGCAGCATTGTTGAATGGGACAGCAAGGGCAAGCCCTTGCGCATGGTTGGTACCCACATCGATATCACCGAGCGCAAACAGACCGAGGAAATGCTGAGGCAAAACCAGGAACTGCTTGAGTCCAACAAAAACCGTTATAAAGAACTGGCCAGGGAACTGGAAATCCTCATCACCAATGCCCCGGTGGGCATCATGTTTGTCAGCGATGGTGTCATCGTCAGGGCCAATAAGGCACTGGCAGAATTATGCCGCTTCCCTGATGCCCGCGCCATGATAGGTGTCAAAACCACTTTCCTGTATCAAGGGCCAGAGGATTATGAAGCCTTCAGTGCCCAAGTCACGCCTGGCCTGCTGGCTGACGAGCTGGTAGAACTGGAATGGTATTTGCGTCGCTTCAATGGCGAAGCTTTCACTGGCCGCGTGGCAGGCCGCGCGTTGCCGACAGAAAGCTATGTGCGCGGTGCAGTCTGGATGATAGAAGACGTGACTGAGCAAAAAGCCACGCTGGATGCTTTGCGCACCAGCGAACAACGTTTGCAAAGGCTGATGAATTCCAGCCTGATCGGTATCATCCAGGGTAATGAATCAGGCGAGATACTTGATGTCAATGACGTGTTCACCCAGTTCAGTGGCTACGACCGTGACTATCTGTTGAGCCGCAATAATCTATGGCATACCCTGTTGTCACCCCAGGACATGAAAATCTGCCAGCAAGCTTATCAAGACTTGATACAGACCGGCACCACCGCGCCTTTTGAAATCATGTTGCTGCAGGGTGGTAATGTAGGCGTGCCGATTCTGGTCGGTCTCAGCCATCTGGAAAATTCTGAACGCGGCTGGGTCGCCTTTGCGATGGATATCAGTGACAGACTGCGCATGAACCGTTTGAAGACGGAATTCATTTCTGTCGTCAGCCATGAATTGCGCACCCCGCTGACTTCGATACGTGGGTCCCTGAGTTTGCTGGAGTCCGGTGTCAGCGGCGTCTTGCCCAAACAGGCCGAGCACCTGATACGCATCGCCCACAATAACAGCAAGCGCCTGATCACCTTGGTCAATGATATTCTGGACATGGACAAGCTGGCCAGCGGCAAGATGATCTTCCGCTCAGAAGCACTGGACCTCGTTGCACTGGTACAAAATGCGCTGGAGTTGCATACATCGTATGCCAGTTCACTCAAGGTCAACCTGGTACTCGACCACCACCCGCAACAAGCCTGGATACTGGCTGACCATGATAGGCTCATGCAAGTCATGGCCAACCTGATTTCCAATGCCGCCAAGTTTTCCCGCGAGGGTGAAACAGTGTTATTGCGCGTATTTGGCAAAGGCCCGCGTTACCGTGTTGAAGTCCGGGACAGAGGCGTAGGCATCGCCCCGGAATTCCAGGAACACCTGTTCGAACCCTTCACCCAGGCCGATGGCACGGACACCCGGCAAAAAGGTGGCACCGGCCTGGGCCTGTCCATCACCAAAGCCATGCTGGAAAAAATGCACGGACAAATCGGCTTTGCCAGCACAGCCGGTCAGGGTTCAACTTTCTGGTTTGAGTTTGATGTGTATCGTTGATTAGAGAAGATTTTTTAGCCTGAATTCTGAAGGCGTCAAGTTCACTGCCCGTTTGAATGCACGGCGAAAGCTGCGGCTGTCTGAATAATGTAATTGTGCGGCGATATCGTCCAGGCTCATGTCGGTGTTACGCAAATAATGCCTGGCTTTTTCCATGCGCAGGCTTTCTGCGATCTGGAAATAAGAACAGCCTTCACGCGCCAGCAGTCTATGCAGGGAGCGCTCGCTGATGCCCAATGCACTCGCCAATTCCGGCACACTGCGGTAATCACATTGCAAGCCGACCAATTTGTGCAAGAGGCTTTGTCTGCCTGTCAGGCCGACAGCGGCCAGCTCTGCATCGCAGCGCATTTTGCTGTTGGCGGCGAGCTCAGGGTCAGGGTTGATCAAGAAGGTATCGAGTACCTTGTTGCTGACGATGACGCGGCTGACATCTGCGCCATAGACGACGGGACATCCAAAGAAATCTTCGGCAACGGAACGGCTGGCTTGCCTGTTACCACGCAACTCTACTTTGTCGATTTGCAGAGTCGCGCCACACAGGGCACGGCTGACGTTGATGGCGGTTGCCAGGTGATCTGCATCCAGGAAATCCTGTAACTCGCTATCATCAAACAGGGCGCGGGCCTTCAATACCGATGTGTGTTCGCCAGACTCCAGTTGCAATTGCACCATGGCACCGGCGATCAACTGGTACTCCAGGCCAAAATGCATGGCCTCTGCCAATGTCGCTTGTGCCAGCATGCCGCTCGCCATTGCGCCCAGTGCTGGCAGGGACTTGCAGGCGCCGGATAATATTCCCAGGTCTGCGCCACCATGATGCCGTGCCTGCAACAAACTCTCCCTGGCTTGCGCATAGCTGATGCGTACATCTTCAGGCGGGCGGCCTTCTGCATTCAGGCCCAGTGCCGGGAACATGTCGTGCAAACGCCAGTCACGCTCACGGCCTATCGCCAGCAGACCCGAAAACGGGTGAGCCGGAAATACTGCATCCTGTACTGAGAGCACTTTGTTGTTCATCTGCGCATTCGCTGCAAGCTGGCAGGATTTGTCCTTACGTTCTGGAGTCTGAAGATTTAATATCTTAAGCTACACCGGAACTCAGATTTCGGCAATATAGTATGAAAACCAATAATATTAAGAGACAATATGACAACTACATCACCTGACTACATCGTCGTCGGTGGCGGCTCCGGCGCTTGTGCCGTGGCTGGCCGTCTGACGGAAGACCCGAATCTGCATGTGACCATACTCGAATCCGGTGGCAAGGGGGATAGCTGGGTGGTCAATACCCCAGCGGGTGTGGTGGCGATGTTGCCGACCAAGCTGAATAACTGGGCATTTGAAACCGTGCCGCAACCCGGCCTGAATGGCAGACGCGGTTACCAGCCACGCGGCAAGATGCTGGGGGGCTCGTCGGGCATCAATGCCATGGTGTATATCCGTGGTCACAAGCAGGATTATGACCAGTGGGCCGCGCTTGGCAATACTGGCTGGTCTTATGACGAAGTCTTGACCTACTTTAAAAAGTCCGAAAACAATGAAACCCATGGCGGCCAATACCATGGTCAGTCTGGCCCGCTGCATGTCAGTGAATTGCGCAGCGACAATCCTTACCAGCAAATCTATCTGGAAGCAGCACGTCAGGCTGGCTTCAATATCAACACTGACTTCAATGGCGAAGAGCAGGAAGGCGTGGGCATCTACCAGGTCACCCAGCATAATGGGGAACGCTGGACTGCCGCACGTGGCTACCTGCATCCGCACATGGGCAAACGCAATAATCTGCAAGTGGAAACCGGCTGCCATGTGACGCGCATCCTGTTTGAAGGCAAGCGCGCCGTCGGTGTGGAATACCGGCAGGGTGGACAGACCAAGACCTTAAAAGCAGTCAAGGAAGTCTTGCTGGCGGCAGGTGCCTTCCAGACCCCGCAATTACTGATGCTGTCCGGCGTGGGTGATAGCAAGGCCTTGCAAGCGCTGGGGATACCAGTGGTACATGACTTGCCTGGAGTGGGCCAGAATTTGCAGGATCACCCGGATTTCGTCTTCAAATACCGCGCCAAGAGTCTGGACTTGCTCGGCATTTCTGCCGGAGGCAGCCTGCGTATGGTGAAAGAATTCCGCCGCTATCAAAGCCAACGGCGTGGCTTGCTGACTTCAAACGGGGCAGAAGGTGGCGGCTTTCTGAAGACTGATCCCAGCCTGACTGCGCCTGACATACAGCTACATTTTGTGCTCGCCATGCTGGATGACCATGCACGCAAATTGCATCTGGGTCATGGTTATTCCTGTCATATGTGTCTGTTGCGTCCCAAGAGCATAGGTGAAGTAACGCTGGCCAGCAAAGACCCCATGGCTGCGCCTCTGATCAACCCGCGCTTCCTGGAACACCCAGATGATATAGAAAGCATGGTCAAGGGCTTCAAACTCACGCGCAAACTGATGGATGCACCAGCCCTGGTAGCAGCCCGTACCAGTGACTTCCAGACCGCGAATGTGCATACTGATGATGAGATACGTGCAGTCCTGCGCCAGACCAGCGACACCGTGTATCACCCGATTGGCACTTGCAAGATGGGCGTGGATGCGATGGCTGTGGTCGATCCGCAATTGCGCGTGCATGGCATGACAGGTTTGCGTGTCGTTGATGCGTCCATCATGCCCACCCTGATCGGTGGCAACACCAATGCCCCCACCATGATGATAGGGGAAAAGGCAGCGGATATGATCAGGGCTAGCTTGTAGTCAAAACAGGCTGGCTATTTGACTTCTGCCGTTGCAGCCGTTGCGGTGATTGCCAGGCTGGGCGCGGGCAGGGCTGGTCTGGCCTGCTCAAAGGCATAGCCCATGTTCAGCAATTTTGCTTCCGACCAGGCACCGGCAAACAGTGACAAGCCAACCGGCAAACCCCTGACTGTACCCATGGGCACGGTCAGGTGCGGGTAACCGGCGATTGCTGCCGGGCTGCTGGCGCTGCCTTCGAGCACGTCACCGGCCTTGTAGTCGATGAGCCAGGCGGTGCCGGTCGTTGGTGCAATCAGGGCATCAAGCTTGTATTTTTTGAGTACGGCATCTATGCCCTGCTTGCCAGCGCGCAGTTTGATACGGGCACTGGCCTGGCGATAGGCGGCATCGCTGAGCTTGCCTTTGGCCTGTGCCTGCTCCATCAATTCCTGCGCGAAATGGGGCATGACCGTGTCGGCATGTTGCTTGTTGAAAGCGATTACGTCTGCCATCGTGCGGGTTTTGACGGTGGCTGGGGTTTTGGCCAGATAGGCGTTCAGGTCTGCCTTGAATTCATACAGCAAGACCGTCAATTCATCTTTATCCAGCTCTTCCAGATAAGGCAGGTCTATCTGATCTACGACGGTAGCGCCTTGCGCAATCAGGGTGACCAGGGTCTGGTCGAACAGCATCTTGGTCGCGGTGTCATAACCATCTACCAGTTTGCGTACTATGCCCAGACGCTTGCCCTGTAAGGCGCTGGTTTGCAGGCCTGCGGTATAGTCCTTGCTGCGGTGGCGGTTGGCGGCACGGGTGGCCGGGTCTTGTGCATCGCTGCCAGCCATGACATTCAATAACATCGCGGCATCCCGCACGTTCAGGGTCATGGGGCCAGCCGTATCCTGGCTATGGCTGAGCGGGACGATGCCGGTGCGGCTGACCAGGCCTATGGTGGGTTTCAAACCGACCAGGCCATTCACCGATGCCGGGCAAACGATGGAACCATCGGTTTCTGTACCGATGGCAGCAGGAATCAAACGCGCGGCCACGGCAGCACCTGAACCAGCGCTGGAACCGCAGGGGCTGCGCTCAGGCGCATAGGGATTGCGGGTTTGTCCACCGGCACTACTCCAGCCACTGGTTGATTGGGATGAACGCAGATTCGCCCATTCACTGAGATTGGCCTTGCCAAGAATGATGGCACCGGCAGCGCGCAAGCGGGCAACTACAGGTGCATCCTGCGCTGCCAGATTGTCTGCCAGCGCCAGTGAACCGGCGGTGGTCGCCATGCCGCGCGCGGCGATATTGTCTTTCAAAAGCAAGGGCAAACCTGCCAGGCTGCCACGTGGTATTTTTTGCTGATCTACTGCCAATGCGTCAGCCCTGGCTTGCGGATTACGCGTGGTCACCGCCTGTATGCCCTGGTTATACATTTGTATGCGCGCATCATAGCTATCAAAAATTTGCTGTGCCGTGGTTTTACCGGCCTGCAAATCTTGCGCCAGTTCATGCAGAGTCTCGCTGGCAAGGACTTGCTGACCATATAGCAGGGGCAGGGCAGCAAGCAGGCTGAGACTGAACTTTGGTTTGCAAAAATAGATGCTCATGAAAAATATCTCTTACGTCTCATTGATCAGAATGGTATGACTTGCTTGCTCAGTGCAACGCTGATGATATAAGCAAAAACCAGGATGGCAGCGATAAAAGCAGCAGTGCGTATGGCGGGTGTCTTGCCACGTTTCAAGGCGACTGTGCCAAGAACGATATACAGTATCAGGGCAAATAATTTTGCCGTCAGCCAGTTTTGCTGAAAGGGATATTGCCCGCTCAATACTGCCAGCGTCAGGGCACTGGCCAGCAAGAGCGTATCTATCACATGCGGCAACACTTTTACCCAGCGCTTATCCAGCATCGCAGAGCCACGCATTTTCCAGATAGCGCGTAGCAGGAACAAGCTGCCACTCAAGCCCACGCAAGTCAGATGCAGGTGTTTAACGGCAAGATAGCTGATGAGCATGGGTTTTACTTCCGTGACATTTTTGTGCCTGCCATACTAACCGAAAGCCAGCTTTTTTGTCGTGGTAAGCGCGGTAAGTAAGAGCAAGCCCATACCATTTGCGCAACTATCCATTACACTGATGCATATCAATATTTACTGAAAGAAAGCCTGCATGAATTTCCTCAATCTCACATCCCAAGACGGTGCCACTGCAAAAATTGCCAGCCAGGGCGCGCATCTGTGTTCCTGGATACCTGCGGGCGGGGTTGAGCAATTATTCATGAGCCAGACCTCGGCCTTTCAGGATGGTGTCGCCATCCGTGGTGGTGTGCCGGTGGTGTTCCCGCAGTTTTCGAATCAAGGTACTTTACCCAAGCATGGTTTTGCCCGCACTTCTGAATGGAAGCTCTTGCAGTCTGGCTTGCTGGACAATGGCGCAGCCCAGGCCATCTATGAACTCAAAGAAAACATCGCCCGCCTGACCATCTGGCCCTATGTCTTTCGCGCAGAACTGCGCGTCAGCATACTCGGCAATAGCCTACAAATCGTGCTGGACATACACAATACGGGCGATACCAATTTCAGCTTCAGCACAGCCCTGCATACTTACCTGGCGGTGCAGGATATTGCAGATGTCAGCCTGCATGGCCTGCAGGGTCTACATTACCGCGATACCGTTACAGGGGCAGATCATTGTCTGGAAGCTGAGCCCTGCCTGCGCATCAGCGGTGAAACCGACCGCATCTATGGCCATGTTCCGGCCCAGCTTGAATTGCGTCAGCCACAACAAAATACCCTCATACGCAGCAGTGGTTTTGCCGATGCCGTGGTCTGGAACCCCGGTGCAGGTGCAGCCAAGATCAATGACCTGCACGCTGGCGGTGAAAACAATATGCTGTGCGTGGAGGCAGCGACGATATTACGCCCCATCATGCTGGCACCAGGTGATAGCTGGAGTGGCAGCCAGACGCTGGAAGTGAAGTCCGCACACAATCCGGCGCGCAATTGACAAATGACTATATTTAACACATAGTTACAATTGAAATGGCCTGAAGCCATTTAGTGCCGTTCGGCAAATGTCGTCTATCTTTATTACAAAATAGCTGCAACTTTAACTATTTTCATAAATCATATCCGTCAGGTGTAATCCGCCCGGCGGATTTATTATTTTTGTACCCTGACATCATAGAAGGATTTTATGCAACAACTACGCTCTGGCATGCAGCTTACTCTCAAACCCGTCTTGCGCGCTCTGGTGCTGGGCGGTGCTATTCTGTTTACCGCCCCCGTCACCCTGGCAGACACCCTGCCCAAAGGTGTCAGCCAGGTAACCAGCGTTGAGGGGATCACAGAATACCGTCTGCCCAATGGCCTGCGCGTATTGCTGATGCCAGATGCATCCAAGCCTACCGTGACGGTGAATGTCACTTACCTGGTTGGCTCACGCCATGAAAACTATGGCGAAACCGGCATGGCGCATTTGCTGGAACATCTGATGTTCAAGGGCACACCGACCAATCCTAAAATCACGGAAGATTTCAATAAACGCGGCATGCGCATCAATGGCACGACCTCTCTGGACCGTACCAATTATTTTGAATTGTTCCAGGCCAGTGATGAAAATCTGAAATGGGCATTGGAGATGGAAGCTGACCGCATGGTCAATTCCAATATCGCCAGAAAAGACCTCGACACCGAAATGACGGTCGTGCGCAATGAATATGAGCGTGGTGAAAATTCACCGGGCGCAGTACTCATGAAACGTCTGCAAAGCGTGGCTTTTGACTGGCATAACTATGGCAATTCGACCATAGGTAACCGCAGCGATATAGAAAACGTCAAGATAGAAAACCTGCAGGGTTTTTACCGTAACTACTACCAGCCAGACAATGCCGTGCTGCTGGTAGCGGGTAAATTTGAAGCTGAAAAAGCCTTGCAATGGATTAGTGCCTCCTTTGGCAAAATCGCTAAGCCAACACGCAGCCTGCCGCAGTTCTGGACCACAGAACCAACCCAGGATGGCGAGCGCAGCTTTGTCGTGCGCCGCAAGGGCGATGTGCAGATGGTGATGATTGCCTATAAGGTACCAGCTGGCCTGCACCATGACCGTGATGCACTGAACTATGCAGGCAGCATACTGGCCAGTGCACCGCATGGCCGCCTGCACAAACAACTGGTAGAGACAGGCAAGCTGGTACAAGTATTTTCCAGCAGCATGGGGCAAGTTGAACCTGGCCTCAGCATCATCGGTGCCGTCGTCAAGAAAGGTGAATCTGTCGATGCAGCCAGAGATGCGTTGCTGGCAGGCATAGAAGATTTCAAGAAAAATCCACCGACCAAGGAAGAACTGGAACGCCTGAAACGCGACAATGCCAACTACTATGAAAAACTGCTGAACAACCACGAATCCATAGGCGTCAGCATGTCTGAATATATCGCCATGGGCGACTGGCGCTACCTGTTCAAGGACAGGGATGATGCAGATAAAGTCAGCGCTGAAGAAGTTACTGCCGCTGTGAAAAAATATCTGGTGCGCGACAACCGTACCGTCGGCACCTTCATCCCGGAAGATAATCCACAACGCGCTGACGTACCCGCCGCACCAACTATTGCTGAAGTCATGAAAGACTTCAAACCCAAGGCAGCGACACTGACAGGCGAAGTGTTTGACCCGTCACCAGCAAACATCGACAAGCGCACGCAAGTCAGCAATATCGGCAATCTGCAAGTGGCCTTGTTGCCTAAAAAGACCCGTGGCGAAACCGTGAATGTGTCCCTGAATTTGCACTGGGGTGATGAAAAAACCCTGTTTGGCAAATCCACCGTCATGGGCTTTACTGGCGGCTTGTTGAGCACCGGTACCAGCAAATATTCACGCGCGCAGCTGGCAGATGAAATGTCCAAGCTGAAAATGAGTGGCGGCCTGTACTCATTCCAGACCACCAAGGCGAATTTGCCGGCAGCACTAGAACTGGTGGCGCATGTCTTGAAGGAAGCCAATTTCCCGGAAAGCGAATTCAAGCAATTGAAAGAAAGAGCTTTGGTCAACACAGAAGCGTCACGTAATGAACCATCTGCCGTTGCCAGCCGCGCGATGGCCCAGCATTTCAATACCTATCCAAAAGGCGATGTGCGTGCTTCCATGACACTGGATGAAACACTGGAATCCATACGTAATGCCAAGCTGGAAGACGTCAAGGCATTCCATAAAGATTTTTATGGCGCATCCAAAGGTGAATTGTCCATCATTGGTGATTTTGATGTGGACAGTACCAAACAAACTGTTGCCAAAGTATTTGATGGCTGGACCAGCAAGTCTCCTTACTCCCGTCTGGTCAGCAAGCGTGAAGACATTCCTGCTGTGCGCAAGACTTTCAATACACCAGACAAGGAAAACGGTGTTTACTCCAGCCGCATGAACCTGAGCCTGCGTGAAGATGATGCGGATTTCCCAGCTCTGCGTGTGGCCAATTATATTTTTGGTGGTGGCGCCGGCATGAACTCACGCGTTATGGAGCGCATACGTCAAAAAGATGGTCTGTCTTATGGTGGTGGTTCGAATCTGACTGCAGGTGAAATTGACCCGGTAGGTAGTTTTAGTATCAGCGCCACGGCAGCACCGCAGAATCTGGAAAAACTGGAAATCGCCGTCAGGGAAGAACTGGCGCGCGCGCTGAAGGAAGGCTTCACTGCCGATGAACTGGCCAAAGCTAAATCCGGACTCTTGCAGCAGCGCGTACAAGGCCGCAGCAACGATGGTGCAGTCGCCAGCGGCTGGAACGGCAATCTGTATCTGAAACGTACATGGGCCTGGTCACAAGCCATGGATGACAAGATACAGGCGCTGACAGTAGAGCAGGTGAACGATGCCTTCCGTCGTTATATAGACCCAGCCAAAATGAGTGTCTTTATTGCTGCGGATGAAGCCAAGGCCAAGGCGGCTGTTGCGAAATAAATTTGTTTGTCATCAAACCGGGAATCAGTGATTCCCGGTTTTTTTATTTTCCGTCCAAGCCAGCTTCATGTACAAATTCAAAATCGTCGTTGTTGCAGTCACATTTGTCAGTTACCTGCTAGCCGGATACAGCGTTGCAAGAACTACATCAGCCTTGCCTGAAAATATCGTGCGAGTGACCAGTGCTGAAAATATCAGTGAATACCGTTTACAAAACGGATTGAAATTTTTGCTTATACCAGACACTTCGGCCGCCACTACTACCGTCAGCATGACTTATCTGTTTGGCTCAAGACATGAAGGTGCAGGACAGACCGGATATGCACATTTGCTTGAACACATGCTATTCAAGGGCAGCAAAAATTACCCGCAGCTGTTCAAGCAAATGAGCGACAAAGGCATGCGTTCCAACGCGATGACATTGGCTGACCGCACATTCTATTACGCCAATTTCGAAGCAGATGACAGTGATCTCGACTGGCTCTTGAGCATGGAAGCAGACCGCATGCAAAATGCACGGATACTGAAATCTGAGCTCGATACAGAAATGACGGTAGTACGGAATGAACTTGAGCTCAGGGAAAATAATGCCTACGACAACCTGAAGCGCAGGGTACTGTCTGTGGCCTTTGACTGGCATGGGTATGGTCACAGTGTCATAGGCGAAAAAAGTGATATCGAAAATGTCAATCTGGAGTCACTACAGCATTTATATCACCAATATTACAGGCCCGATAATGTGGTGCTGATGGTGGCAGGCAAATTTGATACTGCCAAGGTGCTGCAAGTCATCGCACGCCAGTTTGGCAAAATACCTGCGCCCGCTTCAGCCCTGCCCCAAATTCCTACCATAGAGCCAGCCCAGCAAGGCGAGCGCCAGGTCATTCTCAGGAAGAAAGAAAATGCCGATGCAGTCGTGCTTGCTTATCATTTGCCTTCCGTATTACACCCGGATCATGCGAGCCTGAAATTTGCGGCCAGCATGATGACTGCAGGCCGTGAATTGCGAAATATCAGTAGTGAAATTTTCCCTGCCAATAATAGCGTCAATTTTGACCTGCAAGGCACAGCCCAAAATGGCCTGATTCTGTTTAATTCCTCCATTGCACCTGGCAGCGCCAGCGAAAACAGTTCCAGGGATTTGATCAAGCTGGTAGAAAATTTTGGAAAAAATGCGTGGTCACCGAAAGAGCTGGATTTTTTCAAGAGCAGATATGTGAATAGCTTTTCATCTATGATGAATGATCCACAAATGCTGAGTTTCAGACTATCGGAATACATAGCAGCAGGAGACTGGCGTTTAATGTTTGTAGAAAAAGACCGTATAGCCAGTATGACGACAGAGCAGATACAACAAGCAGCGCTACGTTATTTTATAAGGGAAAACCGTACTACAGGCATCTTGCTGTCAGAAGAAAAGAGTACTGACAGTAATATCCCGCCAGTTCCCCTGGCCAGTGAAATACTCAAGGACTTTGTGCATCACGACGAATATGCCGCAGTTGCTGAAATCAATACCTCTGCTGAAAATATCCTGCGAAACTCGCGCAGGATCAAAATAGGGAATATAGAAGCGGCCCTACTGCCAAAGCTCTCGCGTGGCCAAGAAGTTTCTGTCGAACTGGTCTTGCACTGGGGTGATGAAAAAACGCTGGCAGGAAAACGCTGGATAGAACGCATGACTGCAAAAGTATTGCCAAACGGGACCAATTTTTACGGCAAAGAAAGTCTGGAAGCCGAACGGGAAAAAGCACATATCCGTGGAAGCATCACCAAATTTACAACGGACAGAGCACATCTTAAACAAGCACTGCAGTTGATGATGCTGAATTTAAAACAACCGAATCTTGCACTTGCCTACAATGCCATCAGCGGGGAAAGGCTGTCATGGGAAAAACGCGGCAATACGCCCGAGGGAAAGGCCAGGGATGAGCTGTACAAGCACTTCAATAATTACCCGCAAGGTGATGTACGCGCACTGGAAACCTCACAACAGGTTATTTCTGCCTTGAAAGCAGTCAGGGCAACCGAGCTCATCGACTTCCACAGGGAATTTTATGGAGCCAGCAATGGTCATCTTGCCATCGTTGGTGATTTTGATCCGGAAGAAGCGAGGATGGTCCTGGAACAAGAGTTCAAGGAATGGGAAAGCAAGTCGCCCTACCAGCTTGCACGGCAAAACTATGTCGAGAAAGAGGCACTACGTCATTTCCTGGATACCCCGGGCAAAGAGAACGGGGTTTTCTTGGCTCAGCAGGATATTCCCGTCGGTATCAACGACAATGACTATATTGCCTTGCATGTTGCCAACTACTTGCTGGCAGGCCATCCCGTATTATCCAGATTGGGCAAACGGGTACGTCTGAAGGAAGGCTGGACTTATGGCGTTACATCCAGTCTCTCACCTTATTCCACAGATGCGATCAGCAATCTGGAAATCCAGGCCAGCGCCGCCAGTCAGAATATAGACAAACTCAGGCTGGCAATACTGGAAGAATTGCAGACGCTGGCGATGCATGGCTTTACCCAAAATGAATTGGAAGTTGCCAAATCTGCTTTGGGCCGCTTGAAGCTGCAAGCCAGACACAGCAATGAATACCTGGCATCAGAGTGGAGTGGTCTTTTGCACCGGGGTTTGGATTATTCCTGGCAAATCAAGCGGGACCTGGCACTGCAAGAGCTAAGTCTGGAACAATTGAACCAGATCACTAAAAAATACTTGCAGCCAGATCGCTTTAGCATAGTGACCACGGGCGATGCCAAAAAAATCCCGAAATAAGCCAGACGGGTTGCCGCCTTGGTACTCATCAGCCTTTCCAGCTTCTTTGCAAGCCAGTGTCAGTATGTATCCAGCCACCCTGGGCGGTCTGGCGGTAATAAAAGCCGACGCCGCCCTGGCGGAAGCTTTGTATCAATTCACCCAGAATTTCTTCATGTAGCTGGGGAATGCGGATGTCGGCGGCCTTGCCTTCCATGTGCAGGGATTTGCGGGCTGCGGGTACACCTTGTTCTATGAGGCGAGTATTTGAAGCCTTGGTGCGGTAGCCAGACAGGATTTCCAGCGGTCTGGTCATGCCAAAACGGGCGATGTAGGCCTGGGTGGCCCACAGGGTTTCCAGCAGCTTGGGGTCGATGGGAGCGGTTTCCTTGCCATTGACGTCGCGCAGGATGTGGCACAGTTGCTGGTAGGCAGATTCCAGCACTTCGCCGTCTTTCCAGTACAGTATCTTGCTGCGCTCGCCTGTGGCGGGGCGTATCAGGTCCATGGTGCGGGGCTTGACCCAGAATTCTATGTCCAGCGCCTGTGAGTCGAACAGATCAGGCGGTGGTGTTGGTTGCGCATGTTTTTCATTGCCAACGTTAGGAATATCAGCAGCATGCAGGATGGCATGCGGACCAGCTAATGCGGTGGTGCCGAGCAAGAGCCCCTTCTTTAGTAATTGGCGGCGCGTCAATGTCATTCTGTGATTTCTGGGATAGATGAAATAAAAACCAGCTTAGTGTATATCGTCATGATAATCAAAGCATTGCGCTTTATCCGGCAAATTTACGCTTGGTCACACAGAATTTGCATTCTGTCTTTTTGGCTTGTGATCTCCGCACAAAACAACATTACACTAGAAGCATCCAATAACTCTTATTACAAAACGATATCATGATCAAATCTTTAGGAAGTCTGGCGCTGTTGGCAGTCTTGCTCGGTGGCTGTGAAGTCAAGGTCAATGGCGATGCCATCAAGGGTAGTGGCAAACTGCTTACCCAGCAGCGTGCGGTGACTGAATTCAGCGCCATAGAAAATTCCGGCTTCTTTGATGTGATCGTCACGAATGGCGCAACGCCGGCAGTGGAAATCAGTGGCGACGACAATCTGGTGCCAGAAATTGAAACCGTCGTGGAAAACAAGGTCCTGATCATACGCAGCAAGCGTAAATCCTATAGTTTTACCTGGACTAACCGCCCCGGCACGATCAGGGTCACGGTAAATAGCCTGAACCGTATCAATAATAATGGCAGCGGCGATGTAGATGTACGTGAGCTGCAGGCAGACGTACTGTCTGTAAACCTGAATGGCTCCGGCGACCTGAAGATCAGTGGCAAGGTCAACACTCTGAAATTGATGTCCAACGGCAGTGGCGACATGGATTTGCAACAACTGCAGACCGGCAAGGCTGAGGTCGAATTCCATGGCTCTGGTGATACGCATATGAATATTGTGAGCCAGTCACTGGATGCAAGCCTCAACGGCAGTGGCGGTTTAAGTGTTGATAATCTGCAATCTGTTCCCGTCAAGCTGGTGCAACATGGTTCTGCTGACGTCAAACTGGGAGGAACGATCAAGGCGCTGGAACTGGACATGTCTGGCTCTGGCGACATACAGATCGAGGATATCAGGGCAGAACAGGCCAGCATACGCAGCAATGGCCCGGGTGAACTGAGCCTGAGTGGTGAGATTACTGTCCTGACCCTGACCAGCAGCGGCTCTGGCGATGTCAATGCAGATCATTTGAAAATCAGGGATTTGCAGATCGTCAACAATGGCCCGTCGAACCAGAGTTATCGCGGCATCACAGGCACATTCAAGCTGGAAAATTCTGGCTCTGGTGATTTTGATGTCGAATTCCAATCTGAAGCCGCGCTGGAAGTACTGATGAATGGCCCGGGTGAAACCCGCCTGAAAGGCACAGCCAAAAGCCTGAGCGCGAAACTGACTGGCAGTGGTGACTTGCATGCCCGTGATTTATTGCTGGACAGTGCCAGTATCAAGGTTACCGGGCCGGGTGAGGCTGAGGTCAATGTCAAGAAAGCGGGTGGTTCCCGCATTGTCAAGATAGACAGGAATGGCGTAGCGAATTAAACAAGTTAATCTGAGTTCAAAAGGGTTCATGCCTTGCGTGAACCCTTTTTGCTTTTGGGGGCATAGCAATGGTTTGCCATATTTAACAAGCTTTACACACCAGACCGGCTTTTGCGGACAGCCGCCAACAGTCAAAGCAGATAATTTGCGCTAAGATAAGGCGTATGCTTTCCAACCCTGTCGATAATGCCAAGTTATACACGTTTATTGTGTTGCATCTTGCTGGTTTGCGCCGGCTGGGTCAGTGTGGCACATGCACAAACAAAACCCGGAGTGGTGTTGTTGATGAGCGAAGAACTGGATGGCAAAGGCAATGTCATTCCCTTGACTGTTGAAGTCGTGGAATTGCTGCGCTACCTTGAGCAACATACCAGACTCAAGTTTGAAGTAAGGCGCTACCCCTGGAAAAGAGCAGTAGAAAATGCAGCCATGGGTGAAGGCCTGATCTTTGGAATGTCCAAAACCCGTGAACGCCTGCGCAGCTTCAAGTTCAGCGCCCCCATCTTTAGCGACCAGGCTGTGCTGGTGACACTCTGCAATGCCAGGTTTGCTTTCAATTCTATCAACGATCTGAAAGGCAAGACCATAGGCATAGTACGTGGCACCAGCTATGGAGAAGAATTTGACCGCCTCAGCAATGACTTGTTCAAGGTAGAAGATGACACCGGCAATAACCTTGGGCGTTTCAGAAAATTAAGCATGCGCCGCATGGATGCCTTCTTGCTGTATAGCTCAAGTGGCAATATAGGCAGGCTGGAAAACCATATCAACCAGCAATACGCGGCAGAATACGGTGATAAACAAACAAACAGCGAAGCAAGCGGCAAATCAAACAGTAAATTGTTTTGCATATTGCCGCGACCGGTATCATCGGTAGATATCCATATTGCCATGCGCACTGATGGCAACATCAGCCTGCTGCAAAAAATCGACAAAGCCATCATGCAAGGCCGCCAGAGTGGTGAACTGGCACGTATCTATGCGCCGAGGTGAGTGCGGAGATGAGTGCAGAAGTGGGTGCTCTTAGGCTATGCGGGCACCCTTGTATTGATGGCGTAATACCAGACGGCTACTGGAGATCAGGCTATTCAGACCCAGTATCAGTTGTATCAGTACATGTCCTGGCAAACCCCAGACTTGTCCCTTGGGTGGCTTACTGCGGGTCACGGCAGTCAATACCGGCGTTACCCATTGTGCTTCTTCTGTCAGGTCCAGCATGACATCACCGTCAGAGTTGGTATGCAGGTAAAGCTCGCCGCCATGTAGCAAGCTCAGGCAGATGCCTTGGCCGGTAGTTGGCTTGTCACCCAGGGCTTGCTGTAATTCGCGGTGCTGCAAATCCATCCAGGCTTCAACATCCAGTGCAGTTTCAAGAGATATCCACGGATGCTCTGGCAGAGTTTGCGCCAGGTCAGATTGCTGCTTGTCATTTAACATCATTTTGCTGTATTCGTTTCCATGCCATGAGGCTGAAACAGCATTCTGACACAAATACCCGCAACGACTCCATCAACAGCAGTTGTACGCTTGCGCAAGCCAATTAAACAATGAAGTCTTGCGCAAGCTTTCAGGCAATTACTGCAATTATTTCAGCGTCCAGGCGAATGCCAGGGTATTCCAGCCTGGAGTCGCACCGACCTGGAAGCGGCATGCCTTCAGCGCACGCAAGGATGCCTTGTCGAGTTTGCGAAAACCACTGGAGTCAATAATTTTTGCATCGATCACCGTGCCTTTGTCATTGAGCAGGTAGTTGAGCTTGACCATGCCCTGCTCTTCATCATTCAATGTACGTTGATCGTAGCTCGGTGCCTCGCAACCAGATGCGGCAAACGCCTCATTGGCTTCCATGGCAAAGGCAGGCAAGGTGGCCAGGGCAAAAGCCAGCGTAGTGACAAAGGCATACAGGCGGAAATGTGGGGACATAATAAACTCCTCAGGTTATATCAATGAATTTGCAACTGCGCCATGAGGTTTGCGACAATACTTGCGACGATATTTTCGACGGTACTCACCGAGGTTTTTACATCGCTGAATCAAGCTGATCACGGGCAGATGAATGCAATATACGTGAGCAGCACTACGCTCAAAAATCAATAATTCGTATAGGCATTATTTCCAAAATACATAATGCTAAGGACGCATTTATTTGGTGCGGCAAGCAGATTTGATTTATCTGAAAAATTCTCTACGCTTGTGCAAATTCAATTGAAAAGCCCGCCAATATTGCGTTCTCTCTTCATGTTGGTGCAAAAAAATTTATCTGATGCCAGTAAAATATTTTTCATATTTTTTGTAACAGATGCACATTTGGAAGTCCCTTTGTCTTTTCCGGGCCTGAGGGGATGCGGGAAAAAAACCATTACTGGATTAACACTGCAAAAAAACAAAAAAAGCGCAGAGTTGCAAGCTCTGCGCCTTTTGCAAATTGGATGTAGCAGTTTATTTGATCTGCTTCACTTCCAGGCCCTGTTTTTCCAGCAAATCGATGATGCTATTGGCACCCGACAAATGTCCTGCACCAACCACGATAAAGAGTTTCTTGCCTTCTCCGAGCAAGCCCTGGATTTTTTTTGTCATGCCCTGATTGCGGTCATCCAGTAATAATTTCATGAGCTTTTTCGAACCGACATCTTTGCTGGCCGCATCTTGCAGGATTTTTGCGAGACCTTCTGCATCGCCACTTTTCCAGGCAGCGATCATGCCTGCGGTTTCACGCAGGGTGTCACCACTTTTCAAGCCCGCCAGTGTTTGCGCCAGCATGGCGTCAGCATCTTCGTCGCTCAGACCACCCAGCACACTGGCTTGAAATGCCGTGCTTTCGAGTTCAATGATATCTTTCTTGTCCTGTTTGGCACGCAAGACATAATGCAGATCGACTCCTTTGGAGGCATCATAGCCTTGCTGCCTGAATACACCTATGCTGAGTGCGGTGGCGACTATCGTGGGTTTGAGGCTCTGGAATTGCGCAGCCGCCGGGCCGACCATGGATTGCAAGCTTTCAAAGGTGCTCTTTTTGATATGGTTTTCCAGTTTGTCTGGTGCCGCATAGGTAAAGAAAGGCATGGCTTTTTCTGCGGCCTTGGTATCAGTAGTATCGACTTCAACGACAAGGGTGTCAGCCTGTTTATAGGCGGCATCAACGGCCTCAGGCAGAGGATAGAAGCTGGCTTTGGCGAGGTGGATGGAACCAAACAGATAGGCAGTATTTTTATCTGATTTAACTTCCCAGAAAACACCTTTGGCAGGCGTCTCTGCCTGGGCAAAGGCACTGCTGGTGGCAATGGCAATACCAAATGCGGCCAGATATTTGAGTATTAACTGAGTAAGCGTAGGCTTGAATGTCATTATCTTAAGTTCCATGTAATTATTTGGTCTGACCCTGGTCTGGATCTGAGCTGCTTCCGATATCGCGCCAGGCGGCAAAGGATACCAGAAAGCTCGCGCACTACTAATAAACACGATTTTAAACTCAATCGATTACTGGAAAGGAGTTACGCAAAATTGTCCCAGCAAGGCGTAGCGACGAAGACAGTACTTTAGTACGGCAAGGAGCTGCAACGCAGCTGGGGCGGTTTTGCGTAAGTCCGGCTTAATACAAAGTGGCACGCTGCCTTGCGGGCAACTCACTATCATATTTATCGCCATCAACTTCAGCATTGGTCAGAGCAGCCAGTATCGTGCCTGGGCTAGGTAAGCCGGGAGTTTTTTCACTGGCGCTTTGCCACAAGTGTGAGCGGATAATGGCGCGCGCGCATTGAAAGTAAACGGTATCAACAGCGATGCGCAGCACGCATTTGGGTGCTTTGCCATCAACGGCAAACCTGTCCAGTAAAGCAGGCTCAACAGAAATGCTGGCCTTGCCATTCACACGCAAGGTCTCGCCCACACCGGGAATTAAAAACAATAGCCCAACCTGTGGGTCAAACAGGATATTACGCAAGCTATCAACGCGGTTATTGCCGCGACGCTCAGGCAACAACAAGGTTTTTTCATCTTCAACCACGATGAAGCCAGGAGCATCACCGCGAGGCGATGCATCTAGTCCATCAGGGCCGCGTGTCGCCAGTACCGCAAAGGGTGATGCTGCTATCATGGCCTGGTAGTGAGGGTGAATATAAGGCACTTCCTTTTTGATGGATGCAGCACCAACGGTATCAAACAAGGCTTGCAGTTGTTCGCTCGTGGTGATCAGGTGGGGCGTGGATGACGATGGTATTGATGGTGAGTTCGGCATGAAATCAGTTTTTTCCTATGACGGGTGCTTTGCGCCAGTCGGCGCGGGCTTGCAACAAAGCACGTTCGATGAAACCTTCTTTATGCAATTTCTCCAATTGCTTGTTGAAAGCGGACAGATGAATGGCGCAGGGGCTTTGTGCAACAAAACCAAACAGGTTTTGTGAGTCTATCAAAAATGGTTGAAGAGGTACGAGCTTGTCATCGATATTCGCCGAGGCCATATAAGCCTGACCGACATGGTAACCTGTGATCACATAATCAAAGCGGTTTGCCAGCAACATGGTAAAGGCGGTTTCCAGATTGTCTGTCTCGCTGATCTGCAGGCGGTTATCCATGTATTCATCAAATGCAGAGCCAAAGCGGTTGCCGCGCGCGATGCCACCACGCAAACCTGCCAGGTCTTCCCATTTTGCATAGGGCATGGGGCGGTCTTTTTTTACAAAGGCAGCCACAGGATTATTCAGCACCAGTTCACTGAACAATAAAAAACTGCGGCGCTCCGGGGTATTTTTGAGGGTGGCAATGATGTCGATGTTGCCATTCTGGGCGGCATTCAATACCCGCTTCCACGGCCCCAGATAACGCAATTCATAGGGCAGCCCCAGGTCAGTCAGAATGCGGGTGACGATGGCAATACTGGCACCCTGAAACTGTTTGCCATCATGCCAGTGCAAGGGAGGATAGGCAGGGTCTGCTGAGACGATCACACGTTCACAAGCCGCCCGCGCCTGTGCTGGCTGCATGAGCAGGTTGCAGGACATTATCATCAGCAAGGCAAGCAAACGGTGCATAAATCCCTTTTGCAAAATACTACTTATCTTTTGGGACGCAAACTATGCTAACTATTCTTGCGCCTCAGGCAATATTAACATTTTTGCCTGACCATGAGCTCAAAATGCACCAAATCAGCGCATTATTCCCTGGGTTTGCTCAATAAGGCTTTTAAACCAGCCAGCCTTTCCTTGGGTGTCATGACTTCGCTTTCTGCGGGCACGGCATCACCTTCATCAAGTTTCATTTCCTTGATAAAACGGGATGGATCGCAATGCACCTGCACACCCGCACGTTTGCGTTTTTTGCACCAGGTGATGTGCAGGCTGCGCTGCGCGCGGGTAATGCCTACATACATCAGGCGGCGCTCTTCTTCTATACGCGCGGCATAAGTCTCTGGCGGTGCATCAGGGTCGCCCTTGTGCGGCAAGATACCCTCTTCTACGCCAACCAGAAATACATGCGGATATTCCAATCCCTTGGATGCATGCAGGGTGGACATGCGCACGGCATCTGGCTCTTCGTCCTTGCCTTCCATCATGGTCATCAGGGCGACCATCTGGGTCAGGTCGAGCAGGCTGCGGTGATCGTCATTGCCGTCCTTGCCGCCACTACCCTTGGTTTTCAGCCACTGGGTAAAGTCGAGTACGTTCTGCCATTTGCTTTGTGCAGCACGGTCTTCAAAGCTGTCGTAGAGGTAGCCTTCGTAATTGATTTCTTTCATCAGGTCATCCAGCAATTCGCTGGCATGACTTTCCCTGTGGGCATGGGCCTCGACCTGGTTGATGAAGGTGCAGAAATTCCGTAAAGGCCGTAACTGCTTGTCGGGCAACTTTGCTTCTATGCCACCTTTGAAGACGGCGGCAAACAGCGAACATTGCCATTGTCCGGCAAATTCGCCCAACACCTCCAGCGTGGCCAGGCCGACACCGCGTTTGGGGGTGGTGATGGCGCGGATAAAAGCCGGGTCATCATCTTCATTGGCGATCAGACGCAGATAGGCAATGATGTCCTTGATCTCGGCACGGTCAAAGAAACTCTGGCCACCAGATATCGTGTAAGGAATACGTTCACGCCGCAAGGCCTGCTCGATGACACGTGCCTGGTGATTGCCTCGGTACAGGATCGCGTAATCAGAATATTTGGCCTGGCGCTCAAAGCGATGCGCAGAAATCATGATGGCGACTTGCTCGGCCTCCTGTTCATCATCCTGCATGCCCAGTACCTTGACCGGGTCACCGAGGCCATGCTCAGACCACAGCGACTTTTCAAACAGCTTGGGATTATTGCCAATAACGGAATTGGCCGCCTGCAGGATGCGGGTGCTGGAACGGTAGTTTTGTTCCAGCTTGATGATTTCCAGATTCGGAAAGTCCACCTGCAGGGTCGTCAGGTTTTCTATGGTGGCGCCGCGCCAGGCATAGATAGCCTGGTCATCATCACCAACGGCAGTGAACATTGGTTTTTTGCCGACACCTGTAACCAGCAATTTCACCAGTTCATACTGGCAGGTATTGGTGTCCTGATATTCATCGACAAGCAGGTAACGCAGGCGGCGCTGCCATTTGTCGCGTACCTGTTCATTGCTGCGGAACAGCTCTACCGGCAGGCGTATCAAATCATCAAAATCCACTGCCTGATAGGCTGACAGGGTAGCGACATAGCTGCGATATACCCTGGCGGCAATCGCCTCGTCTTCGTCCTGCGCCTGCTTCAACGCAAGCTCAGGATCGACCAGGCCATTCTTCCACAGGGACATGGCAGTCTGTATGCGCCGTATCAATTGCTTGTCGGTGGTGATTGCCAGATCCTGCACCAGTGAAAAACAATCATCACTATCCATGATGGAAAAGCGGTCTTTTAGACCCAAAGCCTGTGCTTCCTGCCTGAGTATCTTCACCCCCAGCGAGTGGAAGGTCGAAACCGTCAACTGCCTGGCCTGACGCGGCTCGGCCAGCAGTTTGGCGATACGTTCCTGCATTTCCAGCGCGGCCTTGTTGGTAAAGGTCAGGGCGGCGATATGTTTTGGATCATAGCCATGCAGTTCTATCAAGTTGACGATTTTCTGGGTAATCACCCGCGTCTTGCCCGAGCCAGCCCCGGCCAGCACCAGGCAAGGGCCATCCATATACTTGACTGCATTACTTTGGGGGGTGTTCAGGCCATGCGACATAGGGGAAGACAAAAAGAGAGGCGGGTTGATCTGCAAAAACTTGCAGGCGCTATTGTAGCCTGCAATAGCCAGGGCACCTTTAAGATCGGACACTTACTTGAGGGCTTATTTGCATGATTAATCACACGACTACTTACGCCATATGTGAACATCCGCACAGATCAAGCAGCAAGCCAACAAGCACAATCACATACTGACAATAGGAAAATTGTTGCCAAAAAGATAGAAATAAAGGCTAGACAATTGATTAAGCTAAGACTATTCTTTTACTCAGGGGGATGGCTTTTATGAAAGACCAGAAATCTGCTCGTATCCTTTTGGTTGACGACGAAGCAAGAAATATACGCTTGCTGGAAGTACTCCTGCGTGCTGAGGGTTATTCTACACTGAGTGCGGGCAATGGCGCTGACGCGCTCAAAATTGCTGCTTTTTCCCAGCCTGACCTTATCCTGCTCGATATCATGATGCCGGGCATGGATGGCTATGCCACCGTAGCCGAACTCAAGGCCAATCCCCTGACCCAGCCTGTACCCGTCATCATGCTGACTGCACTGGATGACCGTGCCTCCAAACTGCGCGCCCTGCAGGCAGGTGCCGAAGAATTCCTGACCAAACCCATAGACAGTGCCGACCTTAGCGTACGGGTACGCAATCTCTTGCGTCTCAAGGAGTACGGTGATTTTTTGAATGACCATAATCGTATTCTGGAAAGCCAGGTGGTACAGCGCACCGCCCAACTGGAAGACGCTTACCGAGATACTGTGTTTACACTGGTGCGTGCGGCTGAGCACAAGGATGAAGAAACCGGCCATCATGTACGCCGCATCAGTTACTACTGCCGCGCGCTGTCAGAAGCCATGGATTTACCCGGCGAATTTCATGATGCAATTTTCCAGGCAAGCCCCATGCATGACATAGGCAAGATAGGCATACCTGATCATGTGCTGTTAAAACCCGGCAGTTTTAATCACGACGAGTGGAATATCATGCGCACCCATTGCGCGCTGGGTGCCAGCATACTGTCCAGCGGCACTTCACCATATACCGAGATGGGTGCAGAGATCGCCCTGAACCATCATGAGCGCTGGGATGGCAGCGGTTATCCAAACGGGCTCAAGGGTGAAGCCATCCCCATTGCGGCCAGGGTCATGCAGATTTGCGATGTGTATGATGCCTTGCGCAGCCGCCGCCCCTACAAACCGGCACTGGATCATGAGCACACCATGAACATCATTATCAAAGGCGATGGCCGTACCGAGCCTGAGCATTTTGATCCGGCAGTATTGTCCTGTTTTGTCGCAGAGGCCCACCGCTTTGCTGCTATTTACGAACTGCATGCCGATGCCTGAAACCCAACTTCCCGCTATCCTGCTGATTGATGACGATGCCGGTTTGCTGCAAGCATTATTACGATTGCTCAGTTCTTTGCAACACCCTCTGCTCAGCGCTGACAATGCGCGGGAGGCGCAAGCCATCATGGCAGAGCACCATGTAGGCGTACTGATCTGTGAACCGCGCGACAGGGCTGCTGCTGATTTTTTAATCAATACCAAAGAAAAACATCCGGATATCGTGCGTTTGATCTTGACTGCCTATCCCGATCTGGACAGTGTGCTGAGAGTCGTCAACCAGGCCCATCCGTTCATGGTGGTGACCAAACCCTGGCTGGATGAAGAATTGCAGGCAACGGTGAGTCTGGCATTGAAACAATATGCAGTGAACCGTGAACGTGAACGACTGTTGAAAGAATACAACGGTATTCTGAATAATGCAGGCACTGCACACGCTTTCCGTACCTTGGATGCACTCATGTATTCCATCCACAAGGACATGACGGCAGATGCGATTGATAATCTGCCTATGGGAGCCTGCCTGATGGTCGATGGTGTTGTCAGCAAATATAATAGTACTGCCATCCGCATGCTCAGGGAGCTTGATCAGACACAGATCAATATAGGTGCGCAAATTGAAGAGTTGCCAGCAGTCTTGCAAAACGCCTATGCAGCTGAACGTAAACGTCGCGTACAAACCCGTCTGGACGGGCAACACAGGCTGGATTATTTTGTACTGGACCTGAGTGTGGGTACCCTGATTGCATTTGCTCCTGAACCCAGGTTGGGCAGGCCACCAGATCATTAGCATAATGTTCAAGAAGTTTTACATGAAGTTCTAGTCCAACTATGTCCACCATGGAAAATGCATCATGAAAAAAATCAGTACCGAATTCAGACTGCTCGCAGGGCTTATGTTCGGGCTGGTCTTACTTTTATCCGCTGGCTGGCAAATGTACCGCTCACTGCAAGACTATCGTGAAAATTCCTTATGGGTGACTCACACCTACCAGGTGCTTGATCAGTTAAATGACGTCAGGTCAGGCGTGCTGGAACTGGAAAGCATACAACGCCTGTATTTCATCACTGGCGATGATGTGTTTACCGGACAGCGCGACAGCAAATCCAGGCAGGTACGTGAGGCAGCAAAAAGCATCGCCGAGCTGACCACGGATAATCCACGTCAGCAACTGCTGTATAAAAACCTCGTGCAAAAACTCGAAGAAAGACTGAACGCACTGGACAATACCTTGCAGGTTTATCAGGTAGATGGCTATGCAGCAGTGCGCAGGCAACTGATCAGTGGTACCCCGCGCATCATCATGGAAGCCCTGCTGGCGCAAATCAACAGCATGGAAGAAGAAGAACGCGTACTGCTGCAACAACGCAAAACCAAGGTCGATAGCAATTTTTTGCAGGCGCGCAACATCGGCATATTGGTACTCGTCATTACCCTTGCTGGTGGTGCCCTGCTGTGGTGGCAATTCAAGCGTGATGTCAACCAGCGCATACTGGCAGAAGAAGCCGTACGTGACAGTGAATCCCTGCTGAAGCAGGTGCTCGACATTTTGCCGGTCGGTGTCCTGATCTCTGACCGTGACGGCATGCTGACGACCATCAACCCCGGTGCCAGGATCATCTGGGGCGGCAGCCGTTTCGTCAGTACAGATCAGTACGGCGAATATGCAGGCTGGTGGCCAGACAGCGGCAAGCGTATCGAGTCTGATGAATGGGCCATGGCACGCACCCTGAGAACAGGTGAAACCATACTCAATGAACTGGCTGACATACGCTGCTTTGATGGCAAGCGTAAAACCATTTCGAACAGCACTGCCCCCTTGCGTGATGTGGCAGGCAAGCTGATCGGTGGCTTGTCGGTGAATGTGGATGTGACCGAGTTCATTTATACCGAGCGCAAACTGCGTACCGCTGCACATTATGATGACACACTGGTCAAGGCACAAAACATGTTTGCTGCCAGCTTTGAGCGGCATAAAATCTTTGATGGATTATTGAACCTGCTGGCCGAACGACATGGCTACCTGATGTCGGCACTGTATAGTTTCGACGAATGGTATGCACGCTTTCGCTGTGAGGCCAGCTATGGTCTGGCCAGCGATATCCCGCGTGAATTTGAGCTGGGCGAGGGCATGCTGGGCCAGGTTGCCCTGACCGGTAAAACCAATTCGCTTGATGCCAGCCGCCTGAGCCTGCAAACCGGGCTGGGAAATTTCAGCCCCAGGCATGTGTTGATGGTACCGGTGTTGTACCAGGATCACCGTCTGGCAGTCATGGTGCTGGCAACCACCAACGATATCATTGCTGGCGAACAGTTATTTCTGGAAAGGCTGGCCAGCCAGCTCGGTGTCGCCCTGCATAATCTGCGGCAATACAATGACCTCAAACTGCTGGCAGAACAATTACGCAGCAGTAGTGAAGAAATCGCTGCCAAGAATCAGCAACTGGAACAGGCAAGCCGCATGAAATCTGAATTCCTGGCGAATATGTCGCATGAATTGCGCACCCCGTTGAATGCGATCGTCGGTTTTTCTGAAATACTCAAGGACGGCTTGCTGGGCAGCTTGTCCGTCCAGCAAAAAGATGCCTCGGCAGATATCTTCAATAGCGGTAAACACTTGCTGGCACTGATCAATGACATCCTTGACTTGTCGAAGATAGAAGCCGGCAAGATGCAGATCAATCTGGAACCTACGGACATCGGTTCACTGGTGCAATCCAGCTTGCAGGTGGTAAGGGAGCAGGCCAGCCTGCAGAGTCTGCAGGTCACTTCCAAGATCCAGGAAAATCTGCACGATATCTGGCTTGATGAAGTCAAGGTCAAGCAAATCATTTACAACCTCTTGTCAAATGCCGTCAAATTTACTCCTGAGGGTGGCCGTGTACATATCTCGGTACGCCGGATTGATGGCTATCTGGTAGCAGGCGGGCGCTTTGAACATTATCTGGAAATCATGGTCAGCGACAGCGGCATAGGCATACCAGAAGAGTCACAAGTGCTGTTGTTCAAACCTTTCACCCAGATAGACAATAGCCTGTCGCGCAAACATCAGGGCACCGGCCTGGGCCTGGTCATGGTAAAACGCATGGCCGAGCTGCATGAAGGCACTGTCACCCTGACCAGCATTGCTGACAAGGGCTCTACCTTCACCGTCTTGCTGCCATGGCGTACCGCCAACCTGCCACTCAAAGCCAGAGCGCAAGCTGCTACGGGCACCAATGCCAATGTCGATGCTGATGACAGTAGCACTGTCATCAGTACCAGCAGTACCAGCAGTAAAGTCGCCAGTAACAGCCTGATTCATGCGCAGGGCGAGTTGCTCGCACTGGTCATAGAAGACGATGACCAGGCCGCCGAAGTCTTGCGTGTGCAACTGGAAAGCGAAGGCTTCCGCATCGTCCGCGCTACCACGGCAGAAGCAGCGCTGGCCATGGCAGAACAGGAACATCCCGACCTGATTACCCTGGACATTTTATTGCCGGGCATGGATGGCTGGGAGTTTCTTGAAAATTTCAAACAGCATCCCTTATTTTCCTCAACCCCGGTAGTCATCATCTCCATCGTGGCCGACCGTGGCCGTGGCCTGTCTTTGGGCGCAGCCCATGTCATGCAAAAACCCATCGCCCGGGAAAACCTGACTGCTGCCCTGAGTGCCATGGGCTTTGGCAAAGACTCTGCGGCTGCACAAAAAACTGCCCTGGTGGTCGATGATGATCCCAAAGCCGTGCGGCTGGTAACCACGCAACTTGATATCTTTGGCTATAAAACCCTGGCCGCCCTGGGCGGGCAGGAAGGTATAGATATGGCACATCAGCATAAGCCAGACCTGATCGTGCTGGACTTGATGATGCCTGAAATTAATGGCTTTGATGTGGTGGAGGCCCTGAAAAGTGATACAGTCACAGCAAGTATCCCGATTATTATCCTGACCGCCAAGCAGGTAACTGCCGACGACAGGATACGCCTGAATGGTGATGTCAAAAAAGTCATGGAAAAATCTGATTTCAATCACGGCCGTTTCATCGGTGAAGTAAGGCGGGCCATGGCGGGCAGGGGCAAGTAAGATGGCGCGTGTACTGATCATTGAAGACAACCCGGTCAATATGAAGCTGGCGGCATTCCTGTTGCAGAATGCCGGTTATGAAGTATTGCAGGCCGTCGATGCCGAGGCAGGCTTGCAAGTTGCCAGAATAGAATTGCCTGACCTGATCCTGATGGACATGCAATTGCCTGGCATAGACGGGATGACCGCTACCAAGCAGCTAAAAGCTGCCGCTGGCACTGCTCACATCAAGATCGTTGCGCTCACCGCCTTTGCCATGAGTGGTGATGAAGAGCGCTTCCGCGCTGCCGGCTGTGATGCCTATATGGCAAAACCTATACGCTACCAGGCATTTTTAACTCTGGTTGATTCCATACTCAAGACCTGAATCCACATTCATGGACCAGGGAAGCAAGAGCAGGCAAGGGCAAGCTGGAGTAAACTAGCGGCATCAGAATAAAGGTGCTCCATGAAATTTGAACATTTAGTCGAAATCAATGACCTCGGCAATGCTGCGGTAGAGGTGATCACTCGCGAACAATTATGGCGTGGCCTGGTCTTGCGGGCAGAAATGCCAAGGTTGTTTGTCTCTTATCTTGATGACGCCAGTATCATGGACCGCAATGAAGCCAGCATGACGCGCACTTTGAAATACGGCGCGCTGGAAATCACTGACCGCGTCAGCCTCGTCCATCTTGAGCATGTACATTACGATGTCGCGGCGCAAAAAGACATCCCGCAGTCTTCATTGCGCATGAGCATAGAAGAACCACAGCCAGATGCGCTGTTTGTCCGTTTTGCCTATGACAGTGGCAACGCTGAAGCAGAAGATGCTGAAGCGAAAATGTATAACGAATACCGCAAGTCGGCGTATCAGGAAGCCGATGTAGAGACCGTGCGCATCATCCGCGAACTGGCAGAAAGCGGGCGGCTGGATGCGCTGCCGTCCTGACCGCATATGATGGATTGCTGATCCACCTGCATTTCAGGGATAATGCGGCTCAGTAATCCCGTCATCACTTATCTTTACACCAAGGCCCCCATGACCAAGCGCACTACTCCTGCAACCAAGAAGCCAGCCCTGGCCGCTCTGGACTTACCTGCCCCGGTACAAACCGCACGTTTGAAACGCAAGCAATTTGCCAGCACGGGTGACGTGCATATCCAGGGTGATGCCGTGATTGCCACCCAGTTCATCGTTGGCGGTGATTGCCTCATTGATGGCGATTTGGAGGCAGAAGAAGTGTTTTGCCTCGGCAAGCTGACGGTCACGGGTGATATCCGCGTGCAATCCCTGTATGTGGGCCATGCGCTGGATGCAGGTGGCAATATCGATGTTGAATACCTCATCAAGACCGGTTGCAGTGCCGACTGGATGGCTCGCATGCTGGAACTGGACCAGCGCAAACCAGCCGCCGATGGCAGCAGCTATATGGATATCCTGGTACATCCAGCCATACTGAAACGCTATGATCATCATGATGCCTTTGGCGGTTTTGGCGATATCCAGGCACTGGGTTATGTTGCCTGTGCCGACCTCGATTGCCATGGCAATGTACAACTGGATGATGTGCTTGAAGTGGGTGAAATCCAGTTTGTTGGCGGCCATTTGTCGGCAGCTGCCATCCACGTTGCTGGCGATTGCAATTGCCAGGGTGAGTTGTTCAGTGAAACTGATATCCAGGTTGAGGGTGCGCTGTTTGCAGCGAATCTGATCTGCCAGGGCAACCTTGATGTTGCCAGCATCCATAGTCAGGGTGATATCAGTACCTGGGGTTATCTGCGTGCTACTGGCGAAGTCAGCAGCCTGCGCGGTGAAATTCACAGTGGGCGCTGGATTGCTACCAAGGGCAGCATCTATGCCGCCAAATACATAAAGACTGGCGAATCCCTGGTTGCCGAAAAAGGCATCAGTTGCGGTGCCGATTATGGCATCCTGGCTGCCACCAGCCTGCCGCGCTCACGCTGGGCCACGCATGGTTTCGTCTCTGCTGCCAGCAAACCGCGCCTGCTGTTGTCCGGCCAGTTTGTCGAAGGCAAAAAACTCAAGCATATCGATGCGCTGGAAAAAAAGCGTGAAACCGAACTCGACTGGGAAGTACCACGCCGCCTGAAGCGTGAAATGCAGCCAGTCTGATCTCCACATCACCGGCCCCGGCATTCTCGCCGGGGGCAGGCAGGGCTCATCTGCGGCCCGCAGCTCTTCTACACGAAACCTGACAAGGCCTGAGCAGCAATCAGGGCTTGTCTTGTCCTCACGCTTGCCACTATACTTGCGCCCCTCGTTCAATCTGGTAGCACAGCTTTCATATTCATGTGATGTGATGTGATGTGATGTGAAAAGCATGCTGGCATGTTTGCATGGGGTTTCTTCTTATTCAAATCACTATTATTTATGAAAAAAATTCTGCTCGCCTGTGCAGTCAGCCTGCCTATGATCGCTTGCGCCCAAGCTGACCAAAAACCATTGCGCCTCGCCCTGAGTATGGGCCTGAGTGCTGGTGGCGACACGATCACGACGGTCAGCTACACCGATGGCACACGTTCCAACGTCTCGGCTGGTACTGGCCTGATTTTGTCTGCCGGTGCAGATTACCGCTACAACCAGTATTTCTCCGGTCAGGCCAATATCGGCTACCACGCCCGCTTCACGCCTGAAGCAAGTAATGGCGATGCAACTTTCTCCCGCATCCCTGTCGAATTACTCGGCTACTATCATATCAATGAGCAATGGCGCGTAGGCGCAGGTGCGCGTTTTAACAGAAACGTCAAACTCAGCGGCAGTGGCGCTGGTTCACAGTACAACCGTAGCTTTAATAATTCCAACGGTGCGATACTTGAAGCAGAGTATCTGTTCAACCCGCAATGGTCAGTCAAAGTCCGCGCCGTCAAAGAAGAGTTTGAAACGACTTATGGCAAACAGAAATTCAGCGGCAACCACTTTGGCCTGATTGGCAGTTTTTACTACTGATTTTGCTGATTTTGCTAATCCTGTACAGAAGCCGAATGGCTTCTGTATTTGTAGCAAGTTCTAGCCCAGGTCTTTCACCACCAGCATGCGCCGTAACAGGTAAATACCTATGCTGGTGGATACCAGGGCCGCAATACAAAGCGCTGTCGATGGATGCCAAGAGCCGCTGATACCTCGCGTCGCTGCCCATCTGTACGCATACAGGGCGACGCCATTCGACCCTGCATGCAAAGCGATGCCCGGCCACAAGGAGCGCGTTTTATCATACAGCCAGGCACAAACCAGGCCTAACACCGAAGCGCACAGGAATTGATAGATATTCATGTGGGCCATGCCAAACAACAACGCTGACATCAGAAAAGCCAGCTTGCGCGAATATTGTTGCAAAAAACTGCGCAAGACCAGGCCGCGGAACAACATCTCTTCCAGCACAGGCGCAACCAGGCAGGCAATGATGATGGAATGCACACCATTGCTCATCATCTCATCGAATATTCTTTGCTGGCCAGCAGGCACAGGTTGCCACTCTTCCAGCGCGCCGCCGATGAAACTCAATGATAATTCCAGCCCCGGTATCAGCAGCATGACCGGCACCATGATCAGGCACAGACGAGCAGGCGTAAGCGCTGCGGCGGAATGGAATAGCTCTCTATAGCTCATGCCCTTGTATTGCAACACCGCTGTAAATAGCACGCCATTCGCCAATACCATGATGACGCCATCGACTTCATCCATGCTCACACCAGTGATGAACCTGCTGTCGTGTACCAGCATATTCAACAATACCTCAGCCCCGAGCAAGAAAATGATCAGGAAGAAGGCTTCCAGGGCAGTCGGGAAATTCTCATGTTTTTGATTCATTGCTATGGCGTATAAGTCTGCTCAGGGCCGCGCCTAGAGGCTGGACAAGTCCAGGTCTTGTGAGAATTCACCATCGACTTCCTTGATGATGGCTTGTCCGGCGATGGTTTGCTGACCATTAAAACTCAGCGTAGGCCCGCCATACAGGGTCCAGCCCTGATTCAGGGCGGCGCTGACGCGCACGCAAAAAGTCTTGTCGTCCGGACCAGTCAGGTAACGGTAGAGTTTCATGATGAGTGCACTCCAAACTGCAGGATCATAGGGAGCGCACATTATATTCCATGATGGCAGCCTCGCAGGGCCTGCACAAAAAAGCGGCAAAATCTATTTACCGTGTATTAATTTTTTTCAATACGGCAATATTAGTCTTCAGGTTACAATTACTCACAATTAGCTTTCTGCAAGCCTCCTCAACCAAACTGTTTTAATTCACTGAAATTTGTTGAATTTGTGCAAACATTACAAAAATTTTTACAGCGATGGCAACAGCGAGGAGTGTATACCCGTTTATTCCTGCCCCTATTTTTCCTGATCATCGCCGTTAGCGCCCTGCGCTACTACCTGATGATCAACAGTGAAGTCGCCGATGCAAAACAAAGAATCTCTACAGAATTAAGGCATAGCTCTCACTACCTGATACCTACCCTCAGCAACCTGTCAGCACAAAGCGATAGCGAAGCCATACGCCAGCTACTGATACAGGAAGTAGAAGCCAGCCCGGTACTCTGGCGCATTACCTGGCAATACAAGCTGGGACAGATACAGGGCCAGGATCAGCTTGCAACAACAGCCAGTCCCCCTGCCTGGTTCAACCGCCTGCTGTCCCTGCATGCAGAGCGCACATCCAGGCAGGTCCAGCTGACAAATGGCGACATCGGCACACTCAGCCTGGAAACCAGCATCGCCAGCGAAAATACCCATATCTGGCAAAAAGTCATGAGCCAGGCCAAGATCTCGCTGCTGATTATTTTTACTATTTATTTTTTGCTGGGCCTGATCCTGCGCTCGAATGTCAAAACCCTGCGCAGGCTGGCGGATGCTACTGACAAATTCAAGAAAGGCCAGCATTCGATACGCATGTCAGTCACTGGCACGGCAGAAGCGCGTGCGCTGGCGACCACCTTCAACGGCATGGCGAATGAAGTGCAGACCCTGCTTATGACCTTGCAACGCAGCCAGCGCGCCAATAGCGAGCAATTGCATTTCACCTGGCAATTGCTGCACGCCCTGCCTATTCCCATCTTCTTTCAAGACCAGCACGGCGTCTGCCAGCGCATCAACCGCGCCTGGGAAGAGTTGTTTGCCCTGAATGCTGCCGATGTCGTTGGTCGCCCCATGCCAGTGCTGGCAATCGACAATGACGCCACGCCGTCCCTGCAAAATGAACATGGCAAGCTGGTCAGGGAAATCCAGATACAGGCTGCCGGTCAGATACTGGATGTCATTTATTATCAGGCCAGTTTCACCAATGTCGATGGCGAAGCCACAGGCAGCATAGGTGCCCTGATCGACATCAGTGAACGCAACCAGGCACAGGCCACGCTGGCGGCAGCAAATGAAAGAGTGGAAACCACTCTGGCATCTATCGGTGATGCCGTCATCAGTACAGATGTCGATGGACGCATACTGATGCTCAACAAGGTAGCGCAGCAAATTTGCGGGTGGAACCGCAAGGAAGCACAGGCGCACGAACTGGCCGACGTGTTTGCTTTAATCGATGTCCAGCAGCGCGACAAACTCAGAGAATTTTTGCAGCAGATTTGCCAGAGCAGCGAAATCCTACAAGCGAATAACCAAATCCTGACGGCACGTGGCGGCCAGCAATTTGAAGTCGATTACACGGCCGCACCGATCAGGCAAAGAGATGGTACGGTCACAGGCTGTGTGCTGGTGTTCCGCGATGTCAGTGAAAAACGCCAGTTGATGCAACAACTGAGCTGGCAAGCAGGGCACGATATCCTGACCGGGTTGGAAAACCGTGCGGCGCTGGCAGAACGCTTCAGCACGGCAATCCAGACTGCGCATGATAAGGAAACCTGGCTGGCAGTTTGCCTGCTCGACCTTGATCACTTCCAGGCCATCAACGAAAGCCATGGCCAGGAATTTGCCAACAAATTATTGCAGCAAGTCGCGCGCCGCCTGGAAGACAATGCGGGCAACGAACATCATGTAGCACGTCTTGGTGGTGATGAGTTTGTCGTGCTATTGCAAAACCAGCATGACATCGCCGGTGTGGAATTAAACCTCGCATTGTTGCTGGCAGAACTGGCACAAGCCTATGAGATAGAACAGCAAAGTATCAGCCTGTCAGCCAGCATAGGTGTGGCAATTTATCCACGTGACGATGTGAATGCCGATACCCTGCTGCGCTGTGCCGACCAGGCCATGTACCAGGCCAAGCTGAATGGCCGCAATCAATTTCATTTATTCGACGCCGAGCAAGACCAGCAATTGCGCACCCATCACAACCAGCGCGCCCGCGTGCGCCAGGCCCTGCAACAGGGCGAGATGCGTTTATATTTCCAACCCAAGGTGAATATGCGCCAGGGCCGCATCGTCGGCATGGAAGCGCTGTTGCGCTGGCAGCATCCTGAGCAGGGCATCGTTGGCCCGCTGAATTTCTTGCCACTCATAGAACATACAGACCTGATCATCGATGTTGGAGACTTTGTCTTGCAACAGGCCATGGAGCAATTGCGGATATGGACGCATCTGCATGTGGATTGGGTTATCAGCGTGAATATCGCGGCCCGCCATTTCCAGTGCAAGGATTTTGTCGAGCGCCTGCGTGCCGTGCTGGCAGCCTACCCCGATGTCGCCCCCGAACGCCTGGAAATAGAAATACTCGAATCTGCTGCCATCAAGGATATACAACATGTGCGAGAAGTCATGCTGGCCTGTCAGCAAATCGGCGTCAGCTTTGCACTTGATGATTTTGGTACCGGCTATTCTTCACTATCGTATTTGAAACGCCTGCCCGCCGATACCCTGAAAATCGACCAGAGCTTTGTCCGTGATATGCTGGAAGACAAGGACGACCTGGCCGTTATCAGCGCCGTCATCGGCCTGGCACGCGCCTTTAACCGTGGCGTGATTGCAGAAGGCGTGGAAAGTGCCGAACATGGCGTAGCCCTGATGCGCCTGGGTTGCGAACTGGCACAAGGTTACGGCGTCGCCCGTCCCATGCCAGCAGGCCAGGTCGAGGCCTGGGCAGACAGCTATGTCGCCCCACTGATCTGGGGACATGGCAAAGGCCTGGAGTGGGAGGGTGCCTGAGTGAATAAATAATAAATTGGAGACACTATGCAAACAATCAGCGGTCAATGCAGTTGCGGAAAAATTGCCTATCACTACCCGGCCCCCGCATTACAAATCGTGGCCTGCCATTGCGGCTTGTGCCGCCGTATGACGGGCGCAGCATTATCATCTTATGTCGTGGTAAAGGAAGCTGAGCTGGTATTCACCCAGGGTCAGGAACTGCTGAAAAGCTATACCGTCACATCGCGTACCCAACGCCATTTTTGTACTGACTGCGGCACGCCACTGTACAACTCGAATCAGGAAACTTATGCAGGCTTGAGTATGCTGTATCTGGGCACAGTCAATCAGCATGAAAGTCTGGCGCCGCGCATGGATATTTATTGTGAGAATAAACTGTCCTGGCTGAGTACAGCGGATAGTAGCCGGCATTTTGAGCAGACACCGCGCAAACCCTGAAAGATAAAAAAAGCGTGCCCCATTTCAGGGGCACGCTTTTCACATGAATCAAACCACTTATTTCGCCGGATACTTGATCGTCATTTCTTTCAACAGATTATCGGCATGATCAACTTCTTTCATGACCCATAACATATAGCGTATATCGACATGGATGGCACGAGTGATGGCGGTGTCGAAGTACCAGTCCTTGGTAATCGATTCATAGGTCGAATCAAAATTCAAACCTACCAGTTCACCGTTTTTATTCAAGACGGCAGAACCGGAATTGCCGCCTGTTGTATCAGCACTGGACAGGAAATTGACAGGCACGGTTTGCAGGACATTGTCCTTGAACACGCCGTAGCGTTTTTCCTTCACGGCAGTCAATAAATTTTCCTGCATGTTGAAAGGCGCTTTGCCAGTGTGCTTTTCTACTATGCCTTCGACTGTTGTGAACGGGCCCTTGATGACGCCATCACGCGGTGAGTAAGGTGCTACCGTGCCATATGTCACGCGCAGGGTGGAATTGGCATCAGGATAAACTGGCTTGCCCTGGGATTTTTTCCATTCTATGACGGCTTGCATGTATTGCGGAATCACCCGTTCCAGATTGCCATCGAGCTCTTTGCGGCGGTCTTCGAGTGACATGGCAATGTCGTGCAGCTTCACGGCCAGGCGTACGAAAGCATCGTCGGATTGTTCAAAAGCCTTGCGGTCCTTGCCCATCCAGGCCAGGCGTTTGGAGGTTTCACCCAGGCCGCTTTGCTGATACAGGCTGGCGACACTTTCTGGTGTCGGCAACAATACATCAAGACCTTTTGGATGGGATGCTACTGGCAATTTACTGTATCTTTGCAGCGCTGCAGTGAACCTGGCCTGATCAACATTTTGCAGATAGGATTGTTCCAGGCGGCTGAGTTTGCCAGCGATGATATTCATGTCGCGCTGCTGGTAACCGGGCTGGCGTTCTGCATCCGGTTTTGTGCTCTCCACTGCCAGGCGGTACAGGGTACGTGCGCTCTTCAGCATTTCAGTGGTGCTGGCAACATTCCAGGCAAATTCTTCGTCCGACATGGTCATGTCGGCGGCGATGACGGTATCAAGCTCTTTCAGCAAATCTTTGTTGCTGCCATGTTGGGCATACCACCGGCGGAATTCTGCATCTTGGCCATCCTTGATGGCAGCGATGTCCTTGCGGGCAAATCCTTCCAGCAAACCCTCAGTTTTTTTCAAACCATTATTGATACCTTTGACGACGCTGGCGTAGCGCACTTCTGCGCCTGCATTGCCAGAGGTTGCAGCAGCAATCACGGCCAGGTCTGCCTTGGACTCTGCCACTTTGGCTGGGTAGCTGACATCACGGGCAAAGCGTATTTCTGCCGGCAGTTTATAGCGGCTGGTGCGGCCAGGATAACCCGCCAGCAAGATGGGGTCACCATTCTTCAAACCCTGGGCAGATACGACCAGAAAGTCTTTTGACTGATACGGCACGTTCTCGACAGACAGATCAGCGGGGCGGCCATTTTTGCCCACATACGCACGCAGGAAGGCATAGTCGCCAGTATGGCGCGGCCATTCAAAATTATCGACTTCACCACCAAAATTGCCTATCTTGTCTGACGGTGCATACACCAGGCGCACGTCACGTATCATGATCTGACGTATGCGGTAATACTCAAGACCGCGATGGAAGCTCGGTACCGAGCAACGGTAAGCCTTGTCTTGCTCACATTCAGCAATCAGCGCCTTGATACGGTTTTCCACATGCTCAGCCCTGGCGCGGCCAGACATGGCGGCGGTCAAGCCCTTGTTGATCTGCTCAGTGACATTTTCGACTTTTTCAGTGATGTACATGCGCGCATCAGGGCCTGCGGGCAATTCATCTGCCAGTGTCTTGGCCAGGAAACCATTTGCAATATAGTTTTTTTCTGCGGTTGAATTTCTTTGCACGGCACCATAAGCGCAATGATGATTGGTTACCACCAGGCCAGTGTTCGATACAAAAGAAGCAGAGCAACCGCCGAGCGACACCATTGCTGACATCGGGTGTTTTTGCAAATCCGCCAGTTTTTCTGCGGGCACATTGATGCCTATGCGCTTCAGTTCAGATTTCAGTTGTGGCAACTGGTAGGGTTGCCACTGACCTTCGTCAGCATAAGCAGAGGAAACAACACCAGCCAGCGCCAGCGGAAGAGCAAGGGTTTTAAACAAAATACACTCCAAATTAAATTCTTAGGTCATGCGCATGATTTGATCATTGCTTCATAGCGAATTGATCATCGTGACTTGATTAATTTCCATGAAATACAAGCAATTAGGCGCAAATACAGACATATCTTAGCTGAAATAGTTCCTGCATTTCTCCGGAGGAAGATAGCAAACTTTAAATTATTCCATTTATCGGAATAATGAATTCAGGATTTAGGTTATTCCTATATTTTTGTGAAACGCACAAACTGTGGTCCATGCAATTGCATATCAATACCCTGACTTCAACATAAACATCAACCTCTATTGAATGGAAATATCATGAGCCGCATCAATCTCGTTACCAAAGAAACCGCCAATGCTGAACAACTGGCCCTGCTGGAAGCGATACAAACAAAACTGGGCATGGTGCCGAATTTTTTGAAAGCCTTTGCCAATTCCCCTGCTGCCTTGCGCGCCTTTTTGGGCTTGCATGGGATTGCTGGTGAAGGCAGCCTGGACCCGCAAACCCGCGAGCGTATCGCTTTGGCAGTAGCGCAAAAAAATTCCTGTGAATACTGCGTCTCTGCCCATACCGCGATAGGTCGTGGCACTGGCCTGGACAATGAAGAGATGGCAGCGAATCGTGCAGGCGGCAGCCAGGACGCGAAAGCCGCCGTTGCCGTGAAATTTGCCCGCTCACTGGTCGAGCATGCAGGTGAAGTGAGCACGACAGACATTCTGGAAATGCGCGACCACGGTTACAGCGATGCCGACATTGTCGAAGTCATCACCCATGTGGGCATGAATATCCTGACGAATATCCTGGGCAAGGCCACACGCGTGGAAATCGACTTTCCTAAAGTCAGCCTGTAAATCCGCAAGAAGTCCTATCCCGTCACAGCGAGGAAATCATCATGTCACGCGCATTTGCCGATATCAGTTTTACCCCCAGTGTCAAAGCCGCACAAAGCATGTATGGCAGCCGCGAAGCCAATCGTGGTTTTGAACTGGTGGAAGAAAAACGCGATTCCCTGCTAGCGCAGGACATGGAATTTATCGTCGCCCGTGACAGCTTTTACCAGGCGACGATTTCAGAAAACGGCTGGCCCTATGTGCAGCACCGTGGTGGCCCAGCCGGTTTTCTTAAAATCCTCGATAACAAGACCATCGCGTATGCAGATTTTTCTGGAAATGCGCAATACCTGAGCGTAGGCAATCTGTTTGCCAGCGACAGGGTATCCTTGATACTCATGGACTATGCCCGCCGCCGCCGCATGAAGATATGGGGCCATGCCAAAATTGTCCATGAAGAGGATGATGTGCGCCTGATCGCCAGGCTGGAAATGCCTGGCTACCGCGCCCGTGTCGAGCGTGCCGTTGTCATTACGGTAGAAGCCGTGGAGTGGAATTGCCCGCAACATATCACCCCCAGGTTTAGCGAAAAGGAGGTGCAAGGCATGCTGGCGAAGCTGCTGGCTGAGAAACGCCAACTGGAAGAACAGATAACACAAAAGACCGCACCTGCAAAACCCACCATCCTTGGCAATGGCCCACTGGAGTTGGTCATCACAGGCGTACGCCAACTCAGCCCGCGCATCCGCGCCTATGAATTGCGTGACCCTGCAGGCAAGGATTTGCCTGCGGTGAGTGCGGGTGCACATTTGCGGGTACCCGTCTTGCTGGCAGACGGGCAGGCGGCTACACGACAGTACTCCATCAGTTCTGCTGGTGGACCAGCTGACTGTTACGAAATTGCCGTGCTGGCCGAACCAGAAGGCCGTGGTGGTTCCATGGCAGTCCACGATCTTTATGCGTTGGGCATGCATTTGCATTGTGATTTGCCACGTAATGACTTTGCATTGCACGCGCATGCAGCACCCGCCGTGCTGATCGCTGGGGGCATAGGTATCACCGCCATCAAACCCATGGCTGCACAATTGTCAGCGCAGGGGCGGCCATACACTTTGCACTATGCAGGCCGCACGCTCAATGCAATGGCCTATCGTGCAGAGTTGCAAATCCAATTGGGTGCCTCGTTGCATCTGTATGCGGCAGATCAGCAGCAGCGCATGGATATACACAACATCATGGAAAAAGCAGGCCAGGACAGCCTGTTTTATATCTGCGGCCCAGCCAGCATGATCGCTGCTGCGTTGAATGCTGCTGCGGCCTTGGGCATAGATCCGCAAAAAGTGCGCTATGAAAGATTTGCGGTACAAAAATCAAACCAGGACGAAGAGATACGGGTGGAGCTGGCACGCAGTAAAAAAGTCATCCATGTCCGCGCTGACCAGACTATTCTGCAAGCCGTACGCGCCCATGGTGTAGTAGCGCAAGCAGAATGCGAAACCGGCAATTGCGGCACTTGTGCCGTGAAACTGCTGGGTGGACAAGCACTGCACAGGGATACGGTGTTGACAGAAGCAGAGCAAAAAGACCGCATCTGCATCTGTGTATCGCGGGCACAAGCTGGTGAACTGGTGCTTGATCTGTAAGCCTATTTTTGCAAGGGCAGGAAGATGTCAGTCACCATCAGGTGTTCAGGCACGTCAGGGAAAAAGCTGATGCGCTGGAAGAACAGAGGAAAGTCGCGCAAATTGCGCTCGCTTTGTGGCAGCCAGCTGTTATACAAAAAGCGCACGACATTTCCCAATTCAGCATCACTGCCGGTGTGCCTTATTACCGCACATTCACCAGCGGGGATAGTCTTGTTGACGATACCATGTTCATTCTCTGCTACTGGCGCAGTGACTGCCGCTGCCAGGTCAAAGCGAAAATCGGCAGCGGGTGTTTGCTCAGGGTCGTCATAGATAAGATTAAAAGTCGCGCTAACGCTGGGCGGCAGTTTGTTGAGCTTGCGCCAGGCAATAAAGCGCTGGATGCTGTTGGGCAGCAAGCCGGGCGCGCCGCGGTGTTCCAGCACGGCGATACGGGTTTCAGGGAAGGTGATGATGCGTACATCGCTGTGTTGATAAGTCATGGGCATATGCTGTTCTCTCAATTGGATCAAGGTTGAATTGCTGTCTTGCCAGTTGTCCCACCGAGGCTGTTTCCTGAATTGCGACGGGCTCAGTCCCAAGCTTTTTTTAAAAGCACGGGAAAAAGCTTCACTGCTTTCATAGCCATTATCCAGCGCGATATGGATCACCTGTTTATGGCTACGAAATGCCAGTTCATACATGGCTTTTTTAAGTCTCAATAACTGTACATAGCGAAATGCCGCCAGACCAAAATACTCAGAAAACTGCCGGTGAAAATGAAATTTTGAGAAAGCCGCAACTGCACTTAAACGCTCCACCGACAAGTCTTCATCCAGATGGCTATCGATGTACTGCAACACACGCAGCATGCGCTGTTGGTAATTGGATTCACTCAATGATTTCTCCCTGACAGACTGCAGAATAAACAGCCTCCAGCGATGCCGCATGATAGTTCTTGCTCAGTTCTGTCTTACTCAGTTCTGTATTGCTCAATTCTGTTTGCTGCGTCAGTCATGCCGGTGACGCAAGCGTTCCAGCAAAGCCTGTTCGCAGAGTTTGAACAGCATGTAGGCAGCCATGGCAGCACAGGCTGAGAAGATAAGTTCGAGCAATTGCTGCAAGCCGCCTTCGACCAGACCTATCCAGCCATTGTCGAGCAGATACTCAGCATTGGCACTGAACAGGTGGACGATATCGAAAGACAGTTTGCCAAACACCACGAAGCTCAGGGTCAGCAACAAAAAACTGGCAAGACTATGCTGGCATAACCAGGTATAGAATTTTCGCTGTCTTGCCATATGCTGTCCTTTAAATAGTTCTGTTCGTGCGGCAAGCCTGCTCAGGTCTTCTCGACGATACTTTTGAGACTATGCAAGCCCTCATCAAATTTGCCACCCACCATTTTATCCATGCTGAAAAACAGACTCATGAGTTTGGACATGAAATTGCTGGGGCCAAACATGGCATGGCTGACGACCGTGCCGCCATCTTTTTCTTCAAGGCGGAACTCGATAGTGTTTTGCGCAGCAAATGGCTTGTAGAAGTTGATTTGCAGGCGCAGGTAATCATGCAGCCGGGTTTCCAGGATTTCCATCTTGCCTTCGCCCAGGTCTTTGTTCCCCTTCCACGCATAAACCGCTCCCTGCCCCTGCGTAGCACCACTGTATGTGCGCTGTACAGCCGGGTCAGCTTTTTCCCAGGGAGACCAGGCTTCCCATTCGTGAAAATCATTAATCAGAGGGAAAATCTGTTCAGGCCTGGCCTGGAATACGAGAGACCGCTCGATACGAAAATGATCCGGCCTGGTGGAGACATACAGCAAGAGGGCAGCGAACAAAAGCAAGATGATGGTAAGGATCATGAAATGTCTCCTGAATGGGGAATTAGTAGCTTAATTTGCCTGAGGCCTATTTACCAGCATTGCATGCAGTCCCCGGTATATTTTGCTTACAAAAGTTACTGTCAAAGCGAACTCATGTGCCTGTGATTGCTGTGTTTCAGGCAACAAACTGGCTATACTAAGACTATTCTCCGTTAATTTACCTATATTCCTATGCCATTACCGAGCGATGCAGGCCAGACCACCAACTTCACGCTATCCGGCGTCACTTTGCTTGATGCGCTGCTCCATGGCATCAAATGGGGTGGCCTGAATGGTGCAGTTGTTACCTATAGCTTCCCTTGGACTGCGGGCGAATCCTATTTTTATGGACGCAACAGTTCCAGCAGCTACACCCCGGACAATGAACCGGGTGCCAGCCACATGGCGCTCAGCCTGGAACAGCAAACCGCCACCAAGGCTGCCATGCAGGCCTGGGCCAATGTCGCTGACATACAGTTTGTACAGGTTGCTGACAACAACACCAGCGCAGGAAATATCCGCGTTGCCTGGACTTCATTCGCAGACACCACATCGACAGGCGGCAGTGCCTGGGGCTGGGCCTACAGACCAAGCAGTGTCAACCCGTCTGGCGGAGATATCTGGCTGTCTGGCAATGGCAATAAAACCAATACCAACTGGAGCGTAGGTTCCTTCAATTATTCATCATTGATACACGAGCTTGGTCATGCGCTCGGGCTCAAACACCCTTTCGAGGGTGACATAGTCTTGCCCACCGCCTTTGATACGGCACAATATTCCATCATGTCTTACACGGAACAAGCCAATGACATGTTCAGGACCATTACTTATGATGCCTCGGGCAAACCCTCGTTCAGCTTCAAATACATCGTGCCAGAAACACCGATGGTGCTGGATATCGCTGCGATGCAATATGCCTATGGTGCCAATAACAGTTACCGGACCGGTGACGATGCATATACCTTCGATCCGAATACCCCTTTTCTGAAAACCATCTGGGATGCCGGTGGCAATGACACCATTTCTGTCGCCAACTTTACCCTCGGCTGCGTGATTGACCTTACCCCCGGCAATTATTCTGACATACGCATGGTATCTGCGCCCAATCCACCTGGCTACACCGGTGGCACGGTACCAACTTACGATGGCAGGCAAAATCTAGGTATTGCCTATGGTGCTTATATAGAGAATGCGATAGGCGGTGCTGGCAATGACACTTTGTATGGCAACAAGCTCAATAACAGTTTTACAGGCAACGGCGGCAACGATGCAATTGATGGCGACCTGGGCCTCGATACCGCCATCTACAATGGCCTGCACACGAATTACAGCGTCAGCGTCAAAGGGGGCACTGCGGTAGTCGCTGCCAAAACTGGCACTGAAGGCACGGATACCCTGGTCAACGTAGAACGCCTGCATTTTACCGATGAAAACATCGCCCTTGATATCAATGGCGTTGCCGGGCAGGCTTACCGCCTGTACCAGGCGGCCTTTGACCGCAAGCCAGACTTGAAAGGCCTGGGTTACTGGATCAATGATATGGACCAGGGTTCCAGTCTGACGACGGTAGCGGCGGGTTTCATGCTGTCGGCTGAATTCCAGAAACTGTATGGCACTAAACCCACGAATACCGTGCTGGTCACCAATTTTTACCAGAATGTCTTGCACCGTACACCAGACCAGGCTGGCTTCAATTACTGGCTGGATCAGCTCAATACCAATAAAATCACTGCCGCCGGTGCCCTCGCCAGCTTTTGTGAAAGCGCCGAAAACCAGGCTCTGGTCATAGGTTCTATACAAAATGGCATTGAATACCTGGTCTGGCCTGCATAAACACGCAGTAATAGCCACTTTCAGCCTTTCATACCTCAAAGCCCGCCACGCTGGCGGCAGCTTAACCTACAATGACGACATATCCGCCGGGCTGCTCATGAAAGAGCGGCCTGCTGTCGTCGTCTTCATACAAAATACATCCATGTCAGAATCCACCGCCTTCAATACCCTGCCGCTATCCGCCCCCATGCTTGCCAATCTGGACAGCCTGGGCTACAAGGAAATGACAGCGATACAGGCAGCCAGCCTGCCCATCATCCTGCAACAGCAAGACCTGATCGCCCAGGCCAAGACCGGTAGCGGCAAGACCGCCGCCTTTGGCATAGGCATGCTGGCCAAGCTCAATCCCACTTATTTTGCTGTGCAGGGCCTGGTAATTTGCCCGACGCGTGAGCTGGCTGACCAGGTCGCCAATGAGTTGCGCCGCCTGGCCAGGACCATGCCAAACGTCAAGATCGTCACCCTGTGCGGTGGCACGGCCATGCGCCCACAAATTGCCTCGCTCGAATATGGTGCCCACATCGTGGTTGGCACACCTGGCCGCCTGATCGACCATATCAGCCGCAACACCATCAACCTGAAAACCGTACAAACCCTGGTGCTGGATGAAGCCGACCGCATGGTCGATATGGGTTTTTATGATGATATCTACGACATCGTCGCCGCCACGCCCACGCGCCGGCAAACCCTGCTGTTCTCGGCAACCTACCCGGATGATATACGCCAGGCCAGTGAGCAGTTGCTGCGCGACCCGGTGGAGATCAAAGTTGAATCCCAGCATGCCGCTAATCACATCGAGCAAATGTTTTACCTGGTCACACCAGAAGGACGCAATACCGCTGTCGCCACGCTACTGCATCATTACCAGCCGACATCCACGATTGCCTTTTGCAATACCAAGATCCATTGCCGCGAACTGACAGAAGAATTGCATGCCCAGGGCATCAGCGCCCTGGCCTTGCATGGCGACCTTGAACAACGTGACCGCGACGAGGTCTTGATACGTTTCGCCAATCAAAGCTGCTCAGTCCTCGTCGCCACCGACGTCGCTGCCCGCGGCCTCGACATACAAACCCTTGGGGCAGTCATCAATGTCGATGTCTCCAAAGACACCGAAGTCCACATCCACCGCATAGGCCGCACAGGCCGCGCTGGCGAAAAAGGCCTGGCCCTGAGCCTGGCTACACCGGGCGAAAAGAAGTGGGTCAAACTGATAGAAGAATATCAGGGTGAATCCGTCAGTTGGGGCGATATCCACGCAATTGAAGCCGGCCCGGAAAGAGACCTGCAAGCCCCGATGATGACCATCTGCATCATGGGCGGCAAAAAAGACAAACTCCGCCCCGGCGATTTACTCGGCGCACTAACTGCCGACCTGGGTTTGAAAAAAGAACAGGTAGGCAAAATCAATGTCTCGGAATTTGTGACTTACGTCGCCATCGACAGGCAGGTCGCTGAAAAAACGGTAGACAGGCTGAGCCGTACCAATATCAAGGGCAGGCAGTTCAGGATGCGGATTGTTGATTGATAGCGGCGTCATGAAATATCAACAGCAATTGGATTGATGGTGCTGTTGGGTGGTTGCAGTTGCAGTTGCAGTTGCAGTTGCAGTTGCAGTTGCAGTTGCAGTTGCAGTTGCAGTTGCAGTTGATTTTGACTTTCTGCAGTTCCCATGTGTAGACGCCGTTTGTGCGGTACAGAAAATGGAAAAAGAAGAGCCGCTGTCTGAGCGAAGCGAGTTTCGGATCTTCCCATTTTTTGTACCGCACAAACGGGAACCCCGTAGGGGCGGCTACGCCTGGGTCGCCTTTTTTCGCTTACCTTTTTTGGCGAAGCAAAAAAGGTGAGTAGCTGCCGGGCTACCCCCGGCCTGCAATCTCAAATAACGTATAGAGGTATTAAAATCAGATATGCAATTATGATGTATCTGAAATTAATTTACCTTACAGTATGCCACAAACGCCGCTGGATTCCTGCCAAAAGCACGCAGGAATGACGTAGCTAAGCTTGCGATAAATAATAGGGTTAAGTAGTGCAAAACACGATAAGATTTGAAAAATTACTTCCTACGCCTGCCTTACCAATAACTTCCCAACATCCACATCCCCCGCCAACTTCATCCCAAAATACTTCAGCAACAAGGCCATGTATTCATCTTCACCATTTATCGTATGAACATGCCGCCCATGCTCATCGGTGATGATGCATTTATTATTGGATATGCTGATGCGACCCTTGGCGGTGGCAATAGAGCATATCGACTTTTGCGTAAAATGCGATGCCGGTGAAGTCTGCTGATAGGTACACATCTTAAAAAAAGCAGCGATGGCATAAGCCTGTAAACTGAAACGGTACTGTGCATGCCCGACACCACCATCCCTGGCCTGCATGAGCACATAATGCGCATCCCCATCCGCTGCCAGATAATAGTGCAAGCCCAGTTCATGTACGCCTTCACCACCTAATTGCAGCGGTGTACGGAAGCAATCGCCAAAACCGACATCAGCCAGATAATCCTGGCCATCCACATGCACCAGCAAGAGCATGTGATCAAAGTCCGGCCCATAGTCTTTGCCATTATGGACGCGGGCAGACAAGCGGCTGACGCCAAAACCCAGGGTTTCCAACAGTAGTGCAAAGGCCTGGTTCAGTTCATAACAAAAACCACCGCGCCCCTGCCACAATAATTTATCGAGCAAGGCATCCGTCGATAAATCCAGCTTGTTGCCAAGGCTGATATCAAGGTTTTCAAAAGCGATCTTTTGCAGATGCGCCTGATGCAAGGCAGTCAGTGTCGCCAGATCAGCATTGCGTGAGCCCTGATAAGCGAGCCTGTGCAGATAAGCTTCCAGCTGTGCTTCATTCAGCATGCAGGGCCTCCGTGAATTTTTCTATCGCAAGCGCATGCTCGGCATGAATGAAATCGTCCTGACAGCTTGCATACAACATGCCTTCATATCCCATGCCGAGATAGTCAAAAGTATGCTGGAACACTTGCTCAAAGCAGGCGGCGGGTACGGCATCGTAACCTGTGCCCAGCAGAGCGGCCTTCTTTGAACGTAATTGCCGCCCGAGGTCTTTTTCGACTTTCAGCAAGTCAGAAATCCTGTCCATGAAAGTTTTCATGATGGCGCTGGGAGAGTACCAGTACATCGGGGTCGCAAGTATGATGCGGTCGAAGCTGAGTACCTGTTTCATCAGCGTCAAAAAATCATCATCACGGTTCTTGAATTCATAATCAAAGGGGGCTATCTGGTATTGATTAAGATCGATGACACTGGCTTTGAGTTTGCTGGCAATAGCGATGGCGAGTTCAGCAGTATTACCTGTGCTTCTGGAGCTGCCAACGATAATAATAGTGCGGGTTTCAGGCATGGTTGCGATACACAATCAACAAGAAAGAAAGCTGAATATACTCCGCTATGGCAATTCTTGCAGAGCAGGCCTCCGCAAGAAATAAGCAAACATGCTACCTGCACCCGTCAAAATTAGCTTCGCTTGCCTGTACCGGCCTCCAGCAAGAAGTCTTTGCCTGCTTGCGGTTTCTTCACATAGCTACGCAGGGCATCCTGCAGACTGCTGGTCGATATCTTGCCAAGTAATTTTTCCAGTTTTTTACCTTGCAATTGATGCGGACGCTGCCACAGGTAGCGCATTTTGATCGCGGCGCGCAGCATGGGAGAGAACAGGCTGATGGCCTGCATCAATAACCAGGGCATGGCTTTGGCTTTGAGCGGGCGGCCACTCAATTGCTCCAGTGCGGCATGCACTTCCTTGCCGCTGGCAGTAATGCCAGGGTAATGCATGACCTCGAAAGCAGGCAAGCGATCACGCTTCTCAGCAACGCGCACGAATATCCTGGCCAGATCGGGCAGGTAAGCCCAGGCATGTGGCAAATCATCTGGCCCCATGTGGGTAACCACACCTTTGGAAAGTGACTTGGTGATCGCCATGTCCAGCCAGGTGCCAGTGCCGCCAATGAAATCACCGGCGCGTAAAATCACGCAGCGCAAGCCCTGCTGGGTGGCAGCAGCCAGAGTCTCTTCCATGGCTATGCGTTGTGCCGCCCTGGGGGTATTGGCGACAAAAGGCGTGTCTTCTGCCAGCACCGGAGGCAAATCAGCCCCAAAGTTATACACATTGCCCGGCACCATCAGCAAAGCCTGGGTGGCGCTAGCAATGCGGATGACGGCATCTGTGCTTGGTGGCAACAGACTGTCCCAGCGGGTATAGTCAGGATTTACTGCATGCACCACCACATCCACCATGGGTACGGCAGCCAGTATGCTTGCGGTGTCGAGTACATCACATTGCAGGTATTCAATATTGCGCCCCGGCCTGTCATGACTGGCTGAGCGCGCCTGGGCAATTACGCGCCAGCCTGCTGCGGCAAAGGCCTCCACCGCAGCCTGTCCGAGGCGGCCTTTGGCACCAAGTACCAGTACTGAGGGTGATTGAGCATTGTTTGCTTTGGATGCAAAATTCATGAGAGGCTCCGGTGATGTGCGTTTCAGAAAAAATAAGTAATGCAGGCATTTTCAATCTGGCAGGATGTATTTACAATCGACATAAATACATAAGTTCTATTCAAATTTGAATACCTTGATCTGTATTTTTTCGCCTTTTTTTGCGTATCTTTTGCCTGTCCTCATGATGGAATAACATGTCCAAACTCACTTTCGACCCAAGCCAGACTGACTGGAACCTGATACGCAGCTTTGTTGCGGTCGTAGAACAGGGCTCGCTGACACGGGCAGCCGAGGTGCTGGGCCTAAGCCAGCCTACCCTGTCACGCCAGATTGCCGAGCTGGAGGGCAGCATAGGCGCAGCCTTGTTTGAAAGGGTGGCACGTGGCCTGAAATTGACCAGCACAGGTGAAAACCTGGTCGAGCCAGCCCGTTACATGATGGCAGCAGCGCGCTCACTGGGCATGGCTGCAGCGACCCAGGATAATGGTTTGCGCGGCACGGTCAGGATCACTGCCAGTGAGATGGTGTCCGGCTTCGTCTTGCCAGCCTTGCTGCGCCAGTTGGCGCAGTTGCATCCAGAAATCCAGATAGAACTGGTGGCCAGTAACCAGGTCAGCAATTTACTGGAACGTGAAGCCGATATCGCCATACGTATGATACGGCCAGCACAGTCTGCCCTGATTGCCCGTCACCTGACAGACTGGCCCATAGGCATGTATGGACACAGGGATTATCTGGCAGGCTTGCCAGTCCTGCCATCAAAAAACCAGACAGCTACACTGGCGCTGATGCAAAAATTTCGCTGGCTGGGGCTGGATCAATCCGACCAGTTTATCACTGGCTTTCGCGCGGCTGGCATACAGATAGACCGCAGTTTCTTCGACTTCCGTTGCGATAACTATCTGGTCAACTGGCAAGCCATACAGCAAGGCCTGGGTATAGGTATCGCCATGCGCTGGCTGGCCGAGCGAAATCCTGAACTGGAACAAGTGCTGGCCGAACAGGAACTGCCGTCCCTGCCTGTATGGTTGACCACGCATCGCGAACTCAAGTCCAGCAAGCGTATCAGGACGGTATTTGATTTTCTGGCAGAAGGTTTATTGCAACACAGGTTTTAGCAACCACAGATCAGATACTGATCAATGTCGAATAAATACCAGCGTCCACCCGCATTGGCGAATATCACTCTGTAAGCGGGCTGATGGACGGCACTATCGAGCATGATGCCGCGGTGCCAGGCTTCAACAATCACAAAATCGGCAACGCCATCATTGTCAATATCTATGCTGGTGATGCTGGCCTGAGAAAAATGCTCATGCGTATTCGATTTTGCCTTGCTATCGTATTGCAGTTTGACTGGCGCTTGTGTCGTCACTTTCGCAGGACCCTGCAATCTGGTTAATTGACCAAGGGTATAAAAATACAAGAGCGCTTCATCTTTTGTTTTGGCCTGCAAACTTTCCAGCCTTTTTTGCGCCAGGCTTTTTACAGGTTCAGGCTGATCTTCAGATTCTATAAAACGAAAACCCTGTTTGCAGTTATCCACACCGAGGCTGTATTTTAAATCTGAGTTTATCGATTTGACACGGCCATCCAGCATGAGCAGGTTTTTGATCACCGGTTTTTGCAGGAATACATCGGCCTTGCCCAAGTCCCACCAGCCTATTACATAGCTACCCGCCGGTTCGTATTCATTCCAATATGGTCCGCTGACTGGTTTGATCGCGTAGCTTATCTGATATTGCCGGGATAGTTCTTCAGGGTTGGCGGAAGGCTTGCCCAGTTCATCCAGTGATTTGAAGTACGAGGGTGCTGCAGCAGGTAAATCCAGTTGCCGCAACATGACCAGCACGCCGGGATAGAACAGGGAAGAATGCAAACGGGCAGTAGCTTCTGTGGTCTTTTTGCCGGGTAATTCCTCAGACTTTGCCAGCTTCAGTAATTCTTCCCATGGAGCGGGAGGCTGGAAATAAGGCGAAGCCGGTTCGATGATACCGGCCATCATGCGCTGCTTCATAGCTTCAAATTCAGGGATAGGGTAGCGCTTGAGCACTGGCCGTTTTTCCCACACAAAATTACTGTCTGCCGTTTCCAGTGCTTTTTGTTGTGGGCTGAGCATGGTCTCCTGAAAATAAGCGCCAGCATCTTGCAGGCGGCTTAAGCTGGGTGCCATCCAGAAAGTGCGCGCCGGGAAATAATTAGTGCTATCGCTAGTCCGGTGATAGCTATCTACAAAGTCTTCCAGGCGCAAAGCTCTGTCACCTAATAAATTACAGGCAATAAAACCATGCTGGTCTTCGCCCCAGGTGATGGCACAGAACATGCTGCTGGATGCAGTGACATCCATTTGCACCTGCGTATTTGCCACCAGATGCGTGAGTACTTCTGCATTGGCTTCCGGTCTGGCGCGGACATTAACCCAGGAGCCATGAACCCAGCGCGTCTCACTGACTTGAGCATACCCGACATCACAAAGAAAACCGGCAGCAAGCAACAAAGCAGGAACGAAAGATTTTTTCATCGTAATGTCAGGCCAAAGACTGCACATACTCAAGCGCGGCCTGCGCCATGGCAGGAAATTTTTTTCCGTGCGTTGCCGTCAATGCCACCCATTCTTTCATCGGACGACCTTTGCCTGAGGGGTCCCACAAGACGGCATCCGCCAGTGCAATCGCCTTTGCATGCTCGTCCCCTGCCAGTTTGAATACCACCGTCTCTTTATGCAGGGCGACAAAGGCTTTGCCATTGATTTTAAGGAACATCTGATTAAGTTCTAATTTCCATCAATTACAAAATCATGTTCCAGTCAAAGCATAAAACGTGCTGCTGAACATGATTTTCATCAAGAATTGGGGAGTTGTATCCCCAACTTCTTCAGT
>NZ_JBMPPI010000019.1:0-122613 GCF_049340245.1 Undibacterium sp. TC4M20W
CATTGACGATGGATGTCAGGACTGCATCTTGAACAGCGATTTGGGATGCTTGTGTAGCGGAATCCAGCACTTTGCTCAACCAGTCCTTAGCCAGGGCTGTGTTGCTTGGCAGGGAGTAGGCAACGATCTCTTCGTTGGTGTCGATGGCTGTTGTGAAGGATGTGGCTGCAGCAACTTTGGAGTCAACGGCAACTTTGTCTGCACCGGTAGCACCACCGAGGATGGCCAGAGCGGCTTGACCCAGGGTGACTTTGCCGTTCAGCAGTTGGCCTGTCCAGTAGTTGAGACCTGCTACGTCAGCTTTGTGGCCAAACAGGTTGTTGTAGATGGTGTTGACTGTGTCTTCTGTCGTTTTACCAGCGAATACTGTGGCGTATTCTGCTTGTTTGGAGAAGCTGTCGGCGATTTGGTTCAGTGTGAAACCTTGAGCCATCCAGTAGGCCAGACCATTTGGGTCTGCTGGGCGGTTGAAGTAGGCGATGTAAAGCTTTTGGATGTCAGCAGATGTGTTGGCCATTTAAGTGTCCTGTTTGGTTATTGTTAATATTAAAAATGTACGATCCCTGTCTTCAACCGTTTAAAGTAGTAAATAAATAGATGCGGGGATCTTATTAATTTGCGAACGCAGATTAGCATGTGACATTATTTTTCAATGTGACGTCAGTCACATTAAGTCATAATGTTACAGATATTTACTTCATTTCCATCGAATTTCATGACTTATTTGCGCCTCTGATAATCACACTTTAATTTCCATATACTTTTTTCCAAATATAAAAATTTCTCATAGGTATATACTAAAATTAAACGACTATGACTAAGCCACATCACCTTCAAAGGGGGAAACATGCGTTTGAAATTAATGGCAGTTGCTGGCGCGATATTATTATCTGCAAATACAAGTTGGGCTGCGAATAGCATACAAGATGTGCAATGGCTGCAAGGCTGCTGGCAGGCCACCGGTGCAGAAGCTGGTTCGGAAGAACACTGGCTGGCACCGGCAGGCGGCTCCATACTGGGCATGGGCCGTACAGTGCGCAAATCAAAAACCGTCGCATGGGAATTCATGCGTATACAAGAAAATGCAGATAGCCTGGTTTTTACTGCCCTCCCCTCGGGTAAACCAGAAGCCAATTTTCAATTACTGTCACTGGACAAGCAAAGAGTGGTTTTTGAAAATCCCAGGCCTGAATTCCCACAGCGCGTCATCTATCAATTAAATGCAGACGGCAGTTTGCTAGGACGCATAGAGGGCAAGATGAAAGATCAGGAAAAAGGAATCGATTTTCTCATGCAAAAGATTAGCTGCAATAAGTAATATTGAATTGCTTATCCAGCGCTTAATGAATACACAACAAACACCCAATAAAAAAACCGCATCACGCGGTTTTTTTATTGGGTGTTTGTTGGATGTTTTTTATGGATACCGCGACCAGAACACTTTCATTACAGACCGGTATTTTTTGCGATATAGGCCTTCATCGCATTTACATCGGCAGTCATGACTTCAAATCGTTGCGGCAGCGATTCTATATTTTCAAAGCCAGCCGGGCGTTCAGCATCGCGATTCAATGCCTCTTTGATCGTTTCATTGAATTTGGCTGGCAAGGCTGTTTCCAGCACGACCATAGGCACGCCCTCTTGCAGATGCTCAAATGCGACTTTAATGCCATCCGCAGTATGAGTATCAATGGTGATGTTGAATTCTTTCTCTACCTGGCGTATGGTTTGCAAGCGGTCTGCATGGACAGATTTGCCTGATACAAAACCAAACTTGGCAATCTTGTTGAATTCATCGCCATCGCTGCCTGGCTTGCCTGACAAATCAAAGCCACCTTCGGTTTCAACTTTCTTGAACAGAGCCGCAACACGGGTAGCATCTCTATCCAGCAAGTCATAGATAAAACGCTCAAAATTCGACGCCTTGGAGATATCCATGGATGGACTGGTGGTATGCCAGGTTTCTGCTGATTTGCGCACGCGATAAATGCCTGTGCGGAAAAATTCATCCAGCACATCGTTTTCATTGGTCGCTACGACCAGCTTATCGATAGGTAAACCCATCATGCGAGCAATATGACCTGCGCAGATATTACCGAAATTACCAGACGGTACAGTGAATGAAACCTTTTGTTCATTGCTGGTGGTCGCACTCAGGTAACCGCGGAAGTAATACACTACTTGTGCTACCACACGTGCCCAGTTAATCGAATTGACCGTGCCTATTTTTTGGCGATTTTTGAATTCCAGATCATTTGACACGGCCTTGACCATGTCCTGGCAATCATCAAACACGCCGTCGACAGCGATATTGAAAATATTCGGGTCTTGCAGACTAAACATCTGGGCAGTCTGAAAGGCGCTCATTTTATTATGCGGGGACAGCATGAAAACACGTATGCCCTTCTTGCCGCGCATCGCATATTCAGCAGCGCTGCCAGTATCACCAGAAGTGGCACCAAAGATATTCAGCTCTGCATCATTCTTGGCCAGGGTGTATTCAAACAAGTTGCCCAGCAATTGCATGGCCATGTCCTTGAAAGCCAGTGTTGGGCCATTCGACAAGGCTTGCAATACCAGCTTACGGCCATCCTTGTCTTGCAATACACGCAAGGGAGTAATTTGCGCGGCGGATTCATCGCTGCGGGCATTTTTGTAGACATCTGACGTATAAGTCTTGTCTGCCAGTGCCCTTAAATCAGCCTCGGGGATATCTGTGGCAAACTTTTTCAAGACTTCAAACGCTAATCCGGCGTAAGACAGCTTGCGCCATGCATCAAGCTCAACGTCAGTCACCTGAGGGTAAGTTGTTGGCAAATAAAGGCCACCATCGGGAGCCAGGCCACCTAAGAGAATTTCCGAGAAATTTTGTGCTGCGGTATGCCCGCGTGTTGAAGCGTATTGCATAAGTCGACAGGATGATGAAAAATTGATTGGAAGGATAGAACGAATATTCTTCCTATTATAACTTTCTTACAGACCTAAAACCTCTGTAAATTTGGTGAAAATCCAATTTCATCCCTGCTTCATTCGGTCAGCAGTCTTTCTGGATGCGTGTAAACCACGTAACCATGTTGCCGTACAAAGCCGATCAGACAAATGCCCGCTTGCTCAGCAAGATCAATGGCAAGCGCAGTTGGTGCCGATAATGCAGCTAAAATAGCAATATTGGCACGCGCTGCTTTTTGTACCAGCTCATAACTAAGCCGGCTACTCATAAGGACGAAACCTTCAACTTGCAATTTGGTTTTTACTTTTGCAGTTGCCAAAGCGCCAAGCAATTTATCCAGGGCATTATGCCGGCCTACGTCTTCACGCAATACCAGTATTTCCCCTTGCATATCAACCCAGGCCGCAGCATGCACAGCCCCCGTTTGCAAATTAATGGCCTGCAAAGAACTCAAGCCTTCCAGTGCCTTTAATAAACTGGCTTTGGATAATTGTTGAACAGCTTCAGTCTTGATTGCAGGCAGATCCATTGGCAAAGCCTGCAGACTATCTTTGCCACATAAGCCGCAACCAGTATTACCTGCAAGATGACGGCGACGCTCCTTTAACGCAGCAAACCTTGCTGCCGATATCTGTATTTGCACCTCTATGCCCTGCACTTCTGGATCTGACTGGCATTCCATGTCATAGATTTCGCTGGCATCATCAACTATGGCTTCAGACAGGCTGAAACCTAGCGCAAAGTCTTCCAGATCAAGGGGAGTTGCCAGCATGACTGCATGTGAGATACCGTTATAGACCAGCGCAACCGGCACTTCCTGTGCAATCTGGTCTATCAACTCCTCAGCAACCTGGTTTGAAAAAGCATGTCTTTGTACATTGCGACTGACGACGCCTGTCGGCATCTCAGGCTCACCATCAGACTGGTTCACTGTCGATTCACAAACCCGCCGCCCTTCTTCAGTCAGGCTCAGCAAACTACGGTCACCATCCTGTTGCAAATGAACCCACCCTGCCCCTTTGTGCTGGCCGATAGATTCTTCACCCAGATAAGCTATACAACGCAGCAAAGTACTTTGTCGTACCCCCAGCTTTTTACATAGACGTGGCAATGACAAAGCTTCTGTATGCTGGGCCAGTTCTGCCATCAAGGCATGACTGAGTTGATCCTGCGAATAATTAAGTGCTTCCATTGAAACCAGTATTAAACCTGCACTTGATGCGCGTGGATGATCACAGGTATCGATTTGGATGTCGGCGTACGTGCATGATCAGCAAAACTCGATAAAGGTACCAGACCATTAGTTTCCGGGAAGTAGGCTGCCAGGCAACCCTGGGGTATATTGTAGGCCACCAGCATGAAGCGCTTTGCCTGACGCTTGACACCATCGTCACACAGGCTTTCCATATCTACCCAATCACCTGCCTGCATACCCAGAGCACTAATATCTTCCTGAGCTATGAAAAGCACGCGACGCTCACCGAATACGCCACGGTAGCGGTCATTCATGCCATAGATAGTCGTATTATATTGATCATGCGAACGCATGGTGGCCAGATTGAAAACAGGGGATTGCGTGTTCCTGCGCGCCTGATGGATAGGCAAATCAACCGGGACAGTATGAGTATTGAAATTAGCTTTGTTGGTTGCTGTTACCCATAGCCTCTCAGAGGCGGTATTACGCAAATGAAAGCCACCCGGCACTTTGACGCGCGCATTAAAATCAGCAAAATCATCAAACACGGCGGCAATTTTGTCACGTATGCGGCTATAGTCAGCCAGTAACCAGGCCCAAGGTGTTTTGCTACGGTCTTTCAGGGTAGCTTGCGCCAGACGCGCAACTATGGCCACTTCAGACAGCAAATTTGTAGAGGCTGGTGGATTGATACCAGATGACAGATGCACCATGCTCATGGAATCTTCCACGGTCACCGCCTGCGGGCCGGTCTCTTGAATATCTATTTCCGTACGGCCAAGGCAAGGCAGGATGATCGCTTCATTACCGCAAATCAAGTGGCTGCGGTTGAGCTTGGTAGTCACATGAACGGTCAATGCGCAATTTTTCAGGGCTTTGTGGGTGACTTCTGTATCTGGCGTTGCCGTGGCAAAATTCCCACCCATGCCAAAGAACACTTTACCGCCTTCCCTCAACATCGCCTCAATAGCGCCCACAGTGTCATGGCCATGTTTTTGCGGCGGCGTAAAATCAAATACCTGCCCCAAGCGCTCTAGAAATGCCTGCTTTGGTTTTTCTATGATGCCCATGGTGCGGTCGCCTTGCACATTACTGTGACCACGCACAGGACATGGGCCCGCACCAGGGCGACCGATATTGCCGCGCAAGAGCAGTAGATTAACTATCATCTGTATGGTTGCCACAGAATGTTTGTGCTGGGTGATGCCCATACCCCAGCAGGCAATGACTTTGCCAGCACCCATATAGGTATCGGCCGCACGTTGTATCTGCGCCCGGTCCAGGCCAGATTCTCTGACAATGATATCCCATGACTCTGCCAGCGCCTCAACAGCAAATTGTTCAAAATTGGCGGTATGTTCAGAGATAAACTCTACATCGATAATTCTATGCCGCCCTTCAGCCTGCGCCAGTTGATCTGCTTCCAGCACACATTTGATCATGCCTTTGACGGTTGCCAGATCCCCGCCAATTTTCAACTGAAAATAATCAGATGAAATAGTCGAAGACTGGTCTGTCAACATATCCAGCGCATTTTGCGGATTCTGGAACTTTTCCAGGCCGCGCTCACGCAAGGGATTGAAAGAGACAATGGCAGCGCCACGCTTGGCTGCAGAACGTAACTCACCCAACATGCGCGGGTGATTGGTACCAGGGTTTTGACCAAAAATCAGAATCGCATCGGCAATCTGGAAGTCAGACAGCAACACCGTCCCCTTGCCCACACCTATCGCTTCACGCATGGCAAAGCCAGAAGGCTCATGGCACATGTTCGAGCAATCAGGGAAATTATTAGTGCCAAATTCACGGACAAATAACTGATACAGGAAAGCAGCCTCATTACTGGTACGGCCTGAGGTATAGAAAATTGCATCATCGGGCGTTGGCAAGGCATTCAGGCGTGTTGCGATCAACTCAAAAGCCTGATCCCAGCTAATGACTTTGTATTTGTCGCTGACACGGTCATATTGCATGGGGTGGGTTAAACGCCCCTGCGCTTCCAGCCAGTGATCAGACTTTTCTGCCAATTCACTCACCGTTAAACTGGCGATCAATTCTGGGGTAGCGCGGCGTGCTGTCGATTCCGCAGCCACTGCCTTGGCACCATTTTCACAAAATTCAAAGGTGGATGTGTGATCAGCATCTGGCCAGGCGCAACCCGGACAGTCAAAACCATCTGGTTGATTGGCGGACAACAGGGTCAATGCCCCTTTGCCAGGTATGCCTTGCTCTATGATTTGCTGAGCGACACTTTTTAATGCGCCCCAGCCACCTGCTGGCCTATCATAGACTTTAATTGTTTCATTCTTACTCATGCTGCTTAATCTCCACGCATTTGGGCTTGATGCAACCACTATTATTGCAACCAGATGGCAAATATTGCGTGGTGAACAAGTTTCTAAGTCCAAATGTTACCAGAATCCATAACGCAGCATAGCTATTGCTAGTTAACGATAGTTACCGATGAATAACTACCAGCAAAGCCTTGGCCTCGGCTTTACCCAAATTGCGTATCGCATGGTTCTTATCAGCGTTATAACGTGCAGTTGCCCCCAGTTTCAGTTTTTTACACACGCCATCGACTTCAACTTCAATACTGCCATGCAGTAAAGTCAAATGTTCGGATGCACCAGGGTCATGAGAATTCGACACCAGCGCGCCGCCTGGTGCCAGCGTCAGCTCATACCATTCATATTTACCCGCCAGTTCCATAGGGCCAAGTATGCGCAGGATATAGCCTGCGTGTTCACCCGGCAAGGTGGGCGTTTCATGCGATTCCAATACCCGTATCGCGTCTGGCTTAGGTGATTCTGATGACAACAACTCCGCGATACTGACGCCCAAGGCATTTGCCAATCGCCATGCAACGGCTATAGTGGGATTAGCCTTTTCTCTTTCTATTTGGGACAGCATGGACTTTGACACGCCAGCGGTACGCGACAAATCTTCCAGCGTCAGACCGCGTTCCAGACGCATTTTTTGCAAAGTCGCGCCTACTTCTGGCGGTGTATTGGGTAAAACTTTTTTCATAGAGACTCTTGCATCAGTAAAAAAGCTAGCTTAATATTCGATATATCGAACTTTAGTTCTAGATATTGAATTATTCAATCATTTTAGAAATTTCTAACAATAGTGTAACAGTGCGATTGATATGCAAGCATGAAATTGCCAGTGATTAAGCAATAACTATCTGAAAACAATCAATCCGCACAGCAACACAACAGTAAACAATAATCAGGGGACATCATGAGCCAGAACACTTCCAGGACAAACTTCATCAGCAATTTAGCTGGCAATCTGGACAATTTGCGCGAACAAGGTCTGTACAAGCCAGAGCGCGTGATTGCCTCCCGCCAGGGTTCTGAAGTCACTTGCGATGATGGCCGCAAGCTCATCAATCTGTGCGCCAATAATTACCTGGGCTTGTCTGGTGATGAAGCCATGGTACAGGCATCCATTGCGGCGACTGAGCAATATGGTTATGGCCTGTCTTCTGTACGCTTTATCTGCGGTACACAAACTGTACACAAGCAACTGGAAAAAGCATTGTCGAGCTTTCTCGGCACAGAAGATTGCATCCTGTACGCAGCCGCATTTGATGCCAATGGCGGCGTATTTGAGCCCTTGTTTGATGAAAATGACGCCATCATCTCTGATGCGCTGAATCATGCCTCCATCATAGATGGCATACGCCTGTGCAAGGCAGCACGTTTCCGTTATGTCCATAACGATATGGCAGATCTGGAAAAACAATTGATAGCTGCTGCCGACAAGCGTCACCGCATCATCGTGACTGACGGCGTGTTCTCCATGGATGGCACGATTGCCCAGCTCGACAAGATTTGTGATCTGGCTGACAAATATGATGCACTGGTCATGATAGATGAATGTCATGCATCCGGCTTTATGGGAGCAACGGGTCGCGGCACCCATGAGCATCACAACGTGCTGGGTCGCATTGATATCATTACCGGTACTTTGGGTAAAGCGCTGGGTGGGGCCATGGGTGGCTTTACGGCAGCACGTAAGGAAGTGATAGATACCTTGCGCCAAAAATCCCGGCCTTACCTGTTCTCGAATACGCTTGCGCCATCCATAGCGGGTGCTTCGCTGTCTGTTTTGGAACGTCTATCCAGCTCCACCGAGCTGCGTGACCGCCTGCATGCGAATACGGCACACTTCCGCCGTGAAATTGAGGCTTTGGGCTTTACCATCAAGCCGGGCACCCATCCTGTCGTGCCCGTCATGCTGTTTGATGCGCCAGTTGCGCAAAAATTTGCTGCACGCCTGTATGAACTTGGAGTACTGGTAACCGGCTTCTTTTACCCAGTGGTACCGATGGGCCAGGCCCGCGTGCGCGTACAACTGTCCGCCGCACATACGACTGAACAATTGAATACTGCCTTGGCTGCATTTGCGCAGGCTGGCCGCGAATTAAACATCATTAAGTAAGGGATATCCATGGAACGCATATTAGTGATCGGTGCCAACGGCCAGATCGGCAGTGAATTGGTCGAAGCACTGGCAAACCAGCATGGCGCAGATAATGTCATCGCTGCCGACATCAGGCCAGAGAGTCTGTATGGTGCAAAAATTTACGAAGTCATTGATGTATTAAATACAGAAAGACTGGCGCAAGTCGTTGCTCAATACGACATCACCCAGGTCTATCAACTGGCAGCCATGCTGTCAGCTACGGGTGAACAAGCACCATTGAAAGCCTGGACCTTGAACATGGATGGACTGCTCAACATCCTGGAACTGGCACGTATTCGCAATGAAGCTGGCAAACCCCTGAAAGTATTCTGGCCTTCATCGATTGCTGCATTCGGCCCGAACACGCCCCCAGTCAATACGCCACAATATACCGTGATGGACCCAAGCACGATCTACGGTATCAGCAAACTGGCAGGCGAACGACTGTGCGAATATTACTTCCAGAAATATGGTGTTGATGTCCGTAGCATACGTTACCCAGGCATCATCAGCTACAAGTCTCCTCCAGGCGGTGGCACTACGGACTATGCAATTGCCATTTTCCATTCAGCGCTGCGTGGCGAAACCTATGAATGCTTCCTGGAGTCAGAGACTAGTTTACCCATGATCTACATGCCTGATGCGATACGCGCCACCATTTCATTGATGGATGCACCAGCAGCCAAACTTTCTATACGTTCTTCTTACAATGTTGCAGGTTTAAGCTTTAATCCACGGGAATTAGCGTTTGCAATCAAACAAAATTTGCCTGCATTTGACATACACTACGCGCCTGACAGCCGTCAGGCAATCGCCGCATCCTGGCCACAGAGTCTGGATGACACAGTGGCGCGAGCAGACTGGGGCTGGCAAGCACAAGTAGGCCTGCAACAACTGGTGGAAGACATGCTGAAGAATATTCGTGTCGATCAAAAGGAGTTGAAGGGATTAAAGGAGTTGAACCAGGCCGCTTAAATAATTATCAGAGACAAGTAAAAAAAGAGGTGAATTGATGGACATGCGTGTATTCGAATTATTTAAAATAGGCGTGGGTCCGTCCAGTTCCCATACGGTAGGCCCCATGTTGGCTGCCCGACGTTTTTTACTTGAATCTGCCGATCTCTACAAAGCTGTCAAAATACAGGTAGCTTTATATGGATCCCTCGCCTTGACAGGTCATGGTCATGCGACTGACAAAGCAGCCTTGCTGGGTCTGATGGGCGAAACCCCGCAGGACGTGGTACCTGAAAGCGTGGACGAAAAACTCGCCAACCTGGCGACGTCAGGAAAATTGAATTTATTGGGTGAATACCCCGTCAAGTTCGATGCCGCCACCGATATTCTTTGGTTCAAGCAGGAAGTATTGCCTGGCCACCCGAATGGCATGAAGTTCATACTGACCCGCAATGACGGCAGCAGTTTTGAAAAGGTGTATTACTCCACTGGCGGTGGCTTCATTTATTCGGCAGAAGAACTGGCGAATACTGATAGCTCTGAAAACACTGACAAGAAACCACTGCCCTATCCTTTTGCGACGATGGCAGAACTGCTGGCCCATGGCAAGCGTACCGGCTTATCCATCACGGATATGTTGCGTGCCAATGAAAATGTGTATTGCACCGATGAAGAACTGGATGCAGGCCTGGATAAAATCTGGGCAGTCATGAAGGGCTGTATTTCACGTGGTCTGCAAACATCGGGCGAATTACCGGGCGGTTTGCACGTCAAGCGCCGCGCTGCCAAATTATGGCGCGCTGCTAATGAAACTGCCGACGTATTACCACATGATGGCTTGCACCGTGTCAGCCTGTATGCCATGGCAGTAAATGAGGAAAATGCCGCTGGTGGCCGTGTTGTCACAGCTCCTACCAATGGCGCAGCTGGCATTATCCCGGCAGTGCTGCGCTATTACGCCGAAGACTGCAAACCCAGCCACCCGGAACAAGGCATACGCAATTTCATGCTGGCAGCGTCTGCCATAGGCATGTTATGCAAAACCAATGCCTCTATTTCTGGCGCTGAAATTGGTTGCCAGGGCGAAGTCGGCGTAGCATGCGCCATGGCTGCTGCTGGCCTGACCGCTGCATTAGGCGGCACTAATGAGCAAATCGAATCAGCCGCTGAAATTGGCATAGAACATCACCTGGGCATGACTTGCGACCCTATTGGTGGCCTGGTGCAAATTCCCTGCATAGAACGTAATGGCATGGGGGCAGTCAAGGCAATTACGGCTGCGTCATTATCTTTGCGCAGCGACGGCACACATCATGTCAGCCTCGATGACGTGATAGAAACCATGCGCGCAACTGGCTTTGACATGCAGGCCAAATACAAGGAAACCTCATTGGGTGGCCTGGCGGTGCATGTGGTTACCGTCAACTACGCAGCCTGCTGATATCTCAAATTTAAATGAAGCACTGCGACAGTGTTTCATTCCTTGGACTTGCCCCCAAAACTGTAACGCACGCCCAGCCATATCATGCGTGGCGCACTGGGCGTGTAGAAAGTCGTCCCCTTGGCGTCAGAATTGCTGTAGCCACCATTGGCGGTGATTGCATAAGGACCAAGCTGTCCAGCCGTGTAATAACGCTGATCAAACAGATTGCTGACATTGACAGAGAATTTCCATTGCGGGTTTGGTCTGTAACTCGCAGACAGGCTGACGACTGCATACCCCGGCATATTACCCGCCCCAAAATTTGTCAGACCATCAGGTGCATGGGCATTGTTTTCATTGCCCCGCACAAAACTCTTGCCTACTCCTAGCACTTCAATGCCTGCCGAGGTTTGTGCATTAAATTCATAATTTGCATGAGCTTTAAAAATTTGCTGCGGAATCAGCGGTATCAGGTCTCCGGGCTTGACGCTGATATTGGCACTAGCATTTGCAAGGCTGTTATTTTGCGAACCCAGGATGTCTGTACTTTGGTAGCTTGCCTTTATCCAGGTGTAGTTCAGCCCATAACTGAAATTATCCTGACTGCTTGCAATACCTGCCTCAACCCCCTGCCGCCTGGTTTGTCCAAAGTTCTTGAAATAACCAGTCGCAGCGGAATTGGCCACGAACAGGATGTCATCTTCGTTGACACCCCTGAAAACACCTGCAGTCCATACAATTTTGCCAGGTAATTTACCACGCAGGCCAGCTTCCCAGGTTTTGGAAATCACCTGCTTCAATGCCGGGTCACCTGCCATGGAATTTGGCAAGCGGCAGCCAAAGTCAGGGTCAGCACAACCCAGCTCTATAGAGGTTGGCGCCCTGCTGCTCTCGCTATAAGCTGCATAGATATTCGTGGCCGGACTTGCCACATAGCTGACACCGACAGCCGGATTAAAACGCCTGAAGACGTGATCCCCATCCAGGGAACCACGTTGAGCACCCTTGGTCGTGGCATTGTTATAGGGGTAGAGTCGGTCAGTATTTTTGAGGCTGGTATTATTGTAACGGGCGGACAAAGTCAGATGCCAGGCGTCTGACAAAGTCAGAGTGTCGCTGCCAAACAGACTCCAGGTACTTGTTTGCCCATCCAGATTGACGCGCTGGTCAAAAGCATTTTCAGAATTCTGTGTACCATCTGCATAAGCATTGACAGCCGTGATGCTGCGATCAGGATTCAGGTAACCAAACTGGCTAGCCTGATTAAAGCTGGTGCGACTGGCATCATAAGCAGCACCGAAGACAATCCGGTTATTATATCCAGGCGCTCTGCTTAGTGAACTCAATTGCGCACTGAGGCCATAGTTTTGCTGACGGGTATTGGTATTGGTAATAATGCCAGTGCATTTTTCATTTGGTTCAGCATTCGTACCCGCCTGGGCAATACAGCGCAGACTAGGGAAGGAGAAAGCAGAGCTTATCCTGCTGTTGCTACTTTCAATTACAGGGTTATAGCCATGCGCCAGCAACCAGTTCTTGTCCGCCGTTTGACCGGTGTAATACAGGGACTCGCCAAGAGCCTCCTCATTCAGGTCACCATTCGTAGTAGCAGTATGAGTATTGCGATAATAGGCATTGCCGGATAACTGCAAGGTGTCACCGAGATTTGTTCTGGTTTCCAGATTGATGAAACTTGCCCGGTTTTTTGTTACGTCTGGCAGGGTGAACACACTGGCATAGCGACTATCCAGCAACTGTTGCTCCTGCGATCCATTACCTGTCATCTCACTGCTGGCCCATGCATAGCCAAGCTTGAATTCGCTTTTGCTATCATGCCAGCCCAACTTGCCAAAGAGTTGCTTCAACTTAGATGGAGAGGCATCCCTCCAGCCATCTTCCTGGTAATTATTAGCAGTAAAGTACCAGTCCAGGCCTTGTTGATTTGTTCCGCCGTGCTCAATGCTGACATTGCGACGTGCATAAGAGCCTGCCCCCAGTTCGAGCGAGGTGCCGGCATCATGCCTGCCATCTTTGGTTTGCAGCGATAAAGCACCACCAAGTGTATTGAGGCCGAATAAAGGGTTTGCTCCCGATATCAGCGTCACGGAAGAAATAGCTGATTTTGGAATCAAATCCCACATCACCACGTCGCCAAATGGCTGATTCAGGCGCACACCATCCAGATAAACAGATAATCCTTGTGGTGTACCCAATAAAGGCGACGCCGTATAACCCCGGTAGTTCACATCATTCATGAAAGGATTACCCTGCACATCATTGACATGCACGCTGCCCAGATAGCGGTTGAAGAATTCAGAAATATTCAGCGCCCCGCTCTTCTCCATATCTTTGCTATTGGCAGTTTGCACAGCGGCCGGGATTTGCTCCTTATTTAAGCCCGTGCCAGGCAAAGCGGTGATGCCTATGATTTCCACCGGAGGACTGATGATAGTTTCAGGGACAGCCCTAGCCTGACCAGCTAAACTGGAAAGAGATAAGGCAAAAACACAGAAAAAGGGTCTGGGAAAGGGTAATGAATCCATAGCTCCACATATTTGTCATTTTCATAATTTCAATTATGGATAATACAATAAATATGAAATAGACAAAAAAATATCACCCCAAGTGTGGCCTCAGGGTGACATTGGTGACTATTGATAACAACATTAGAGAATCGCGGACAAACTATGAATACCAATTGATGGAAGCTCTACATCAGGGCTGCAAAGAAAAGCCCTTTTGCCCTGCCTGCCAAAGCAGGAATGCCCAGCTATCAGCCTGCTCAGCCAGAGCGTCAACCTTCCAGGCATTCGCGAAATCAGTACGGAATAATGCTGGTCTGGATTTATTCACATTTGCAGCCTGCAAGCGTGCGACAAATTTGCTGCTCATCCAGATCGGCGTGTCAGCAACACCGAAACGTGCAGAGATCAGGGTAGCAGGATAAGACTGGCCATCGCGCAAGCCCAGGTAGGCATTGGCATTTGCGAGCCTGGTCTTGTCTGCCGCAGTCAATTTTTTGGATTTACCATTGCCTGTCGACTCAGACTGCAAAGCTGCACTTTGTACCGCAGCAAATAATTCCGGACGCTGACTGATTGCTTGTGCCAGCCAGCGCTTACCCGGGCCAGGTTCTTGCGTGACCAGTTTCCCGGAAGTGGTATAACCTTCACTGACCAGATAATCAGCTGCCGTAAGAAATTCATCAAGCTCATCGTTAGCGCTTTTTTGCTTGAGATTCTCATTTGCAGGGACATAGACTATGGCCATCACAGCGTCCTGCTCCAGCCAGGCCAGGCGCAACGCGTCGAATTTCGCTAACTTCGACAAACCCGTGCCAGTTTCCATCGTCAGCAATAAGGGATGCTTGCCATCAAGCTCCATACCTTGCGGATATAAGAGCGTCAGTGCAATTTGTTTATCAGTGCCGGGCTTGGTGATGCTCAGGTTTTTGCTGGCGATGCGATGAAAGCCAACTTGCGGCGAACGGAAAACTTCTACATTCCTGATTTGCCCGCCTGCCAGAGCGCGATAAGACAAGGGTGCGGCATTCGCCGCCTCTAATATAAACAAGGCACCATCGGTGTCTATATCTGCATTCAATTCACTGATACGGCCAGCATAAGGCAAAGTCAGCTCTTCTTTTTTGCTACCATCCAGCTCGACTTTGATGAGCTTGCTATAACCAGCTTCAGCCACATGCATATACAGCGCATTTTTTGCGACCGCCATATTCAGCAACTCATCACTAGTTGCTGGCACTACCTCCTTGGCAGCACTCAATTGCGGGGTTTTTAAATCCAGCTTCAGGATTGCTCCTGTACTTTTCTTTTTTGTTGAGAGCAGATAAAGCTGTTCCCCTGCCAGCCAGGCATTTTTGATTTTGTCTGTGGGTGAAGCCAATCTTTGCCAGGCAGTTGCCGCGCCCTTTAGCTGATCTTGCTTGATAAGATACAAACTGCGATCCTGACTCTGTCCGTGTTGAACCTCGGCCAACAGGTACGGAGAATTTTGACTACTTTTAATTACTACCGCATCAGTGGCGGTAAATCGCCGACTCTTGCTGACACCCGGACCTATGAGCGGCAAATCTGTTTCCAGTTTGCTTCTCAGCACATGTTGCCAGACTGCGCCGCGGTCGGCACCAGTTTTGGCAGGTGCCTTGCGATAATAAATCGCAGTCGAGTCAGGCTTCCAGGCTACTTCCTTGTTGTCCGGGGCTATTGCATCGAGATTGTCCTTTAACATGCCAGCGTCGCTGGTTTTGATAATGCGCAGGCTATGCCGCTGGCGCCCAGTGTTAACGATATCAACAGCCACATGACTGCCATCGAGAGATGGGGTAAAAAAACTTAGGCTCTGTCCGGGCTCGGTTAGTAATAACAGGCGCTCAGCATTGGTAGCAGCATTGCGCATGAATAGTTGGTGTCGGTTATCAGCCGTTGTGCGGGCAAAAAACTGCATGCCACGCACCTCAATCAACCTGCCCGCGCCAAACTCCGTCGCTTGCAAGACTTTGAGACGCTTCAGCAATGCATCACGGCCACTGATGCGGGCCAGCACGGTATTACTAAAGTCCGTCTGCTTTTTCATCCAGGAGCGGACCTGCGTGTCACTTAATGACTCGAGGAAGCGATAAGGATCAGTCAGTGTTGAGGTTTGCTCTGTCACCGCCTGCTTGGGCAATGGGGGGTAATCACCCCAGGTCTGCAACTGGGCATGCGCCAGCGCAGGCACAATGCCAAGTACTGCCAATAGCTGTTTTATGTTCTGTTTTGCTGGCATGCTGGTTCCAAGTCCTGGTTTCCTGACAGGGCTACAGTATCTCTCACACCTGTGGAAAATTGCAAAAATCACCTGATTTTTTTAATGCAGTCTTCGCTGCTCATGTTTCAATTCTTGAATTTCATCCCTTACTTTCTGCATTTCATCGCAAACGCATGGCAGACAGGGGGCAGCTTGCTTAAAGTGCTCACATCGCAAGAACAAATGAAAAACCAGGGAGAAAAAAATGAACATCATTAAGAAAAGCAATTTAACACTCTTAACCATTTGCGTATTTGCTGCTACCATAGTGCCAGTGGCCACATATATTAATAGACTTGCTGTAAAAACAAGTATCCCCACAGTCACAATAACAGCGCAAAGACTGACAGAAGAGCAAAAGATAGCTTTTGATATCGAACAGACTGGCAATACGATGCAAACCGTCTTCATTGCGGCTAAACGCCTCAGCGCAGAAGAAAAATTCGCTTTTGACCAGTTCGACAGACAGACTCAACAGGCAAAAGTGCGCGTACACAAAAAACCGCAATTGCTTGTTTAAGCCCTGCTATCCAAAAGATGCACTTTTGCAAAAATGAACATAAATTCACTCACCGCATTTAGCACACTGCCATGTTGCCTGGTTCGTAATGATGAGTGATATTTGTTTTGATATTTGTTTTGATATTTGTTTTGATATACGCAGCACTTATTAATTTGCAGGCAATCATGTTAAAAAAATCCATCTTCCTGTGTTTGCTGTCTTCCACTTTGCTGGCTGGCATTGCCTTTTCGCAGGATTTTATGTTTGCGCCTTCCATTCCGACTCAACATGATGAGCAAGACAAGACGACAGAGATAATGCAGGAAGCGCCGGCACAGACACCGGCAGCACCGGCACCTTTGCAACTAGACCGTAGCGGGGTCGATCGCGCATCAGTACACTTGCAAATACTGCAGCAATCGAACCAGCGTTTTTCTGACAATGCACAAACAGCTCCTGCGCCCACCAAGAAAACAGCTTCAGATGATAAAAAATCTCAAGCCAAATCAGCCAGCAGTACTTAATACTTCCTGTACAACCCGGGTTTCATCATGACATCCGGGGTTCCATCGCAAGCTACTACAGCGCACCGCGATCTATCCTCTTGCTCAGTATGATTGAGGTTGACGTCTGCCTGACCCCATCCAGAGCACCTATCTGATCAAGTAGTTTATCCAGCGTTTCGGTATTACTGCACCGTAAGGTCAGCATATAGTCAATAGCACCACTGACGGCGCATAGCGTCTCGGTTTCTGGCAATTGCTGCAGGTATTTGATCAGGCCAGCAGCGTAGCGCGCCTCCACTGACAAGCCCACATAAGCACGGACAGCAGGCTGCACCATTTTTTGATTCAACTTTAAACCATAGCCGGCAATGACACCGCGCTTCTCCAGCGCTGCTATACGGGCGATGACTGTCGTCCGCGCTATGCCTACCGATTTGGCGATGCTGGTCACGGGCAAGCGGGCATTGTCCATGAGCAAGGCAAGGATTTTGTCATCTATCTCATCAAGATCAGGTTTCATGTCGTCATTATGTCCAATTATTTAGACATATTATCTCGCAAATACACAATATGACGATAACTTTGCTGCTATTAACTGACAAAACTTAAGCCTAGACTTCCATATCAATCTTACATTTTCCCTTTCGTAAGAAACGACGACAAACCACAACAATCAGATAACGGAGACTATGATGGCAACTAAATTAATTCTTTTGGGCGCAGGCAAAATCGGCGATGCGATCCTTAATTTGCTATCCCACACCGGCGACTACCACATCACCGTTGCAGACCGTGACCCGGAGCGTCTGAAATATGTAGAACAGGCTGGCTTCCCCAACACCCGCATCGTACAGGCTGACCTTGGCGACAAAGCAGCAGTGACAGAGTTGATACGCGGCCATAAAGTCACCATGTCTGCCTGCCCTTACTTTTTGACGCCCATCATTGCTGGCGCCGCACGTGAAGCCAACTCGCATTATTTTGATTTGACTGAAGACGTGGAAAGCACACGCATCGTCAAACAACTGGCCGAAGGTGCTGATTGTGCCTTTGTTCCACAATGCGGTCTGGCGCCAGGCTTTATTTCCATCGTGGCCAATGATGTAGCCAAGCGTTTTGAAACCTTGCGTGATGTCAGCATGCGCGTCGGCGCCCTGCCCACCTTCCCTAATAATGCATTGAAATACAACCTAACCTGGAGCACTGACGGCCTGATCAATGAATATTGCAACCCATGCGAAGCGATTGTTGATGGTCAACTGCGCGAAACCGCAGCACTGGAAGAAATCGAGCATTTCTCTCTCGATGGCATAGATTACGAGGCTTTCAATACTTCCGGCGGCCTGGGTACTTTGTGCGAAAGTCTGGAAGGTAAAGTACAAAACCTGAACTACAAAACCGTGCGCTACCCTGGTCACCGCGATATCGTCAAAGTCTTGATACGTGACCTGCAACTGGGCAAACTGGAACGCCGTCCGATTTTGAAAGAAGTCATGGAAACAGCGATACCCATGACCAAACAGGACGTGGTACTGGTTTTTGTCAGCGTCGTTGGCATGCGTGATGGCCGCCTGGAACAAGAATCCTACGCCAAGAAAATCTATGCGCAACAAGTCAATGGCCAATTGCTGTCTGCCATACAGTTGACAACTGCTTCCGGCATTTGCGCCATGGTCGATCTGGTGGTGACAGGTAAATTACCTCAGCATGGCCTGGTGCGTCAGGAGCAAGCTGTTCTGGCTGATTTCCTGGCAAATCGCTTTGGACAATACTACTCCGCCTAATCAATGGCGATGTCGCACTGGGCACAAGATCACTGCCAGAGCTACAATATAGATACTGGCATTAAACCCATCCAATAAATGAATCCATTAACGAAGGCAGGCTTTCCAAAAGAAAGCCTGCCTTTATAAAACATACCGAGGCAAACAAGATGGAAAACACCACTTTGCAGGCAATCCTGAAAGAGCTTGATATCAATTTGAGCGATTATCAGGGTAGCGACATACACAGCATCTCGCCTATAGATGGCAAGAACCTCGCCAGCCTGCGCGCTGATACTGCTGCAGAAGTCAAACAGCGCGTAGATCGCGCCCATGCCGCATTTTTACAATGGCGCAACGTGCCAGCACCGCGTCGCGGCGAACTGGTACGCCTGTTTGGTGAAGAATTGCGCACTCATAAGCTGGCATTAGGTCAATTGGTGACACTGGAAGCGGGCAAAATCCTGCAAGAAGGCCTGGGCGAAGTGCAGGAAATGATCGATATCTGCGATTTCGCCGTTGGCCTGTCGCGCCAGTTGTATGGCCTGACGATCGCATCCGAGCGTCCTGGTCATCGCATGATGGAACAATGGCATCCGATCGGCGTGGTTGGCGTGATCTCCGCCTTCAACTTCCCGGTCGCCGTCTGGGCCTGGAATGCAGCCCTGGCTTTTGTCTGCGGCAACAGCGTGACCTGGAAACCATCTGAAAAAACGCCCTTGACAGCCATCGCCACGCACGCCCTGTTCATGAAGGCAGTCGCCCGCTTTGGCAGTGATGCTCCGACTGGCCTGGCAGAATTGATCATAGGTGGACGCGATACTGGCGCACAAATGGTAGAAGACAAGCGCATCGCTCTGGTCAGCGCCACTGGCAGCACCCGTATGGGCCGCCAGGTTGCTGAAGTTTGTGCCAAACGCCTGACACGTACTATCCTCGAGTTGGGTGGCAATAACGCCATGATAGTTGCTCCTAGTGCAGACCTGGAAATGGCCGTTCGCGCCATCACCTTCTCCGCAGTAGGCACTGCAGGACAGCGCTGCACTACCCTGCGCCGCCTGTTCGTGCATGACAGTATTTATGACACACTGGTGCCACGCCTGAAGAAAATCTATGCAGGCCTGCCGGTCGGCAATCCTCTGGAAAAAACGACTCTGGTCGGTCCATTGGTCGATGCGGCTTCTTTTGATGCCATGCAAAGCGCGTTGGCAATTGCAAAATCAGAACAAGGTCAGGTATTTGGCGGCGAACGCAAAGTTGTTGCGGGCAATGAAAACGGTTTTTACGTTAGCCCGGCCTTGGTAGAAATGCCAGCCCAGACGGCATCCATGCATCATGAAACCTTTGCGCCTATCATGTACATCGTGCGTTATAGCGATTTGCAGCAAGCCATCAGCTTGAATAATGAAGTACCACAAGGCTTGTCGTCTTCGATCTTCACTACAGACATGCGCGAAGCTGAAACCTTCGTCTCTGCTGCTGGCAGCGATTGCGGTATTGCCAATGTCAATATCGGCCCTTCTGGTGCAGAAATCGGCGGTGCATTTGGTGGCGAGAAAGAAACTGGCGGCGGCCGGGAATCTGGTTCTGATGCATGGAAAGCCTATATGCGTCGTACCACGAATACCTTCAACTACAGCAATTCATTGCCACTGGCACAAGGTATCAGCTTTGATATTTGATTCATATCAAGACAATTAGCATTAATTAGCTTTGACAAGACCGCCTTTTGGCGGTCTTTGACTGTATAGGAACAGAAATTAGTTTTAGAATTTCATATTAAGCGACCCGAGCAGCCAGGACAATAAAAATACTTATGAAAAAAGCACTCACTTGCAAGGACATCAAACAGTTGGAGCAACTGCCAAATGTCGGCAAGGCGACGGTGGCTGACTTGCACTTGCTGGGTATTACCGAGCCAAAACAACTCAAGGGACGCAATCCCTACCAGATGTATGATGAACTTTGTGCTGTGACCAAAGTCAGGCATGACCCCTGTGTCTACGACGTTTTCATTTCCATAGTAAAATTCATGGATGGTGAACCACCTCAGGCTTGGTGGCATTACACAGCAGAGCGCAAAGCCCATCTGGCATCACCCTCCTCACTATAAGCCTATTCCTGACAAGATTACTCAAGTTTGCTATACTTGACTAAAATGCTCAACAACTCAGGGCATTCAGCTTTTTCTTGCGTGGAGTATCCCCGGAGTAACTATGCGACTTACCACCAAAGGACGTTTTGCCGTAACGGCCATGATAGACCTGGCCCTGCGCCAAGATAAGGGGCCTGTGACCCTGGCTGGCATCAGCCAGCGTCAGGATATTTCTCTGTCCTATCTTGAGCAATTGTTTGGAAAACTGCGTCGCCATGAAATTGTTGAATCCGTGCGTGGACCTGGCGGCGGCTATAATCTTGCCCGCAAGGCACAGAATGTCACCGTTGCCGATATTATCATTGCCGTTGATGAGCCGCTTGATGCAACGCAATGCGGTGGCAAAGGTAATTGCCATGGCACTGATCATGAAAATGGCCTGCACTGCATGACGCACGACCTGTGGGCGACGCTGAACGCCAAAATGGTCGATTACCTGGATTCTGTTTCACTCCAGGATCTGGTCAATCAGCAAAGACAGAAAGCATCAGAAAATCATGTAGTCGTCATGCATCATGTGCATGCCAGCCACATTGCCTCTTGAATATTTGGAGTTTTGAATGAACGCCCCTTTGGAACAAAGCCTGCTGGACACACTGAAGTCACCACACTTTCCTATATACATGGATTATTCGGCGACAACGCCGGTTGATCCTCGTGTTGCTGACAAGATGATTCCCTTCCTGCGTGCGCAGTATGGCAATCCGGCTTCCCGTAGCCATATGTATGGGTGGGATGCAGAAAAAGCGGTGGAAGATGCGCGTGCGCAAGTGGCAAACCTGGTGAATGCTGATCCGCGTGAAATCATCTGGACTTCCGGCGCGACAGAAAGCAATAATCTGGCGCTCAAGGGTGCAGCAAACTTCTACAAGTCCAAGGGCAAGCACATCATCACAGTAAAAACTGAGCACAAGGCTGTGCTGGATACCGTGCGTGAACTGGAACGTCAGGGCTTCGAAGCTACTTATCTGCAGCCTGGTGACAATGGTCTGATTACACTGGATCAGTTAAAAGCAGCTATCCGTCCAGACACCATCCTCGTATCCGTGATGTGGGTCAATAATGAGATTGGCGTCATCCAGCCTATCGCTGAAATTGGCGAACTGTGCCGCGAAAAAGGTATTGTGTTCCATTCTGATGCAGCGCAGGCAACTGGCAAGGTACATATTGATCTGGAAAATACCAAGGTTGATCTGGTCTCTTTCTCTGCCCACAAATCTTATGGCCCGAAAGGCATAGGCGCTCTGTATATTCGCCGTAAACCACGCGTACGTCTGGAAGCACAGATGCACGGTGGTGGTCATGAACGCGGTTTCCGTTCTGGCACGCTGGCGCCTCACCAGATCGCCGGTATGGGCGAAGCCTTCCGTATCGCCAAAGAAGAAATGGAAAGCGAACTAGCGCATGTACGCGCCATGCGTGACCGTCTGGCAAAAGGCTTGCAAGAAATTGAAGAAACTTATGTCAATGGCGACATGGAGCACCGTGTACCGCACAACCTGAATGTCAGCTTCAACTATGTTGAAGGCGAATCCCTGATCATGGCGATCAAGGATATCGCAGTATCATCCGGCTCTGCGTGTACCTCTGCCAGCCTGGAACCTTCTTATGTATTGCGCGCACTCGGTCGCAGCGATGAACTGGCACACAGCTCGATACGTTTCACCATTGGTCGCTTTACGACAGAAGAAGACATCGACTTTACGATAGACCTGCTGAAGACCAAGGTTGCCAAGCTGCGTGAATTGTCACCCCTCTGGGATATGTACAAGGACGGCATTGATATCTCCACTATCCAGTGGGCTGCGCATTAATTCAATTTGAATGCGTATTTGAACAAGCGTATTTAAGAAACGCATTTAAGAAACATCAAGGAGCATCAAAATGGCTTATTCTGAAAAAGTGTTGGATCACTATGAAAACCCACGCAATGTCGGCGCTTTTGAAAAAGGCGACGATACGGTAGGTACCGGCATGGTCGGCGCACCTGCATGTGGCGACGTCATGAAATTGCAAATCAAGGTAGGCGCTGATGGCGTTATCCAGGATGCAAAGTTCAAGACTTATGGCTGCGGCTCTGCGATTGCCTCCTCTTCCCTTGTGACTGAATGGGTCAAGGGCAAGACACTGGACCAGGCTTTGGAAATCAAGAACACGGCAATTGCTGAAGAACTGGCGCTGCCACCAGTTAAGATCCACTGCTCCATCCTGGCGGAAGATGCGATCAAGGCTGCTGTACTGGATTACAAAAACAAGCACAGCGCTGAACAAATCGCCTGAAATTAGTTTCAAGATTCGTTTCAAAAAAAGCAGCAACAAAAGTTTAGTAGCAAAAAACTGGAATAAATATGGCTATCACACTCACAGAAAAAGCGGCAAAACATGTGACCCGTTATATGGAACGTCGCGGCAAAGGCATAGGCCTGCGCTTTGGGGTACGTACAACTGGCTGCTCAGGCATGGCCTACAAGCTTGAGTATGTGGATGAAGTCGGCAACGACGACCAGATTTTTGAATCACATGGTGTTAAGGTATTTGTCGATCCAAAAAGCCTGCCTTACATCGATGGCACTGAACTGGATTTTGCCCGCGAAGGTTTGAACGAAGGCTTTAAATTCTACAATCCCAACGTCAAGGACGAATGTGGCTGTGGCGAAAGCTTCAGGATTTAAGGCTGGTGCAGATGCAGAATCATTTTGAGCTGTTTCAGTTGCCGCAGCAGTTTGCGCTTGATCAGGGACAATTGGATGCAGCTTACCGAGAAGTACAGAATCGCGTACATCCAGACAAGTTCGTGCAAGCCAGCGAAGCTGAAAAACGCATTGCCATGCAATGGGCAACGCGAGCCAATGAAGCCTACCAGACGCTGAAGAAACCTTTGAAGCGCGCCCGCTATTTATGTGAATTGCAGGGCGTGGATTTACAGACAGAATCCAATACCTCCATGCCTGGTGCATTTTTAATGCAGCAGATGGAATGGCGCGAATCCTTTGATGACGCGCGCAAGGATAATAATCAGGCTGCGCTACTGAGACTGGAGCGCGAGTTGAACAGCGCCATGAGAACACAGTTACACGCTGTGGGAGATTCGCTTGACCAGAATAATTTTCAGGATGCGGCGTTGCAAATCCGCACCTGCATGTTCCTGGAAAAATTCATTGCGGATATCGCTGCTCTCGAAGAGTAATTTCGAATAACCCGGCAAATCTGTCACTGCTGATTTGCCCTTTTTTGGATGTCAAGTCATCCCACCTCATCATGGCATTACTGCAGATTTCTGAACCTGGCATGTCCACAGCTCCACACCAGCACAGGTTGGCAGTAGGCATAGATCTGGGCACCACCAACTCTCTGGTTGCAACCGTACGCAATAGTATCCCTGAAGTGCTGAACGATGAAGAGGGTCGCCCGCTGCTGCCTTCAGTAGTGCGCTATCTGCCGAATGGTCATGCGCATATAGGTTTCAAGGCACAGGCAGAACAAAGCAATGACCCCAGGAATACCATAGCCTCAGTCAAGCGCTTCATGGGTCGCGGCTTGAAAGACATCGCTTACGCTGAAAACCTGCCCTATGATTTTCATGATGAACCTGGCATGGTGCAGATCAAGACTGTGGCCGGCATCAAGAGCCCAGTAGAAGTGTCGGCGCAAATTCTGGCAACCCTGCGGCAGCAGGCAGAAGACGCACTGGGCGATGACCTGGTTGGCGCCGTCATTACCGTCCCTGCCTATTTTGATGATGCACAAAGACAAGCAACCAAGGATGCCGCCAAACTGGCTGGCCTGAACGTCTTGCGCTTATTGAATGAGCCTACCGCCGCGGCAATTGCCTACGGCCTGGACAATTCTTCAGAAGGCATCTATGCCGTCTATGATCTTGGTGGCGGTACCTTTGATATTTCCATCTTAAAAATGAGCAAGGGTGTATTTGAAGTATTGTCTACCGGCGGCGACTCTGCCCTCGGTGGCGATGATTTTGATCACCGACTGTTTTGCTGGATCTTGCAAGAATCCAAATTACCGCCCTTGTCTGATGAAGATACCAGTGCACTGATGATCAAAGCGCGCGAAGCCAAGGAAATATTATCCAGCAAGCCCAGCACTTTTATTGATGCCAAACTCAATTCTGGTGAGTCTGTCCATTTGCAAATCAGTGCAGCAGCATTTGCCGAAATGACACAAAACCTGGTGGTAAAAACCACGACGCCTTGCCGCAAAGCCTTGCGCGATGCTGGCCTCACTGTAGATGATATCGATGGTGTGGTACTGGTAGGCGGCGCTACGCGCATGCCGCATGTACGCAAGGCTGTTGGTGAATTCTTCCAGACCACACCACTGGCCAATATTGATCCCGACAAAGTGGTAGCTCTGGGTGCTGCAATACAAGCCAACCTGCTGGCGGGCAATCGTGCCCCTGGTGATGACTGGCTGCTGCTGGATGTGATTCCTCTGTCATTGGGTGTGGAAACCATGGGTGGTCTGGCTGAAAAAGTCATCCCGCGCAATTCCACCATCCCCTGCGCACGCGCGCAAGAATTCACCACTTTCAAGGATGGACAAACTGCCATGGCCATTCATGTTGTGCAGGGCGAACGTGAACTGGTCAGCGAATGCCGCTCACTGGCACGCTTTGAGTTGCGTGGCATCCCTCCCATGGCTGCAGGTGCTGCGCGTATACGCATTACTTACCAAGTCGATGCTGATGGTTTGCTTTCAGTTTCAGCACGCGAACTGCGCTCTGGTGTGGAAGCAGCGATCACTGTCAAACCATCATATGGCCTGGCCGATGATGAGATTACACGCATGCTGCAAGACTCGTTCACCTCGGCAGATGCCGATATGCAAGAACGCGCATTGCGTGAAGAAGTCGTCGAAGCCGAACGTATTTTATTGGCAACCCAGTCGGCCCTAAATGGCGACGCCCAATTACTCAGCGACGCCGAGCAAACACAAATCAAGATGTTGATGGACCAGGTCGCCAGCCTCAAAAATGGCAAAGACCATCAGCTACTGCATGATGCGATAACCGCACTCGCTGATGGGACGGAAGAATTTGCCGCCCGCCGCATGGACCAAAGCGTGCGCAGTGCACTGGCCGGAAAAAAACTCGACGAGATTGTCTGAGCAACATCAGACATCGTTACAGACAGCGCCCATATATATTGAAATAGCCAGATTACGAGAACAACATGCCACAAATTATTGTCTTGCCCCACCCTCAGCTTTGCCCAGAAGGAACAGTCATTGATGCACCAGAAGGCAAATCGCTGTGCGAGGCTTTGGTCGAAAGTGATGTCGAAATCGAGCATGCCTGCGAAATGTCTTGTGCCTGCACCACTTGCCACGTTGTCGTGCGCGAAGGTTTTAATTCCTTGAATGAATCTACTGACGATGAAGAAGATTTGCTGGACGCCGCCTGGGGTCTGGAAGCAACTTCACGCCTTTCTTGCCAGGTCAAACTGGGCAAACAGGACATCACCATAGAAATTCCTAAATACACCATCAATCACGCACGCGAAAATCACTAATACTGATTTCCCCCGTCGTTGGCATAGTCAGAAGTGGAGCACATCATGAAATGGACTGATACCTTCAGAATCGCCGAAGCACTCTACGATAAATTCCCTGATATTGATCCACTGACAGTACGATTCACTGACCTGCACAACTGGATCGTCGATCTGGGAGAGTTTGATGATGACCACACGCGAGGGGGTGAAAAAGTATTGGAAGCAATACAGATGGCATGGGTAGAAGAAAGCAAATAACCTTTTCTTCTGCTTTCGTAATTTACATATCTTAGATACAACTCTTGCGCAACAATTTGTCCTTTTTTGGACAATTGAACACACTGAGTAAGCACTCAAGAATCATATCTTGCCGAAACGCAAAAAACCTTTTAGTATTTTAAAATTGTTTGTGCGATCATCAAGCATGGTTGTCCATGCCTGATCTGTATATGAATGTCTGGTGGAAATGTATGATGTTCCGTCTGACTATATCTTCCGGGAAGTGTTGCACAAGGACCTCGCAATGCAGTTTCGACATCTTTTATCCGCACTACGCCGCCGAATCACGCTAAGACTGGCGATTATTCTGGCTGTTGTATTCGGATTAACCGTCCCGGCTGCCATCCTCATCCCTTATCACCTGCACACCATAGAAACTGCGGCACAGCTCAGGAATGCCGAAGATCACAATCGCCTGGTCGAAATTCTCTCCGTTATCCTGAGCGAACCCCTGTGGCAGATCACGCCCGAGATTGCCAATATCTCCAGCGAAGTGGTGTATTCCGATCCCAGGGTGGCAACCATAGAAGTGATTACCCTGCCCGACCGCAAAGAATTCATCAAGAACGATACCCGCAAGCAAACTCAAAAAGGACCGTTCACCAGCATGGTCAGGGAAATCAAGCACGGTGGTCAGGTGATAGGCCAGGTCAGGCTGACACTGGCAGAAGACCTGCTGCAAGAGAGTCTGGCATCCGACTTCCGTCGTTATGTCACGACCGCTGTGCTTTCGCTGATACTGGCTATTATATTTATCCTGGTGGTATTGCAATGGCGTCTGGTACAACCAGTAAGAATACTGATGGGCGAGTCGGACAGACTGGCAAATGGCGAACTGAATGACCCTATTGCCCTGAACCGCGAAGATGAACTGGGTCACCTGGCAACCAGTCTCGAAGCCACCCGCCAGGCTTTGCAAAGATCATTTGGTGAACTGGAAATCAAGAATCAACAATTGCTTGAATACTCAGGCACACTGGAATCCAAGGTCCGTCAGCGCACTCAGGAACTGGAAACAGTCAACCAGAACCTGGAAGCCGCCCTGAATAATGTGAATTCAGCGCAGGCAGAACTGGCAAGGGTAGAACGCATGGCAGCACTGGGCTCTATGGTGGCAGGCGTAGCACATGAATTAAATACCCCGCTGGGCAATTGCCTGCTGGTTGCTAGCACCCTTGAAGAAGAAACCCGCAACCTGGTCAGAATGGTCGAAGAAGGCAAAATGAAGCGTTCTGACCTGACACGCTATGCAACCACAGCTGTAGATTCCACCAAATTGCTATTACGAGGATTGCAACAGTCTGCCCATCTGGTTGGTGACTTCAAACAGGTAGCCGTTGATCAGTCCAGCGCCCAGCGCCGGCAATTTGCCCTGCTGGTCATGCTGCAAGAACTCACTGCCCTGCTGCACTCGAGCTTGCGCAAAACTCCTTTCACGCTGGAACTTGATATTCCTGGTGAAATACAGCTAGACAGCTACCCAGGTTTGTTAGGTCAAGTGTTCACCAATCTGGTCAATAATGCAGTCGCTCATGGTCTCGAAGGACGTGAAGAAGGTCATATGCGCTGCACTGCGACGCAACAGGGTGACCACGTCATTATTATTTTTGAAGACAATGGCAAGGGTATCTCAGCAGAAATCATTAACAGAATATTCGAACCCTTCTTTACCACCAAGTTTGGTCAGGGTGGCAGCGGCCTGGGTCTGAGTATTACTTTCAACATCATCTCCAATGTACTCGGCGGCACTATCCATGCAAGCAGCATAGTCGATCAGGGCACCCGGTTTGAAATCAAATTGCCGCTGGTAGCACCCGGCGAACCGGAATCCAGCAACCCCCTGTTGAGCAAACGCTAAACCAATTAGACCGGATCTCAAAAAGCTGGCTCATTGCCTCAACTGAGTCAGTCTCTCTACAATCTCCAAGTGTTTTTTCCTGCCCTAAGGTATACTGCCGCCTTAGATAAGATAGCAACTAACATAGCAATTTATTAAGCACCATGCACCAATACCTTGACTTCATGCGCCATGTGAAAGAACACGGCACCCAAAAAACGGACAGAACCGGCACTGGCACAGTGTCAGTCTTTGGCTATCAGATGCGCTTTGACCTGAGCAAGGGCTTTCCATTGGTAACCACCAAGAAGCTGCACCTGAAGTCTATCGTGCATGAACTGATCTGGTTTCTGGCAGGCTCCACCAATATCAAATACCTGACAGACAATGGCGTCTCTATCTGGAATGAATGGGCAGATACCAATGGTGATCTTGGTCCGGTTTATGGTTCACAATGGCGCAACTGGCCTACACCGTCCGGCGAACACATAGACCAGATCAAGCAAGTCATAGAACAGATACGCAATAATCCTGACTCACGCCGACTTATCGTCTCTGCCTGGAATGTTGCTGACATCCCGCAAATGAAGCTGCCACCATGTCACATGATGTTCCAGTTCTACGTCGCTGACGGCAAATTATCTTGCCAGTTGTATCAGCGCAGTGCCGATATCTTTCTGGGTGTGCCTTTCAATATCGCATCCTATGCCTTGTTGACCCATATGGTGGCGCAACAAACAGGTCTGGAAGTTGGTGATTTTATCTGGACCGGTGGTGACTGCCACTTGTATTCCAATCACATGGACCAAGTTAACGAACAATTATCACGTAGCACTTTGCCATTGGGTCAATTGATTATCAAACGCAAACCTGAATCCATCTTTGATTATCAGTTTGAGGATTTTGAGTTTGCCAATTACCAATTCCACTCTGCAATCAAAGCACCTGTTGCTGTTTAAACTCTGGATTCATGAGCATGTCATCTTTAAGTATTATTGTTGCAACCGACTCCAGACTGGGCATAGGCATAGATAATAAGCTGCCCTGGCATTTGCCTGAGGATCTTGCCCACTTTAAGCGGACCACCACTGGTCACGCCATTATCATGGGCAGGAAAACCTTTGAATCCATAGGTCGGGCGTTGCCAAACAGGCGCAATATTGTAGTCACGCGTAATCATGACTGGCAGCATGCGGGCGTAGAAACTGCGGCATCACTTGATGCCGCCCACGCTTTGCTGAATGATGATCTGGCCTACATTATTGGCGGTGCCGAGATTTATCAGCAAAGCCTGGATCTGGCCAATGAACTGATCGTGACTGAGATACAACAGGAATTTGCATGTGATGCTTTTTTCCCTGCCATCGATCCACTACTATGGAAAAAGACAGGAAGAGAAAAACATTACTCCGAAGCAAGTAATTTACATTTTGCATTTGTCACTTATAAAAAGATTTAGGATTACTATGTCAGGACACGGTTTTCACGTACACGGACCACATGACCATGAATTGGAACATGCGGCTCACAGCAATGACGATTTCGCTAGCAAAATTGCAGTAATGACTGCCATTATGGCAACTGTAGGTGCTTTGTTTGGTTATGAAGGTGGTGCGACACAAAATGATGCAGCCATGCACAAGAATGATTCAGCCATTAAAAAGACAGAAGCATCGAACCAATGGAATTTTTATCAGTCAAAATCGAGCAAGCAAAACCTGGCGGAATTGGCAATGGTTATTCCTGGCGCTGATACTGCAAAATACAAGGCAGAAGTAGAGCGTTACAAGCTAGAAAAAGAAGAAATCAAGAAAAAAGCAGAAGCATTGGAAGAAGAAAGCAAAGCTTGGGAAAAAAAATCTGAGGAAGCGCTGCATCAACATCATCGCTGGGCGCAGGCCATGACTGCAGTGCAAATTGCCATTTCGCTGGCAGCAATTACCTTGCTGACGAAGAAAAAATGGCTGCAATATGCTTCCTATGGTGTAGCTGGCGTTGGTGTTGTATTGGCGGGGCTCGCCTGGCTGCACAAATAAAATAGAATGAGAAAAAAATAATGAAAAAAATACTGGGTATCACATTATTGGCGATAGCGTGCTCAGCAGGAGCACAGACCTCGCAATTTGTGCAACTGGTTCCCACTAGCTACCTGCCCAAGGATGTGAATTTCTCTCTGGGTGCTGTTGCGCTAAGTATGCCCAAATATACAGGCTCCGATGAGCGCCGTCTGGCTGCTTATCCCATGTTTGATGCACAATGGAAAAACGGTGCTTTCTTCAGTGCTGTGAATGGCCTGGGCTATAATTTCTCCAAGGATGCAAGCCTGCAATATGGTTTGCGCATGTCTCTGGAAGCTGCCCGTGATGAATCGCGCTCCGGCAAGCTGCATGGCCTGGGCGACGTCAACACTGCCATTGAACCAGGTGCATTCCTGAATTTCAATCTGGATCAAAATTTCTCTCTGGCCTCGTCCGTACGCTATGGTTCTGGCCTGGATCACAATGGGGTACAAGTCAGCTTTGGCGCGCGCGCCACTACTTTATTGAGTCCACAACATAGATTGTCTGCCAGCATAGGGGCAAACTGGGTTAATTCTGCCTATATGCAGTCTTACTATGGCGTGACTGCTGCGCAATCTGTAGCTAGTGGTTATGCGCAGTACACCCCATCGTCAGGCATTTCAGATATCAAACTGGGTGCCAGTTGGCATTGGAATATTGATAGCAACTGGTCATTGACAACCGGTGCATCCATCAGCCACCTGAATGGTGATGCCGGCAGAAGCCCGTTTGTCTTCCAAAAAAATCCCGTCACAATCTTTTCTGCCGCAAGTTATCGCTTCTGACAATTATCTTAGCAATTCTTGCCAGGACAAAAGAGTGCTTATATGAGCACTCTTTTTTACTTTTTCGCTTGACTGAGTAGCAGGTCGAACTGAGGATTTATTGAATAAAATTCATCCTGAAACGTATTTCACGATGCAAGATACGGCACAACAACTGCTTTGATGACAATCAGATGAAATTTTGCATTTTCCAACCAAAAACAGCGATTTTTTCACATCAGCCCCCACATATCTGAGAGAATTCGCTTCTTTGAATTTTCGGCGCGCAAGCGGTTGATTTAACTTGCCCAGGCGTCTCCCTTGTAACAAGCTTTTTTGGAGACCTCCATGAAATTCCGCTTCCCCATCGTCATCATCGACGAAGACTTCCGTTCTGAAAACACCTCTGGTCTTGGCATACGCGCGCTTGCTGACGCAATAGAAACCGAAGGCATGGAAGTACTGGGTGTGACCAGCTATGGTGACTTATCCCAGTTTGCCCAGCAACAATCGCGTGCGTCGGCCTTCATCCTGTCGATTGACGATGAAGAGTTCGGTGACGGCACCGATGAAGAAACAGATTACGCGTTGAAGTCCCTGCGTGCCTTCGTAGAAGAAATTCGCTACAAGAATGCGGACATCCCAATTTACCTGTACGGTGAAACCCGCACTTCCCGCCATATCCCGAATGATATCCTGCGCGAATTGCATGGCTTCATTCACATGTTTGAAGACACGCCTGAATTCGTGGCGCGCCATATCATCCGTGAAGCACGCTCTTACCTGGATGGTCTGGCACCGCCGTTTTTCCGCGCGCTGGTGCATTATGCCAATGATGGTTCCTACTCCTGGCATTGCCCGGGTCACTCAGGCGGCGTGGCCTTCCTGAAGTCACCGATAGGTCAGATGTTCCACCAATTCTTTGGTGAAAACATGTTGCGTGCCGACGTGTGTAATGCCGTAGAAGAGCTGGGGCAATTGCTTGATCATACCGGTCCGGTCGCCGCGTCCGAACGCAATGCCGCACGCATTTTCAATGCAGATCATTGCTACTTCGTGACCAATGGCACCTCGACATCCAACAAAATGGTCTGGCATTCCACGGTTGCACCTGGCGATATCGTCGTGGTGGACCGCAACTGCCATAAATCCATCCTGCATTCCATTATCATGTGTGGTGCGATACCGGTTTTCCTGATGCCAACAAGGAATCACCTTGGCATTATCGGCCCTATTCCGCTGGAAGAATTCAGCATGGAAAGCATACAGAAGAAGATAGAAGCCAATCCTTTTGCGCGCGAAGCCAAAAACAAAAAGCCACGCATTCTGACTATCACGCAATCGACTTACGATGGCGTGCTGTACAACGTCGAAGTATTGAAAGACTTGCTGGATGGCGAGATCGACACCCTGCACTTTGACGAAGCCTGGTTACCACATGCAACTTTCCATGACTTTTATAAAGACATGCACGCCATCGGCAAAGACAGGCCACGTGCCAAGAAATCGATGATTTTCTCGACTCAGTCCACGCATAAACTGCTTGCCGGTATTTCACAGGCATCACAAATTCTGGTACGTGAATCTGAAACACGCAAACTGGACCGTGACAGCTTCAATGAAGCTTACCTGATGCATACTTCGACATCGCCACAGTATTCGATTATCGCCTCTTGTGATATCGCAGCCGCCATGATGGAAGCACCTGGTGGCACGGCACTGGTAGAAGAATCCATCCTCGAGGCACTGGACTTCCGCCGCGCCATGCGCAAGGTAGATCAGGAATGGGGCAAAGACTGGTGGTTCCAGGTCTGGGGGCCGGAAGAATTCGCGGCAGATGGCATAGGTTCGCGCGAAGACTGGATGATACGCGCTGAAGATGACTGGCATGGCTTTGGCAAACTGGCACCAGGCTTCAATATGCTGGACCCGATCAAAGCGACTATAGTCACACCTGGCCTGTCACTGGAAGGCAAATTTGGTGAAACAGGCATTCCTGCCTCTATCGTTACCAAATACCTGGCTGAGCATGGTGTTATTGTTGAGAAGTGCGGTCTGTACTCATTCTTCATCATGTTCACTATCGGCATCACCAAAGGCCGCTGGAATACTTTGCTGACTGCTTTGCAACAGTTCAAGGACGATTACGACAAAAACCAGCCCATGTGGCGCATCTTGCCTGAGTTTGCTGCGGCAAACCCTCGCTATGAAGGCGTGGGCCTGAAAGACCTGTGCCAGGGCATACATGAAGCTTACAAAGGTCATGATGTTGCACGTCTGACGACAGAGATGTATTTGTCTGACATGCAACCAGCGATGAAACCATCTGATGCCTTTGCCATGATGGCGCACCGTGAAACTGAGCGGGTATCGATAGATGAACTCGAAGGCCGCGTTACGGCAATTCTGTTGACGCCTTATCCTCCAGGTATTCCATTGCTGATTCCTGGCGAACGCTTCAATCAGACTATTGTTGATTACTTGCGTTTCGTGCGAGATTTCAATGAAAAATTCCCTGGTTTTGAAACTGATTGCCATGGCCTGGTCAAAGCAGAGATCGATGGTAAACGTGGCTATTTTGTAGATTGCGTCAAATCCACAGCAGAAAGCGGTAAATAAGGCATCATCAAAAAACCTTAGTCTTTCGGCCTTACAGAGCACTTATTGCCATTCCCTGGCAATAAGTGCTTTTTATTATACAAAGGCACAACAAGACGCTTAATTTGCTCCAATTTTCGATATACAATCAGATTGATAATCAAGACTATGGATACAGTAAATGGGTGGTGCAACAGGACTAATGCCGATCAAGCATACGGAAATCAGCGTAGGTCAGACTGCGCCATGGCCTATCTATGACGAGCAAGGCCATCTGTTGATGGCGTCTGGTGTCAAAATTGAAAGTCAGCATCAACTGGAAGGCCTGCTTGAACATGGGTACTGCAATCCAGATGCCATGTGGGACACTATCCCCTCAAAACTCACGCCCATTTCCAAACCAGTTTCATCTCAATCTTCAGCACCTGGTTCCAGTCCTGCTCCGCAAGACGCGCACAAAGATACGCTGATGGAGTTGGACAGCGTACGCTGGAACGTGGGCGAAACCCTGTATCTGCAAGTCCACGACCATACCGCTGTACGCTACACAGTGAAGTTGATCGGCTTTGTCAAAAATATGTCCATCATGGTGACAGCGCCGGCCATTGATGGCAAAGCCGTCATTATTCGTGACGGACAAACCTTTATAGTCCGGGCGTTCCCAGGTAAAAAAGCCTATGCGTTCACCGCATCGGCCATCAAATCCGTATATTCGCCCCACCCTTACCTGCATATCTCTTATCCCAAGCAAGTCCGTTGCACCACCATACGCCAGGGTTCGCGTGCCAATGTCAAAATCATTGCGTCCGTCACGATCGGCGATCCCGAGCAAACTGCAGCAGCTACGCTGGGCGACCTGAGTATGGGCGGTGCTTCCGGCGTGATGAAAAAAGTGGTCGGCAAAAAGGGAGATGTAGGTACCATTAAATTCAAAGTCAGTGCGGCGGGTAACGATGAATACCTGAGTCTGAATGTAATATTGCGTTCGCAGGCACCTACTGAAAACGGTCTGGAATACAGGCACGGATTTGAATTCGTCGATGTTTCTGCCCAATCCAAACTCATCCTGTCAGCGTTTGTTCATCAAACACTGGCCGAGATGGACTAAGGGATTATTATTAATTTCATTAACTTGCATTTGAATATAGACGCAAAATCTACAGTTAAGAAATTAATACCATAACAATTACATTTGCTTACCTTTGGTGGGCGTTTATGTGTTGCTTCACTGATTTGTTACACTTTTTGGCGCTGTGATTTTAGGGCATGGATTAAAATTGGCTTTCCCAAATGGAATTGTCTGGGGATGAACTTTCAGGAGTGACCATGCCGCTATTCAGGCTTAACACCGTCAAGCATTGTTTGCTTGTTTTATCCGTTTTTGCATTGAGCTCGTGTGGTGGCGATCAAAAAGCCAGCACATCTTCTGGCGAGGTTAAGCCGGCTCCTCCTACAGTACTGGAGCGCCTGTTTGCGCCCGCACCAGTGGTCACCAGTACTACCATCAGTTTTGGTGGTAACCGTTCAAATTATGCGATTACCCAGACCAGCACTGGTTATTCAGTCAAAGACAATATTGGCACAGATGGCACGACCGATGTCAATTCCAGCATTCAGCAACTGATATTTAAAGATGTCTCAATCAATCTGCAGATTGCCAGCCTGGCTTCCAGCATTGCCGCAACTGACCTGAATAGCATCATTGAGTTGTATATCTCCTATTTCAACCGCATTCCTGATGCGAATGGCCTGGCCTATTGGGTCACCCAATTCAAGAATGGCATGTCGATAGAAAAAATTGGTGATTCATTTTACATTGCAGCCATACAAGATGCGGCACTGACTGGTTATGCACCAGACGCCAACAATGTCGATTTCGTCACCAACGTTTACCGCAATGTATTGAGTCGCTCGCCACCAGACAAGGCCGGGCTGGATTACTGGACAAGCAGCCTTGCCAATGGCACTGTGACGCGCGGTATAGTCGTGCGCTCCATGCTGATTGCTGCCCATGGTTATGCCGGTGACGCAGTTAATGGCTGGGTCAGCACCCTGCTCGACAACAAAATCAGTGTTGCCAAAAACTTTGCCATTCAGCAGGGTTTCACCTATATAAGCAAAGCAGATTCCATCACCAAGGGCATGGCGCTGGCATCTACAATCACGCCTACAGATTCCAGTATTGCCAATGGCATGATACAAGCTCTGGTGGGCTTTCAGTCAACCAATACTGCCAATGCGCCTACTCCAGCCCAGGCTTCACGCTTCCTGGCGCAGGCCAGTTTTGGTGCGAACAATTCTGACATCAATAACCTGACTAACAGCAGCTATAGTGCCTGGATAGACAAACAACTGGCCATGCCACAGAAATTGCACCGCAGTTATATGGATGCGCAAGCTGCTGGCTTCATCAATGGCTTGAGTGATCTAAGTCAGAATAACTTCTTTGAATCATTCTGGCAGCAGGCAATCAAAGGCGACGACCAATTGAGACAGCGGGTCACCTTTGCCCTCTCACAAATATTCGTGGTGTCCTTCCAGGACAGTAATGTGTCCAACTACCCGCGTGGTGTTGCTGGCTATTACGATACGCTTGGGGCCAATGCCTTTGGCAACTTCCGCAATTTACTGGAATCTGTCAGCCTGCATCCTATGATGGGCAATTACCTGACTTCCTTGCGCAATCAAAAAGAATCTGGCACCCAGGTTCCCGACGAGAATTATGCGCGTGAAGTCATGCAGCTCTTCACCATAGGTCTGTATCAGTTAAATCAGGACGGTACTTATGTCATGAACGGTGGCAAACCAGTCGAGACCTATTCCAGCACAGATATACAGGGTCTTGCCAAGGTATTCACCGGATGGAGCTGGGCAGGCCCGGACAAGAGTGATAACCGTTTCTTTGGCGGTAATGCAGACGCCAACCGTGACTGGTTGCCTATGCAAAGCTACCCCAAATACCATTCAGTTTCGGCCAAGACCTTCCTGGGTGTGACGATTCCAGCGCAATCACCAGCCAATCCCGAAGCGAGTTTGAAAACTGCGCTGGACACGCTGTTCAATCATCCAAATGTTGGTCCTTTCATCGGCAAACAGTTGATACAGCGTCTGGTCACCAGCAACCCTAGCCCGCAATATATTTCCAGGGTTGCGGCAGCTTTCAACAACAATGGCTCGGGTACCAGAGGTGATATGCGTGCCGTCATCAAAGCAATTTTGCTGGACAATGAGGCGCGCAATGACACCACCCTGGCCTTTGCCAACACTGGCAAACTTAGAGAGCCGGTATTACGTCTGGCGAACTGGATGCGCGCATTCAATGTGAGTTCCACTTCTGGCCGATTCTTGATGACCAGCATGGATGACCCGCTCAGTGGATTATCAGAAACGCCAATGCGTTCACCAACGGTATTCAATTTCTACCGTCCGGGTTATGTACCACCAAATTCAGGCATCGCCAGCGCAGGCCTGGTATCGCCAGAAATGCAAATCACGGGTGAAACCTCGGTCGTTGGCTATCTGAACTTCATGCGCGATGTAATTCCTAACGGCACCGGTTCATCGCGTGACGTCAAGGCGGATTACAGCAGCCTCATCAATTTGGCGGCAACGCCGGACCAATTGCTGGATCAATTGAACCTGACGCTGATGTCGAATCAGATGAGCAGCAACTTGCGCAGCCAGATTTTGACAGCTGTTAATTCGGTAACGATACCGACCAACAATACAGCCAATGCGGATGCAGCGAAGAAGAATCGCGTCTATTTGTCAATTTTCCTGACTATGGCCTCTCCTGAATATCTGGTCCAAAAATGAACGGGATCCATCATGACTAAATTAAACGCTTCGCGCCGCGAGTTTTTGCGCTTCTCCACTGCACTTGGTGTTGCCGGTGCTGCAGGCAGCGCCAGTCTACCCTTTGCCATCAATCTGGCAACCATGGGTTCCGCTGCGGCACAAACCTCTTCCGGTGGTTACAAGGCACTCGTATGCCTGTTCCTGTATGGTGCCAATGATCATGCCAATACGGTATTGGCAACAGACAGCACGTCATGGACGCAATACACGACCGTACGCACCACCAACGAAGCGGGATCAATAGCCCTGCCCGCAGTAGGCAGCAATGGCGGCGTCTTGCCCATCAGCCCGACCACATCACAGGCTGGTCGCAGCTTCGCATTACATCCACAGTTGGGGCCATTGAAAAGCCTGTTTGACAATGGCCGTGCCGCAATACTCAGCAATGTCGGCCCATTGATTGTGCCCACCACTCTGGCACAGTACAAGGCTGGCAGCGTACCTCTGCCGCCGAAATTATTTTCCCACAATGACCAGCAATCCCTGTGGCAAGCCTATGCACCAGAAGGTGCAGCTTATGGCTGGGGCGGGCGCATGGGTGACATGCTGGCCTCTTCCAATGCCTATCCCGTATTTACGGCCATCTCAACGTCAGGCAATGCAGTGTTCCTGGCTGGCCGTAACATCAATCAATATCAGGTCAGTGCATCTGGCGCTGTGCCCATCAATGGCTTGACTGGCAGCCTGTTTGGTTCCAGTACCGCTGGCAACCCGCTGAAAAATATCATCTCATCGGACTCTGCCAATTTGTTCCAGAAAGAACATGCGGCAGTCACCAATCGCTCCATCAATGCACAAAGCCTGCTGAGCCCTGCAATGGCACCTGCAGGCGCTACTGGCGTACCCAACCCGACGCAATATACCAACCCGAACAATGGCAATCTGGCCAACAATGGACTGGCTTCCCAATTGCAAACGATCGCCAGGATCATCGCCGGACGCAGCGCCCTGGGCGCGCAACGACAAGTGTTCTTTGTCAGCCTGGGCGGGTTCGATACACATGATTTCCAGCGTACGGCGCATGCAGACCTGATGGCCAGACTGGCTCATGCCATCAGTTATTTTGATGGCGTCCTGGGTAATTTGCAGGGCACTGACATGCGCAAACAGGTGACCCTGTTCACGGCATCAGATTTTGGCAGAACCTTTACCAGCAATGGTGATGGCACCGATCATGGCTGGGGCTCACACCACTTCATCGTTGGTGGCGCGGTCAAAGGTAACAATATTTATGGTGACTTCCCGGTAACAGGTCTCAAGCATAGCCTGGATGTAGGCTCAGGCAGCTTGCTGCCACAAATCTCGGTTGATCAGTATGGCGCCACACTGGCAAACTGGTTTGGACTGAGCACGAGCCAGATCAATGATATTTTCCCGAATATCACTAATTTTTCTAACCGTAATCTGGGTTTCCTGACTTAAGCAATATAGGCCGCTGCGCGCTTGAGGGCGTGTAGTGGCAACTCATTAGCAGCTCAGTAGCAACCACTAGAAATCAGAATATGGACCTGGCCGTCAGCGTAGTAAATCGCTCCAGCGCATAGGTGCCCGCCAGCGAATTACCGGTAGCATCCAGCCCCGGCGACCAGACGGCCACAGCCAGTTCACCTGGTACCAGTGCCAGAATACCTCCACCAACACCGCTCTTGGCTGGCAAACCAACACGATAAGCAAAATCACCTGCCGCATCATAAGTGCCACAAGTCAGCATCAATGCATTGAGGCGTTTGGATGAACTGGCATCAAGGATTTGCTGCCCACTCCAGGGCACAGTACCATGATTAGCAAGGAAGCCGCCTGCCTTGGCCAATTCAGCACAAGTCATGGTCAGCGAGCATTGGCGGCAATAGCTATCAATAACAGTTTTGACGGGATTATGCAGATTGCCAAAATCTTTCATCAAATGGGCAATTGCATAATTACGGTGTGCAGTCTGGCGCTCAGACTGGGCGACGGCCATATCAAAATCGATGGTGGGTTCGCCAGAAATGGTACGTGCAAACTGCTGGACCGCGATATCAGACTGCACAAAGCGGGCCGACAGAATATCGGCAATGACCAGCGCGCCCGCATTAATGAAGGGGTTACGTGGCTTGCCACGTTCGTATTCCAGCTGCACCAGGGAATTGAAAGGATTACCGGAAGGCTCGCGCCCTACCCGTTCCCAGATCGCATCGCCCTCACGAGAAAATGCCAGCGCCAGCGCAAACAGCTTGGTGACACTTTGCAATGAGAATTTTTGCTGGCTATCACCAATACTATAGGTGCTGCCATCCAGGCAATACACAGCCATACCAAAATGCTGGGCCGACACTTTGGACAACTCAGGGATATAGGAAGCGACTTTCCCCTGAGACAATAAAGGCTGAACTTCAGCAAAAATAGTCTGAAGTATGGCTGCGTAATCCGGCTGCATGAATTTCTTGTATCAGTATTGTATTCAGTCTTGAATTCAGGTTTTCGGTAAAGTTACGCCAACTTGTCCCTGATATTTACCGCCGCGGTCTTTGTAGGATGTTTCGCAAATTTCATCACTCTCAAAGAACAAGACCTGAGCACAACCTTCACCTGCATAAATCTTGGCTGGCAATGGTGTGGTATTTGAGAATTCCAGCGTCACATAACCTTCCCATTCAGGCTCGAACGGCGTGACATTGACGATGATGCCGCAACGCGCATAAGTGGATTTACCGAGACAGATAGTCAGTACGCTGCGCGGAATACGGAAATATTCCATCGTGCGCGCCAACGCGAATGAGTTTGGAGGAATGATGCAAACATCACCCTTGAAATCAACAAAGGATTTTTCATCGAAATTTTTTGGATCAACAATGGTGCTGTTGATATTCGTGAAAATCTTGAATTCGTCGGCGCAACGTATATCGTAACCGTAGGAGGAAGTGCCATAGCTGACGATGCGGTTACCATCACGTTCACGCACCTGGCCCGGCTCAAACGGCTCTATCATGCCGGTTTGCTCTGCCATGCGGCGTATCCACTTGTCTGATTTGATACTCATATACTTCTCCTGCCAAATTGATATTGGCGCGATTTTACGCGAAAACAGCTATATCTAATATGGAATTAGCTCTCAAAAAGATAAACAAATTCGAAAAAATTTACATCAATCACGCTACGTCAGATAGCGGCAGAGCAGCTTTAAAGCAAACATGGCAATGCTACAAAATCGCCTGATGCGTCTCAAAGCCCAGGATCACAAGAATAAATTATTAACAAATACATCATCGCACTTGCATGCAAGCTTTTGATTTTTCAGAAGAATTTCCTTATTGCCGCGCGAAACCAACAGCTTTCCGGTACAATTCCGTCAATGAACGCTCAGCCTAAAAATCTTTTCTCTTTTCCCCGTTTTCGCCCGGAAGTTGGCGGGAAAAATACTGCACCTTTCCTCCCCATGTCACGCGCCGAAATGGATGTGCTGGGCTGGGATAGTTGCGACGTTATCCTCGTCACTGGCGATGCCTATATCGACCACCCCAGCTTTGGCATGGCCCTGATAGGCCGTCTGCTCGAGCATCATGGTTTCCGCGTCGGTATCATCAGCCAGCCGGACTGGCAATCTGCCGATGCTTTCCGTGCACTGGGCAAACCAAATCTGTATTTTGGTGTCACTGCCGGCAATATGGATTCCATGGTGAACCGCTACACTGCCGACCGCAAGATACGCTCTGAAGATGCTTATACGCCAGATGGTGACCGCACCAAGCGCCCGGACCGTGCCCTGGTGGTTTATGCCCAACGCGCGCGCGAAGCTTATCCAGATGCCAATGTCGTCGCTGGTAGTATAGAAGCCAGTTTGCGCCGCATAGCCCATTATGATTACTGGTCTGACAAGGTAAGACGCTCAGTTCTGCCAGATTCCAAAGCCGACATCCTGCTGTTTGGCAATGCCGAACGCGCCCTCATTGATCTGACGCATAGACTGGCACAGGGCGAAGCCATCAAGGATATCCGCGATTTGCGTGGTACTGCCTTCATGACACCCAAAGGTTGGCTGCCAGATGAAGAATGGACGGAAATCAACTCGGTCAAAATTGACACGCCAGGCAAGATAGAAGCGCATACCGACCCGTATGCCATGGTGCCTGAGAAAGAAGCAAAATGCGCCACGGGCGATGCACCTGCCACTGCTGCCGTTTCTACGCAAGCCAAGCCTGAAGTCAAAGCAGAAACCAAGGCTGACGTTGTGCAACTGCAAGCCATACGCATCATGAGTCGTGAAGAGCGCCAGCTCATGCTGCGCAACAAGCAACACAAATCGGTCATACGCCTGCCATCCTTTGATGAAGTCAAGGAAGATGCTGTCCTGTATGCCCATGCCTCACGCGTATTCCACCTGGAAGCAAATCCAGGCAATGCCAAGGCACTGGTGCAGGGCCACGGCGACCGTGATGTCTGGCTGAACCCGCCACCGCTGCCACTGGCCATGGATGAGATGGATGGCGTGTATGACCGCGCCTATGCACGTGCGCCCCACCCTGCTTATGGCAAGTCACGCATACCAGCCTGGGAGATGATACGTTTCTCGGTGAATATCATGCGTGGCTGCTTTGGTGGCTGTACTTTTTGCTCGATTACCGAGCATGAAGGCCGCATCATACAAAGCCGCTCCGAGCCATCGATTTTGCGCGAGATAGAAGAAATCCGCGACAAGGTCAAAGGCTTTACTGGCACGATTTCTGATCTGGGCGGCCCAACAGCCAACATGTACCGTCTGGCCTGCAAGGACAAAAAGATAGAAGAATCCTGCCGCCGCCTGTCCTGCGTCTATCCAAGCATCTGTTCAAACCTGGGCACTGACCACAGCAAGTTGATCTCAATTTACCGCAAGGCACGCGCCCTGCCAGGCATCAAAAAGATATTAGTCAGTTCCGGGTTGCGCTATGACCTGGCGGTGCGATCACCTGAATATGTAAAAGAACTGGTGACCCATCACGTTGGCGGCCTACTGAAGATCGCGCCTGAACATACTGAAGCTGACACTTTGTCCAAGATGATGAAGCCCGGCATAGGCAGCTATGATGAGTTCAAGGCTATGTTCCAGAAGTATTCAAAAGAAGCGGGCAAGGAACAGTATCTTATCCCTTACTTTATCGCGGCTCACCCAGGTTCTACCGATGAAGACATGGTGAACCTGGCTGTCTGGCTCAAGAAAAATGATTTCAAGCTGGACCAGGTGCAAACCTTCATGCCTACCCCTATGGCGCTGGCAACCACCATGTACCATACCCGCAAGAATCCGCTGAAGAAAGTGACGGCAGATTCTGAAGTTGTAGAGACAGCTCGCTCTGGCAAGGTACGCAAACTGCACAAGGCATTGTTGCGCTATCACGCACCGGAAAACTGGGAAATCATCCACGAAGCGCTGGTACGTATGGGCAGGCGTGACTTGATAGGCAGCGGCCCCAAGCACTTGATCCCGCTACGCCAGCCGCGCATACCTATCACCATCGATGAAAGTGGTGTCGCCAATGGCAAACGCGTAGCAGCACCAAAAATTGATACTTTTGGCATAAAGTCTTATTCTCGATCTGCAGGAAATGCAAAAACAACACCAGGCAAACCTGCTGCCACCAGTTCTGCACGGCCTGCGCTGGCGCACAAGGCAGCAAAGCCTAAGGCTGCGACCAGCAAGACAGGCAGGCGCTAGCAAATTAACAAGCAACAATCCTCTGCAATAAATGAAAGCTGTGTTGACCCGTACCGGGCTACACAGCTTTTTTTCAAGCTTGCTCTTTTCATGCTCTGCCACTGATGTAGAATCAAATTATCACTTGCCACCAAATCCAGGTCATCAACACCACAGGGAGGAAGTATGAAACACATGAAAACAGTATTAATACTTGAGCATACTGAAGAGGTTTTCGACAAGCTCACCTGTGATGTCTGTGGTACAGAATCCAAATGGGATGAAAACTGGGCGGCCAAAGAGCATGAAAAATCCATCACCACCCTGCAACTGGAAGAGGAAGAATCTTTCCCCCATGGCGGCCAATCTACCCAGACGCAATACCATATCTGCCCATCCTGCTTCAAAACTCACCTGGCAAAGTGGATGGAAAGCCACAGAGAATCAAAGCCCACCGTCACCAACTCCGTTTGGTAACAATCCTGGCAACAATAAGCGCACTGTACTCGCAGAGCGCTAACTACCTCTTTTTGGCAAGTGACCAATAAACCCTGGCAAATCTGTCGGGGCTTAGACGGAATTTAATATCATTTAAGCATATCCACGTGAGCAAATTACATCAAGCGCCCTGCAGCAAGGTATAATGCAAGGTTTGATTGCATTAGAAAAGTATAAAATCATGGAAGCTGAACGCCTTAATAGCCTGTCCGCCCTGCTCGCCGACCTGACAGTCCGCGAAGCCGAACTCCGGAGGTATCTTTGACTTCGATATCAAGTCAGAGAAACTGGAACAAGTCAACGCCGAACTGGAAGACCCTGCCGTCTGGAATGATCCCAAACGCGCCCAGGAATTAGGCAAAGAAAAAAAATCCCTGGAAAACGTCGTCAACACGCTTGTCACAGCGGATAGCGGCCTGCGCGACGCCAATGACCTGTTCGCCATGGCGCGCGAAGAAAATGACGACGATACCCTGGAAGCAATAGAAGTTGATGCCCAGAGCCTGCGTGAGTTGGTTGAAGGCATGGAATTCCGTCGCATGTTCAATAACCCCATGGACCCGAACAACTGCTTTATCGATATCCAGGCTGGTGCCGGCGGTACTGAAGCACAGGATTGGGCATCCATGCTGTTGCGTCAATACCTGCGCTATTGCGAACGCAAGGGTTTCAAAGTCGAAATCATGGAACAGTCTGACGGCGACATCGCCGGCATCAAGACTGCCACCTTGAAAGTCGAAGGCGAATATGCCTACGGCTACCTGCGCACAGAAACCGGTGTACACCGCCTGGTGCGCAAGTCACCATTTGACTCCAACAATGGCCGCCACACCTCTTTCTCCAGCCTGTTTGTCTACCCTGAAGTAGATGACTCGTTTGAGATCGACATCAACCCGGCGGATGTGCGTACCGATACTTACCGCGCCTCCGGTGCTGGTGGTCAGCATATTAATAAAACCGACTCTGCTGTTCGTTTGACGCATGGCCCTTCTGGCATCGTCGTCCAATGTCAAAATGACCGCAGCCAGCACAGGAACCGCGCCGAAGCGTGGGAAATGTTGAAGGCCAAACTGTTTGAACTTGAATTGCGCAAGCGCATGAGTGAAAAGCAAAACCTGGAAGATTCCAAGACCGACGTAGGTTGGGGTCACCAGATTCGCTCTTATGTACTGGATCAATCCCGCATTAAGGATTTACGCACGAATTTTGAATCAGGCAACACCAAAGCAATTCTGGATGGTGACCTGGATGAATTCATCGCGGCATCCTTAAAGCAAGGCGTGTAATTAATTTTGTACAGTGCGCAGGCGACCGCCTGCGCAGCCTTAAAGAATCAAAACCCGCAGGCCAGATGCCTGCCCTCCCTTAGGGAAAATTATGTCCGATATCAATAACACGACAGCAGGTGAATTGCCTGTTGATGAAAATTCCATCATCGCCGAACGTCGCGCCAAACTCGATGCTATCCGCTCCAAAGGCGTAGCGTTTCCCAATGATTTCCGCCCACAACACAAAGCAGCGGAACTGGCAGAGAAATATGGCGCAATGAGTCGCGAAGAACTGGAAGCACTGAATGTTGAAGTCAGTGTCGCTGGCCGTATGATGCTGAAACGTGAAGCTGGCAAAAAAGCAGCCTTCGCGACACTGCAAGATGCATCCGGCATCAAGGCTGATGGCCGCATACAGTTGTATGTCACCACGGACAAAACCGGTGAAGCCGAAATGGAAGCCTTCCGTCACTATGACCTGGGCGACATCCTGGGCATAGAAGGTGTGCTGTTCAAAACCAAAACTGATGAATTGACAGTCAAGGTCACGACCTTGCGCATGCTGACAAAGTCCCTGCGCCCCTTGCCTGACAAATTCCACGGCCTGGCCAATCAGGAAACCAAGTACCGCCAGCGTTATGTCGATCTCATCATGAGCGAAGACACGCGCCGCACTTTCAAGGCGCGTACAGCCGCCATGAACTCTATACGCACATTCATGAACAGCAATGATTTCATGGAAGTGGAAACACCGATGTTGCATGTGATACCTGGCGGCGCAGCAGCCAAACCTTTCATCACGCATCACAATGCGCTGGACATGCAGATGTATCTGCGTATCGCACCTGAGCTGTATCTGAAGCGTTTGGTCGTCGGTGGTTTTGACCGCGTGTTTGAAGTCAACCGCAACTTCCGCAATGAAGGTGTATCACCACGTCATAATCCAGAATTCACGATGATGGAGTTTTATGCCGCTTACGTGGATTACAAATGGATCATGAACTTCACTGAGCAAGTCATACGCAAGGCTGCCGAAGATGCACACGGCACGGCGGTATTGACTTATCAGGGTCGCGAACTGGATCTGAGCAAGCCTTTTGAGCGACTGACCATCGTTGGTGCCATTCACAAATACGCGCCAGAATATACCGATGAACAACTGCACGATGCCGCATTCATCAAGACAGAATTGCTGAAGTTTGGCGTCAAGCCTTTTGTCACAGCAGGCCTGGGGGCATTGCAATTGGCCCTGTTTGAAGAAACCGCCGAAGCACAATTGTGGAACCCGACTTTCATCATCGATTACCCTGTCGAGGTCTCGCCACTGGCACGCGCATCTGACACTGCTGCAGGCATTACCGAGCGTTTCGAGCTGTTCATGACAGGTCGTGAAATCGCCAATGGCTTCTCTGAATTGAATGACGCAGAAGACCAGGCAGCGCGCTTCCAGGCGCAGGTTGCCAACAAGGATGCAGGCGATGAAGAAGCCATGTACTACGATGCTGACTATATCCGCGCTCTGGAATATGGCCTGCCACCGACTGGCGGTTGTGGCATAGGCATAGACCGTTTGATGATGTTGATTACTGACTCACCTAATATCCGTGACGTGATTTTGTTCCCGCATTTGCGCCGGGAAGATTAATAATTGACATAGTCAAGCATAAATAAGGAAGGGACTGTAGAATTTGCAGTCCCTTTTGTTTTTGTCATCTTCTGCAATTTTCTGCCATTAAGTAAATCCAGCCATGCCACCAGTCCACCCACTTAAAAAACTCCTGAATTATGCCAAGGCATATAAAACAGATCTTCGCCTCGCGACCATTTATTCGATATTGAACAAATTCTTTGATGTCTTACCTGAGGTCTTGATTGGTGTCGCAGTCGATATCGTCATCAATGGTGACAAGAGTTTTTTGGCAAAACGGGTACTGGGTGGTTTTGGCATTACCGATACCTGGCATCAACTGATGTTCCTTGGCGCAGTCAATGCCCTGATCTGGGGTGGTGAATCCTGGTTTGAATATCTGCTGTCCATCAAGTGGCGCAAACTGGCGCAAAACCTTCAACATGATCTGCGGCTTGATACCTATGACCATGTGCAAAAACTGGAGATGGCTTATTTTGAAAACCAGCGCACTGGCAATCTGATGTCCATCTTAAATGAAGATATCAACCAGATGGAACGTTTCCTGAATGGCGGGGCAAACCAGATCATCCAGGTTATCTGCTCTTCCATCATGGTCAGCGCGGTGTTTTTCACATTACAACCATCTCTCGCTGTTATCTCCTTGTTGCCCGTTCCGTTAATATTGATAGGCGCATTCTGGTTTCAAAAACGCCTGGCACCGCGTTATTCTGAAGTGCGCGAAGCTGCTGGAGACGTCAGCGCTCGACTGAACAATAATTTGCTGGGTCTGGCCACCATCAAAGCCTTTGCGACCGAGACTTTTGAAAAGAATCATATAGCCGAAGCCAGCAACACTTATCGCGAAGCCAACAGCAATGCAATTGCTATCAGCGCCGCTATCACACCTGTCATCCGCATGGCGATTTTGGCGGGCTTTACCGCCACTCTGGTATACGGTGGCTGGCTGACCTTGCAGGGCGACCTGGCTGTCGGCGCTTATTCTGTACTGGTGTATCTGACGCAACGCCTGCTGTGGCCCATGACAGGCCTGGCTGAGGTTGCAGACATGTACCAGCGCTCAATGTCAGCCATAGACCGCGCCATGGGTTTGCTGGATACCAAAATCAATATCCCGTATGAAGGCAAGCATGTTGCACCGACACAGATCAAGGGTGAGCTGCAGTTCGATCAAGTTGATTTTGCATATGGTGATCAAAAAACCTTGCAGCAAATCAGCCTGCATATACCAGCCGGCAAGACTGTCGCTTTTGTTGGCTCTACTGGCTCAGGTAAATCGACCCTGGTGAAACTGCTTTTGCGCTTCTACTCTGCACAAGCAGGAAAAATCACGCTGGATGGCACAGAAATCAATGACATCAACCTGCAAGACCTGCGTCGCTGCATAGGCTATGTTGCGCAAGACAGTTTCCTGACCGATGGCACGATAGCCGACAATATTGCCTATGGCATGCAGGATGCTGACGACGCAGCTATCCGGGACGCTGCACAGGCAGCAGAAGCCATGGAATTCATTTCAAAACTGCCGCTGGGTTTTGCTACCCGTATTGGTGAGCGCGGGCAGAAACTCTCTGGCGGCCAGCGCCAGCGCCTGGCATTGGCCAGGGCAATTTTGAAAAATCCACCTATACTGATACTGGATGAAGCCACCAGTGCTGTCGATAATGAAACCGAAGCAGCAATCCAGCGCAGCCTGCATGTTGTCAGCCGCAACCGTACCACCATCGTCATCGCCCATCGCCTGTCCACAGTACGTCAGGCAGATTGCATACACTTATTGGAAGCTGGCAAGATCATAGAAAGTGGCACGCATGACGAATTGCTGGCACTGGATGCAGGTTATGCGGCCCTGTGGCGCTTACAGACCGGTGAACGCACTCATGTATAATTTGAGGCCAGACTAAATGACAAAGGTTAAACAGGTTCTGGTTTAACTTTGTTTTTCATACTGAATGGCAATTCGGTGCTACTCTTACAACATGGGAGAGTACAAAGCATGAAAAAATCACTGACGATAGGCGTAGCTGCCGTTTTGCTGACCTTGATGGGCGTTACCTCCTATCAGGCCATTGCCTATGTCACGCAGGCGCAGCCGGCAAGTGCTACGGCTGTTAATTTGCCCGTCAAACCCTTTGAGGTTGATCCATCCTGGGTCAAGGAAGGCAAACCGAATTTCCGTGCCGCTGAATTTTTCAAATCCCATGATGGCGACACCAGTTCAGGCATTTTTGAATGCGATGGCCCCTCTACTTTTGAATGGCATTACCAGCTTGATGAAAGTATTTATGTGCTGGAAGGTGGCGTAGATATTGAATATGAGGGGAAAAAGTTTTCCCTGAAGCCGGGTGATACCGTGCTCTTCCGTGCAGGCACGAAAGCACTGTGGCACGTACCTAAAGGCATACGCAAGAGCTGGACCCTGCATGATGCTGGCAAACCCGCACGCGGGCTTGCCAAGTTACTCAAATAAGCACAGCAACAAGCAGACAATCAGTCAGGAATTGCCTTTGCCAGTGCCAGCGCACTGAGAAAGGCATTTTCCACTTTGCCTGCCCCTTCAAGACCAGCAGCAAACCAGTCTCCGCAAACGCCTATACCCTGCTTGCCATTCCACAAAAAGTCAGAAGCCACTGGTTTTACTGCCTCGGCATAACGCCAGCGGTGTACGACAGCATGGATGGGTTGTATCCATGAGCCAGTTGCCTCATGAAAGGCCTTGGTCAGTTTTTCTTTGACACGCTCATCGTCATCTTCCAGATGCTCAATACTCCAGGCCTGAGTAGCATGACAAACCCAGCGCTCACCCGCCCTGTGCAAAGGCTTGGCATCATCATGCGCTATCCAGCCAAGGCGGGAATTGTTGATCCAGGCACCGTCATATGGCAGATCCAGTGAAGTCTGGAAGCCAAGCATCAGCGTCCAGCATGGTGCCAGATGGGATTGCTTGGCCTGTTTGGCCAGTGCTGGTACCACACTCAACAAGGGTTCAGCCTGGTCAGCGGGAATAGCCAATATCACTGCGTCAAACGGCCCTGCGGTCGCTGCAATTGGTACCGTGGCTGAACGGATGGACAGCAGCCATTGCTTGCCATGCGCCTCCAAGGCGCTTACCTGCTGCTCTGCACGCACATCCAGACCATGCGCCAGTTGCTTGCCCAGCGAACTCATGCCAGGCACAGCGATATAACGCGTACCACTGCGCCCTGCCGGCTTGCTACTGCCAGCTTCCAGCGTTGCCAGCTTGGCCGTCCACGGAACGACCCAGCCAAATTTTTTCCAGTCTGCAATTTCTTTTTTAAAACGGTCCGAGCCCGCGGTGAAATATTGTGCGCCATGATCAAAACCACCCAGCTCCGTATGTCTGGTACTCATGCGGCCACTGACACCCATGCTTTTTTCATACACAGTGACGTGATGACCTTGCGTCTGTAATTGTCGCGCAACTGTCAACCCTGCTAATCCGGCACCAACAACGGCGATATGCATATTATTTTCCTTATCTAGCGTCCAAACAGACAATAAAAAACGCCCGCTATACAAGCTTGCGGGCGTCAATTGGTTTAATGCATATTGATATCTACTTTAGGAACAGCGTTCTCGCGACCATGCAGGCTGGCGCGACGTGCTGTGCAGTCAGGAACACTGCCCCTGACCAGGCGCAACATCCTGGCAACGCTGCGGTCAGGCGCGTGTGGCATGACTCTCGTAGAAGGTATAGGTATCCCAGAGAAACCTGAACTTGCTGCGCCGCTGCTAAGTCTCATGCTAAGTTTCATTCGCGATCCTGAAATAGATATCGACACACCATGATCTTTACACTTTGATCTTTATTGATCAATGCGCAAACATTCGTGCTTACTGCTCGTTTTCTTCAACGGGCCAGTCACGGATATAGGCTTTCAACATCTTGTTTTCAAAACTTTGCGCTTCCAGCACGGCTCTGGCCACGTCATAGAATGAAATAACACCCAGCAGAGTTTTGGCATCCATGACAGGCAGGTAGCGTGAATGCTTTTCCAGCATCATGCGGCGCACTTCATTGACTTCTGTTTCTGGTGTCACAGTAAGTGGATGGTCATCCATATACTTGCGCACAGTGCCATTACCAAGTGAGCCCTGGTTTTTATGAATTGCGCGTATGACTTCACGGAAAGTCAGTATGCCAACCAGATCGCCGTATTCCATCACGACCAGAGAACCTATGTCTTTCTCTTCCATGACGCTGACGGCTTCGGTGATGGGGATATCAGGTGTGATCGTGAAAAGGATATTACCTTTCACTTGAAGTATCTCTGAAACTTTCATGATGTCCCTCCTCTTATACATTTTTGTGAGCCTTCATTGCAATGTATCGCAAGCCTTGCAAAAAATCCAGCATGTAAAATATTTTATTCATCATTTCACGCGCTTTGCTCCAAGTTTTGGCCCACCTTTTGCACCTTGGGCATGAGCGATGGTAGCATTGCTGCCTCACAATATGGAGAGTCTCACCAATGAGCGGCCCTAAATACCATGGCTTTGATACCCTATCCCTGCATGCTGGTGCTGCGCCTGATCCAGCCACAGGGGCACGTGCCACCCCTATTTACCTGACATCCTCTTTTGTGTTCAAGGATTCAGATCATGCAGCGTCACTCTTTAATATGGAAAGAGCAGGTCACGTCTATTCACGCATCTCCAATCCCACCAATGCTGTACTGGAAGAAAGAATTGCCGCACTTGAAGGTGGTGTTGCAGGCATAGCCGTTGCCAGTGGGCAAGCTGCCATGCATTTGGGTCTGACAACCATCGCCGGTGCAGGTTCCCACGTTGTTGCTTCACGTGCCTTGTACGGCGGCTCGCAAAACCTGCTGGCCTACACCATGAAACGCTTTGGCATAGACACCACCTTTGTCGATCCCCGTGACCTGGATGCCTGGCGTACCGCGATACGCCCGAATACCAAGGTGCTGTTTGCAGAAACTCTTGGCAACCCGGGTCTTGATGTACTGAACATCCCAGCAGTTGCAGAAATTGCGCATGAGCATCATCTACCGCTGATGCTGGACTCTACCTTTACCACACCTTATCTGCTGAAACCATTTGATCATGGTGCTGACCTGGTATTTCATTCAGCGACCAAGTTCCTGTGCGGCCATGGTACAGCCATAGGTGGTTTGCTGGTCGATGGCGGCACGTTTGACTGGCAGGCAGCCTATGAAAAGACCGGGCACTTTGCCGAACTCTGCGAGCCTTATGACGGCTTCCATGGCATGGTGTTCAGCGAAGAATCAACAGTCGCGGCATTTTCACTCAGGGCCAGGCGAGAAGGCTTGCGCGACTTTGGCGCCTGCATGAGCCCGCACAATGCCTTCACTATTCTGCAAGGCATAGAAACCTTGGGCATGCGTATGGACAGGCATGTGGCGAACACGCGAAAGGTCGTCGAATTTCTGGTGGCGCATCCCGCGGTCGATTCAGTCTCTTACCCTGAACTGGAAAATCACCCCGACTATGAGCTGGCAAAGACCCTGCTACCCAAAGGTTGCGGTGCAGTATTTTCATTCAACATCAAGGGTAATCGCGCTGCCGGACAGCGCTTTATTGAATCACTGAATATTTTCTCGCACCTGGCCAATGTCGGCGATGCCAAGTCCCTGGCCATACATCCAGCATCTACCACCCACTTCCGCGTGCCGGCGGAGCAGTTGCTGGCATCCGGCATTACCGAGGGAACCATGCGTCTGTCAATAGGACTGGAAAATGTCGAAGACCTGATTGAAGACCTGTCCCGTGGCCTCAAAGCTGCACAGAAAGGAGCCTGAGATGTTATTTGAAGTCAATGGCCAGACAGCCTATTGCTATACCGGCGGCAAGGCTTACAACCCTGCTCTGCCCACGCTGGTGTTTATCCATGGCGCACAAAATGATCACTCGGTCTGGGGTTTGCAGACCCGTTACCTGGCACATCACGGTTTTAACGTACTGGCAGTCGACTTGCCCGGCCATGGCCGCAGTAAAGGCCAGGCGCTAACCAGCGTAGAACAAATGGCCGACTGGCTGCTGGCTTTGCTGGATGTAGCAGGGATAGCGCAAGCCACGCTGATCGGGCACAGCATGGGTTCCCTCATTGCATTGGAAACCTGCTTCAAAGCGAACTCACGTGTCAGCAAACTCATCATGGTTGGTACCGCCTACCCCATGAAAGTATCCGACACTCTGCTCAATGCTGCCCGCGATGAAGAGCAGACCGCAATTGATATGGTGAATATCTGGTCACACACATCCATTGCGCACAAGCCATCCTGCCCTGGCCCGGGGTTTTATGTCATGGGAGTTAGCCAGCGCCTGATGCAGCGTATTTCTGCCATCAATCCTGACAAGGTTTTTTATACGGATTTTGCTGCCTGCAATGCCTATGCCAATGGTGAGACAGCAGCGCAATCAGTCACTTGCCCCAGTCTGTTCATACTCGGTAAAAAAGACATGATGACACCAGCAAAGGCCAGCCTGACCTTGAGCAAAGCCATCGCAAACAGCCAGCAAAAGATCATAGACAATTGCGGCCATTCATTGATGTCAGAACAGGCCGATCAGGTTCTGACGGCTATTCATGATTTTTTGAAGGCATAAGCAGCGATGGCAATGAATCTGGAAAGCTGGGCCTTGTTCACAGCGACAGAGGCAGCGCTGTCACTGTCCCCCGGCCCGGCAGTCATGATGGTGGTTGCCTATGGCATAGCCAGGGGATGGCGCACCTCCCTGTTTGTCAGCCTGGGTATATTGACGGGCAATGCTATTTACTTTGCAGTATCGGCGACGGGTATAGGTTCGCTGATACTGGCGTCACCTAAAGTATTTATGGCGATCAAATATCTGGGAGCGGCTTATCTGGTCTATCTTGGTTTGTCGGCCATTTTTGGCAAACCATCGCCATTGACCATATCCAAACTTGATGGTGTCGCACTCAGTGGCAGTAAGATATTCAGCAGCGCGTTGATGCTGCAATTAATGAACCCTAAAACCCTGTTGATGTTTGTGGCGATACTGCCGCAATTCATAGACCCCAGGGAACCAGTAGGTGTGCAGATGCTGATACTGGCAGCCTGTTCCATCATTCCTGAATTTTTTATTCTGTTGGGCTATGGCATGCTGGCCAGCAAAGCCAGTCACTGGGCGACACAGGAAAGGTATGCAGTGATTACAGAAAGAATAGCCGGCACTCTGGTGACAGGTGCCGGCATCATGGTTGCATTGGTTTAGCTTTTAATTTCTATGCATGCACAGGCAGGCGCTGGTTCAGGCTTGCCAGGTAATCTGCCCTGAAGCGGCGCAAGACATAGTCTTTGTAATTATCATGCTTGAGGCTATCCCAGGCTTCTACCCTGCCTTTGCTGGATTTATCTTTTGCTGCCGCCAACACTTCCGGACTTAACTCCAGACTGGCATCTGTCATCATTTCATAGCCATACAATTGCATGAATTCTTTGGTCAGGCTTTCTATGACTTCAATTTCCTGCATACTCAATTGCTGCTTGAACTTGTCCTTGTTGGCCATGACAGGCGGGAAGCGGTTGGTTGCCCACAATGCCGACATCTGTGATATTTGCTGCGCTTCGCTGGAATGAGTCACATCCAGCATCTCAGGCAAGAACTGTATGCCAAAGAATTGACAAATCGCCCGCAGGACAGTTTCCTGGTTACTCAGGAAATCTTCATAACGTATGGTCAGCACTCTATCAGGATGACGCTGGATGATATCGCGCGTTAACTGGTGCGCTTCCAGCCAGGCAAGCGCATTCAGTGTCGAATCATAATCATGGATGATGGCCTTGTTCATCGAAGCAACCTGCGCCCGGGGGTCCCTGACCACATTCAGGAACAGCATATTCGGGAACAACTGCAATAGCTCTTCTGCATAGTGCACACTATCGAGTGACTTATCCATGACGATACTGGCATGGTGATGCTCACCTGTACGCAACAACAATTCCCACAATATCCTGTGCACGCTGCGCTGATCATTCTTGATGGATTCAAACACATCCACAGGGTCAAACACCATGCCTTTCCATTTCACCATGCTGGCGGCTTGCAAGCCAACCACATCAACGACCAGCCTGAAATAAGACTCATCATCGCTCAAGTCACCATAGCGCGGCACCAGGGGCATGAAGTCAACGATATGCAGGGGATAAGGCGAATAAAATTCCTTGCTGTTATTCAGGCGCAGACGCAAGGCATGGCTACCACAGCGGCGCAAGGGTATCATCAGGACAGGAGTCGGACGCTTATTGGAAGTAGTCGTTTTTTCCATACTGCTTGCACTATCTGATTCTGCCATGATGCTCTCCCCATACTTGAAGGTAGGAATCTGGAAAACCGCTTATCAGTCAGCTTAATTAAGCTCAAGTCAGACTGAGTTGAGATATTTCCATTTTCTCAAAATAAGCTATAAAAGCCTGCACAAAACTATCCACTTCTGATGCCTGCAAATGATTGATGCCACCCGCGCCGCGCCTGCCGCCACCTGTTGCAAACGCAGAACAGAATTGACCCGCTGGACAATGATCTGCATCACCTGAACGTATGCTGACGACATAACTGCCATCTGGCTTTGCTGTCAGCACGGCGAATGATTTTCCAGGCTTTTCCTGTGTCAATTGATTTGCCAGAATGCCCGACACCCGCCTGGCCCAGGCCTGGGCAGGCAAGATATAAATGGATGTCAATTCACTTTCCCTGTCAGCACGCAGTCCTTGCATGAATGCCATATCACTGGCATAGGCATTACGCAGCACTGTAAATTGCGCCGCATTATGCAAAAAATCGAAAGGATCAATATAGTCATGCACCGCCTGATACAAAGCAGCAGGATGGAAATGCAAATCCTCTACTGATTCGCCATAGGCGTTGTAGTTGAGCAAAGTGCCAAGTTCCTGCAACTGCCCGCGTTGCGATTGATTCAGGCCAGCCTCGCCAGCCATCATAGTTGCGACTGCTGGCAAGTTATCACCATAAGCTGCTACCACGGCCCACTTCCAATACAGACCGTTTAAATACCGATTGACCAGTATGCTGCTGCATACATCGGCCGCCATGTCGCAATACAAATGCAGATGCTCATGTTCAAAGGCCTGTGCTGCATTGTGATGATCGAAGTAAGTGACTTCTGCACCTGCCTTCAGATGCTGACGCAGTGCGGCAATATTGCTGTCCAATGAAATATCCAGCACCGTCACCTTGTCACCTGATTTGGTGGAGAAACGATTCAGTAAATCAATATCCCGCTTGGCACCTGTAATCAATTCTGCCGTAAAGGGCTCAGCCAGTCTGAGCTGGTGCAATGCGCAGATGCCATCTGCATCACCATTAAATACATCATAGGCTACTACTGAATTATTGATCTCTGTTGACATGGCCGACGTCATCCTTTTGCTATTTGATATAGCATAATCCTATCAGGTGTCTATAGAGTTTTTCCGCCGCGTCTTCTATGGTGTGTTGCTCGGAATTGATTTCCAGGTCTGGATCAAGGGGAGCCTCGTAAGGCGCTGAAACCCCGGTAAATTCTGGTATTTCTCCCCTGCGCGCCTTGGCATACAGGCCTTTGGGGTCGCGCCTCTCGCAAACTATGCCTGGTGTGCTGACGTGTACTTCGACAAAGCGCTCCTGGCCTATGATCTCTTTCGCCATCGCCCTGTCGTCACGGAATGGTGAAATAAATGCAGTGATGGCAATCATGCCAGCTTCATTCATGAGGTGTGCAACCTCGGCCGCCCTGCGTATGTTTTCACGTCTGTCGTGCGCCGAAAAACCAAGGTCGCTATTCAAATGATGGCGCAGATTGTCACCATCCACCACGAAACAGCAATGCCCTCGGTCCAGTAATATTTTTTCCAGTGCATAGGCTAAAGTAGATTTTCCCGCGCCACTCAAACCAGTCAGCCACAAGGTAGCGGGACTTTGCCGCATCAGACGTTCACGTGCATTGGAATTGACGACGCCATAGTGCCATTTGATATCTATGCCGTTAGTCTGTGGGCTTTGCACAAAACGGCCAAATTGTGTCCTGCGCTCTACCCTGACCGTAGTCTGCTCAACTTGAGGCTTGTCTTCCAGCATGCTCGTATTCGCTTGCATAGATTGCTCCCGGTTTTACCACTGATGCCCAACAATCAATTCAATTCATTAAAACTCTTCCCAATCAGCATTGCCGGACTGAGGATTGCTATTCGCATTTGCCACGCGCTTGATCTGCTTCACAGGTGCATTATTTTGCGGTGCCGCTTTTTTAATCAAAGGAACGATTTTTTTGTTTTCCATGACCGACTCCTGCCATGTAGCTTGAGCATTTTTTTCTGCCGTCAACTGGAAGGTACTGACCAGTTCAGACAAATCATCTGCCTGGTTTTGCAAGGCAGTAGCTGCTGCAGCAGCTTCTTCTACCAGCGCAGCATTTTGCTGTGTAACATCGTCCATCTGTACGATGGCTTCATTGATCTGCTCTATCCCCGCCGTCTGTTCCTGGCTGGCCAGCATGATTTCACTCATAATGCCAGTGACACGTTTGATACTGACGACTATTTCATCCATGGTCACACCAGCCTGATCAACCAGTTTGGCACCGACTTCTACCTTCGTGACAGAATCGTCGATCAAATGCTTGATCTCGCGTGCGGCTTCGGCTGAGCGTTGTGCCAGGTTCCTGACTTCTGTCGCAACCACGGCAAAGCCGCGGCCTTGCTCACCAGCACGGGCAGCCTCCACAGCAGCATTGAGCGCCAGTATATTGGTCTGGAAAGCAATGCCGTCGATGACACCGATGATATCGACAATTTTGCGGGATGAAGTATTGATCGAACCCATGGTATGCACAACCTCAGACACGACCGTACCGCCTTTCACCGCGACATCGGAAGCAGATTGCGCAAGAATATTGGCCTGCCTGGCACTGTCGGCATTTTGTTTGACGGTAGAGGTAAGCTCTTCCATGGACGATGCTGTTTCTTCCAGAGAGCCGGCTTGCGCCTCGGTGCGTGAAGACAAATCCATATTGCCAGACGCAATTTGCCTGGAGGCTGTGGCGATCGTGTCAGTACCAGAACGTACCATGCCCACAATGTCGGCCAGGCCTTTTTGCATTTCATACATGGCATGCATGAGGCTATGTTCATCCTTGTCAGCCAGTCTGATGGGCACTGACAAATCACCAGCCGCAATTCTCTCGGCAATTTGCACCGCATAGCGGGGTTCGCCGCCCAATTGCTTCAACAAACTCCTGACAATCAGCCAGGCGGCCGCCATGCCCACGAACAGCGCAGCAGCACCAAACAGATACATGAGTTTTTTTGCACTGTTGTAGTCTTGCTCCGCCTGCACTATGGCCGCTGAATTTTGTTTTTCTTCATCAGAAATAAAATCATTCAGCAAATCCCACCACTTCTTCTGCACAGGACGAAATTCGAAGCGGAGTAATTTATAAGCTTCTTCCCCTTTTTTTTGCACGCCGAGATCGGCACCTTTGGCAATAAAAGACTCTGACAGCTTGGCCTGGTCCCTGATTTTACCGAGCAGGGCAATTTGCTCTGGAGAAGCATTGGGATCCGCATTCAGCATCTGAGTGAGCTTATCTTCTGCCTCAGTATATTTTTTTGTCTGTGCAGCTATCCTTTTTACTTCAATCTGGATTTCTGCTTCGTCTGACAACAAAATGAGATTTCGCAAAGCCAGTGCCCGCTCCGTCACAGTCAGATACATGGTAGAAGCCAGTTTGGACTGGACATTATTGACGTTGGCGATTTCTTCCAGACGCTGATGCATCTTCGCCATGTAAGTTATTCCCAGTAGCAAAACAACCAGCAGCAAGCCCAACACCAGGCCAAAGCCTGTGATCAGACGGGTTGAGACTTTCGAATTCTCAATATTCATGATTCCCCCAAAAACGTTGTCAGCGACAAAAATGTTTGACTTGGTTTGTACTATCAGGGCTTGCATAAGTTTGTTCGACAAACTCATATTGCCACATGGAATTTAATGCCACAAGGAAATTATTAAAGATTGTGTCTTTTGAATAAAGCTTTTAACTTCAATTACTTACATCATTAAATATAACTATCAGGGACTGGCATCTAGTAGCAAAAAACATATATAGTTATGCTCAAAGTTTATATAATTGAATAATAGTAGATGTTTTTACAATGTCAATATTGCAATTCATCATTATTTTAGGCATTCAAGTACACAATGGAATAAATCATTTAAAGATTTAAAAATTAAGTGACCGACACGGGCATATAACCTACTATGCTTGTAGGACGGCAATGCTGAGGTCGAAAGTCATGTAGCTAAAGAGGAGACAAAAATGGCAGAGAAATTTACTGATTTTTCGAAGTTTTATGCTTTTTACCTGACCGAGCACAGCAACAAAACTTGCAGGCAATTGCATTTCCTGGGAAGCAGCCTGGTTATCTTGTGTGTCGCCACATTCATGGTCACGGGTCAGGCTGCTTATTTGCTGGCGGCACCAGTCTGTGGCTACGGCTTTGCCTGGTTAGGTCATTTTGTTTTTGAAAAGAATCGTCCGGCTTCATTCAAACAGCCCTTGTTCTCTTTCATGGGAGATTGGGTCATGTATTGGCAATTACTGAGCGGGGCAATCAGCTTTTCCCCTCAGGATGATGTGCGTAAAACATGAAATAAGACATGACATAAAACATAAAATCAAGATGCCGCCCTGTCATACCAGGCCCGCTCTTGAATTGATCAGACGAAGTGGTAAATCATACTGACATGGGGAATGCCAGCCTCTTCAAAAATCTCGCCATCGCGGGTATAGCCTTCTTTAAGATAGAAGTTCTCTGCTGATTGTTGCGCATTCAAGCGCACAGCTACCTCGCCTCTGGCCTTCGCCTCTTTCATCAAGGCACGCAAAATCTGTGCGCCTACACCCAAACCACGCGCCGTTGCCAGCACAGCCATGCGGCCTATATGCGCGTCAGGCAACAGGCGGCCTGTTCCCACTGCCTTACCATCCACTTCATAAGCAACTGCATGCAGGCATTCTGCATCAGCTGCGTCCCACTCCAGCTCTACCGGGATTTTTTGCTCGATGACAAACACTTCATAGCGTATGGCTTGCGCATCTTTTTGCAGCGTGGCCCAGTCAGCAATGACCAGGCGGAGGTTTTCAGTATTCATGTTCGGGTATCAGCGGGTGCATGCGTTTCAAAGGATGAAATTATCGCACGCCATGCATCTGTGACGGCAACTGCCTTGCGTTTTTCTGTATCGGCATACACATACACCAGCTCGCCAGATATCAAATGATTTTCACCAAGATAAATTTCGAGGATAAACTGCAGAGAAGACCTACCTATGCTGGCACAACGCACACCAATATCGAGCTCATCATCAAACCTGGCGGGTGCCATGTATTCGATAGTGGATTTGCGGGCAAACAATTCTTTGCCCTCACCTGCTTGTGTGATTACATTCGGTAAACCGGTGGCGCGCCAGTATTCGGTAAAAGCCACGTCAAAATAATTGAGGTAATTGCCATTAAAGACAATGGCTTGCATATCTACCTCAGACCAGCGCACCCGCAAGCGGTGAAAGAAAGCAAAATCTGCTTTTGCCATAATCCTTAACTCTGCAAAAATTGACGGATAAGACGGTTAACACGCTCTGGTTGTTCATGGATGACCCAGTGCGAACCTTCAGGGATGCGCTGTATCTGGATATCATCGACAAAATTCTCAATACCGTCGAGCAAGGTCTTGGGCAAGGCTTTGTCATTTTCACCCCAAATGACACGAGTAGGTACTTTCACCTGAAAATCAGCCGGGTTCAGGTTCAATTGCAGCGGCCCAGGATTCTTTTCTGTCGGTGGGTGCAATGGTGAAGCGCGGTAGTAATTGACGCCACCGGTCAACCCACGCGCCCAGCACGCATGATAAGCCGCCTGGGTATCTGCATCAAACCAGCTTGCCTCACCCTGCCCCATGCCATTGAAAAAGCCATCCATGAGCGCAAAGTCGTCTTTGGCAAGTGCTTCTTCAGACCCTGGGTTACGCAACCAGTTCATATATTCACTGGAAGTCTTTTGCGCGGGATCAGTCGCCAGTGCCTGCATGAACAGATAAGGATGTGGTGAATTGATGATAATCAGTTTTTCAAACAAGGCAGGCAGGGCAATCGCCATATTCCAGCATACCGCCCCACCCCAGTCATGCGCGACGACCGTGGCTTGCTGATAGCCCAGGTGGGCGATCAGCAAACGCAGGTCATCAACGATATGCCTGGCCTTGTAAGCAGCAACATCAGTTGGCATGTCTGATAGATTGAAGCCACGTAAATCTGGTGCCACCGCAAAATGATCTTCTCCAAACTCAGCCAACTGGGCTGACCATTCATACCAGAATTCTGGAAAACCATGCACGAACAAGATCAAGGGCCGGCCGCGCTCACCAGCACTGGCAAAATGCAGGCGCGTCCCATTCTCCAGCGCGGCAAACTGATTGCTTAGAATTTCTGCTGTCATCTATGCTTCTCCTGATGTTTGAAAGTGATAATCAGGCCTTGAGCTTGGCTCTAAGCATGTCACGGATATGCGGCGCCGCCTTGTAAGGGTCACCTGGATTGCGTTGCAGGACGATATCTTCCATACGCTCCTGCACATTACCCAGGGCACCGGGATGCGAGAAGATGTAGAACTGTTCATCAGCGATTGCCTTGAAGGTGTTTTCAGCCACTTCTTCTGCCGTTACTTTGCCAGAATTCACGGCCTTGTCTGACATCGCCTGCGCCGCTCTCTGGCTGGCGGTTGGTGCAGAACCTGGCACATCTTCAGGGCGGTTTCTATGTGATTGTGAAATGCCGGTAGGTACAAAATAAGGGCATAATACAGACGCGCCTATCGGTGCTTCAACCAGTTTCAAATCCTGGTACAGGGATTCTGACAGCGACACTACTGCATGCTTGGAGACGTTATATACACCCATGGTCGGCGCATTGAGCAAACCAGCCATGGACGCCGTGTTGACGATATGTCCTTCAAATTGTGGATCTTTCTTGGCGCACTCCAGCATGAGGTTGGTGAAGATGCGCACACCGTGAATGACACCCCAGAGATTGACGCCTATCACCCAATCCCAGTCAGCCTGGGTATTTTCCCAGACCAGGCCACCGGAACCGACACCGGCATTATTGAATACCAGATGCACGGCGCCAAATTTCTCCATGGTGGCATCAGCCAGGGCCTGTACTTCTTCTGCATGGCGTACATCGCAACGCATTGCCAGCACTTGAGCACCTTGCGCTTCCAGCTCGGCTTTGGTCTTGTCCAGGGCATCTTGCTGCACATCAGCCAGCACCAGTTTCATGTCCAGGCGCGCACCGATAACCGCAAATTCACGGCCAAAACCGCTGGCACCACCGGTGATTACGGCTACTCTGTCTTTAAATACTTTCATGTTGTCTCCTGTATGTGATTTATTAAATTTATTTGTTTTGGATTAATTTATTTTGCGCGTTTCATCTGGAAGCCTACACGTGGGAAATGAACGACCACAGTTCCGGCTCGTTCATCTTGACGGCGCACGGCTAATTCATTTTCACTGGCGATGACAAGTTCGCCCACGACTGGGTCCAGCGCATAATCAGTCGGCATGATGGCAACTTGCTCACCCAGCGCTATGCCATGGCTGTCAACAAAGTTACGTCCATCAGTGTCAAAACCCTGGGCATTTTTGGCGATGTCCAACGCTTCTGAGCTGCTCAGGGCTTCAGACTTGTGATGCCCGAAAGCAGCGATACGATTCATCCACTCCAGTAGCTTTGGATAAGCATCAAAGACAGGATTAATTGCTGGAGCCAGCCGTATCAGCCACAAAGCCTGATAGACAGAGAAATCGGCAATACTGGCTTGCGCACCCAGCAGAAATGGCGCATCACCACTGAGCATGTTTTCCAGACGACTCAAGTATTCTAGGAGCTGCCCTTTGGCTTCACCCATGCTGGTACGCGGCATATTGCCACGCATGGTGGCGCGGTCTGCGCTGAAGGCCTGCAATTCTTCAGCGCTGATATTGCCGAATATGGATGGGATAGCTGCTGGCTGGAATGCATAGGGGATTGCTGTCCAGAACAGCGTAGTATCAGCCCATTGCGCCAGGGTGCGCGCAAGACCATTGACGGCAACTGGATAGAGAGAAGGTGCAGGTGATCGTTTTTCCACCACCTCTGCAATCAAAGATGTATCACAATAAATATCTCCACCGATTTGCAGTATCGGCGTGCGTCGGTAACCACCTGTCAATGCCGTTACATCCGGCTTGGGCATGATGATGGGTACCGTTACAGATTTCCACTTCAATTGTTTGAAACCGAAAATCAGGCGGATTTTTTCTGAAAACGGAGAAACTGCAAAATTATGGAAAATAATATCGGACATGATTGCTCTGCGCTCTTTTGGTTTATACGATTAACTCAAATCAGCTTTACCAACTGCTTGCCGAAGTTCTTGCCTTTGAGCAGGCCAATAAATGCTTCAGGCGCAGCAGCAATGCCTTCAGCAACAGATTCACGGAACTTCAATTTACCTGTCGCAACCAAGCCACCCAGTTCTTTCAAACCCTGCGGCCACAAATCCATGTGTTCAGAGACGATAAAGCCACGCATCGTCAAACGCATGGTCAGGAATACCCGCGCATTCTTGATACTCAGTTGTTCGCCGTTATATCCGGCAATCAAACCACAAAGGGCGATACGGCCAAATGCATTCATGCGTGCCAGACTGGCATCAAAGATTTCACCGCCAACGTTTTCAAATACGGCATCAATGCCATCTGGTGTTGCTGCGGCCAAATCAGCTTCCAGATTACCTGCCTTGTAATCGATGCAGGCATCAAAGCCCAGTTCATTGACAACGTAAGCACATTTGTCTGCGCCACCGGCTATGCCAACCACGCGACAACCCAGTTGTTTGCCCAACTGACCGACCACACTACCCACTGCGCCGCTGGCAGCAGACACCACGATAGTTTCACCAGCTTTAGGCTGCATGATCTGGGTCAGGCCATACCAGGCTGTCAAACCGGGCATACCAACTGATCCCAGGTAGGCTGACAAAGGAATATGCGTCGTATCGACCTTACGCAGCAATAAGCCATCGGACACGCCCATTTCTGACCAGCCCAGCATGCCAATGACTTTGTCACCAACATTAAACTTGGCGTTCTTGCTGGCGACCACTTCACCTACCGTGCCGCCTATCATGGTTTCATCTATGACTTGTGGGGCGGCATAGCTTTTGGCATCTTCCATGCGGCCACGCATGTAAGGGTCTAAGGACATGTAATGATTTCGTACCAACAGCTCGCCATCCTTGAGTTCTGGCACAGGTAGGGATTCAAGGCGGAAATTTTCCGGCACAACCTGGCCTTTGGGGCGGGAAGCCAGTACGATACGTTGATACGCAAGTTGAGAATTAGTCGTCATGGTTTACTCATTTCATCAAGTGATTTGCCAAAGCCTGGAAGGCGCGGTAAGTGACGGGGTCAGTCGTGCCATTGGCAGCAATGGGATGGGAAGAAAATTTAACGATGACCATTTCGGCCACCGGGTCGATGTAGATACGTTGTCCGTGTATGCCACGGGCTTCAAATGTCTGGTGGCTGTTGTGCCCTACCCACCACATATTGCGGTAGGAGTAACCAGGTAAAGTCGCGTAGCCAGCTTTAGCGAATTTGGCAGGGTCGGCACCCTTGCGTATGTCTTCTACAGCAGCGGCAGGAATGATTTGCTGGCCATTGAACTTGCCGTTCAAACGCATCATTTCGCCAAAGCGTGCCATATCGCGCAAGGTCAGATTCAAGCCACCACCGCCCTGCTCGGTGCCTACACTATCCACAGCAAAATAGGCATCATTCTCGGTACCCAGTCTTTGCCAGATGCGTTCAGACAAGAGATCAGATAAATTTTGTCCAGTTGCCCGCTTGACTATCCAGGCCAGCACTTCAGCATTGACAGTTTTGTAGGCAAAGGCTTCATCATGCTTGCCTTCTTTTTTCAATTTCACCAGGAAATCATAAAAGGTTTTAGGCCCGTCATAAGTCGGCGCTGTCGGCAGCAGGCCGCCTGCCCTGGCGTAATCCCATACTTCGGCTTTGGGATCAGCGTAGTTTTCAGAATACTGCACACCTATGGTCATATCCATGACCTGGCGCACAGTGGCGTCACCATAAGCGGTGTCTTTGACTTCAGGAATATATTGCGTAACAGGTGCACTGGGATCGAGTTTGCCTTCCGCAGCCAGAGTCGCAGCTAGCGTACCTACAAAAGATTTGGTGACCGACATGGCAATATGCGGCAAGTAGGTCTTGGTAATACCGAGGTAACGCTCATAGACGATCTTGCCCTTGTGCAGTACCAGTATGCTGTCTGTATAAGTGCGGGCCTGCATATCGGTCCAACTTATATCGCTGCCCTTTTCATCTGCAAACCGTAGTTTATCGAGGTCACGCAAAGCCACCGGCAAAGTTGAAACAGGCCCTGCGCCATGCCAGACATTGCTGGTTGGCCCCAGTTCACGCCCGTGCGAAAACGACCAGCGGGTACGGGGAAACTGATAATTGCTGCCATTGGCAAATTTGATGAGCTTGTCCGGTGTCGGTGGAAAACCCTGCATCCAGCCCATTTTTTGCGAGTCACTTGCCTCAGCATCAGGCAAAGCAGTTTGTGCCGAAGACATGCTCATGAACGGTCCACCGAATAAAGCTAAAAAAAGAATTACAAAGCGAGTCTGCTGCATGTTTGTCTCCATTTATTTTTTATTGGACTTGCAGAAACGACGACGTTTTTCAATCAGTCACTACCATAAAGCTTTTTCATATTTTCGCCAGACTTCAAGCGTCGCAGATATTTGAAAGTACCCATGGCTTTGGCAATGAGCTTGTCGCCATTCCAGACCTCGCCCTCACAAAAACACATGGTGGTGGATTGATGGAATGCCTTGCCACGCGCTTCCATACGGCCACCTGGTACACCGCCTGGCTGCAGAAAAGTGGTTTTCATTTCCACCGTGACGACACCCTTGAGGTCACTATTCATGGAGCGTCCTGCCATCGCCATGACCACATCCAGCATGGTCATGATCACGCCGCCATGAGCAATTTGCCAGCTGTTCATATGTCGTTCGCTCAGGTCAAGCGCCAGTCGTGCATGACCATTTTCCATTTCCAGGAACTCGACGCCCAAGTCATGCAAAAAGGGATTCAATACCGGCGTTGGTTGCGCAATGGGGAGCGCCGCAGGAGACTTGGCCTCTGTCATACAGCAGATACCCCGCCATCCACTGCCAGGGTCTGACCAGTGATGTGCTTACCAGCGTCACTGGCAAACAGCATGGCTACGCCCTTCAAATCTTCATCATCACCTATGCGTTGCAAAGGTGCTTCTTTGGCAAGCTTTTCTTCGCCCAGATTTTCCAGTATGCCCTTGGTCATTTTAGAGGGGAAAAATCCCGGTGCAATCGCATTAACGGTAATGCCATGCACGCCCCATTCACCCGCCAGCGTGCGTGTGAAGTTGATGACGGCAGCCTTGGAAGTGTTATAGGCAATCGTCTGCATGGTATCGGGTGCATTGCCAGCCAAGCCAGCGATAGACGCAATATTGATGATGCGGCCATACTTGCGCGGTATCATCGAACGTTTACCAACTGCCTGCGAGATCAGGAAGATACTGCGGATATTCAGATTCATGACCTTGTCCCAGGCATCAACCGGATAATCTTCTGCCGGTGCGCCCCAGGTAGCACCAGCGTTATTGATAAGGATATCAATATGGCCCAGACGGGCCAGTGCTTCATCTACCAATGGTTGTACCGCTGCTTCTTTGGACAAATCAGCAGCAATTGCGCTGGCATCTATGCCGCGGCTTTTCAAGTGGGCAACGGCTTCATCCAGATCAGATTGTTTGCGTGAAGACAGCACCACTTTGGCACCCTGCTCACCCAGTGCTTCCGCCATTTGCAGGCCCAGTCCACGCGAGCCGCCAGTGATCAGGGCCGTCTTGCCATGCAAGTCAAATAATTGTTGTACGGTGCGAATTGCTTTGCTCATTTTTTGTCTCCGGTATATGCGGCCACCACCTGTCTGCGCGCAGACAGGAAGGACATCGTTTGTTATGTGTTTTTGATTATTTCAAGGCTATGGTTCAGAACCATGCATCCTGCATATCGAAAGTCGTCATATCGATATTCGACAGCAAATCCAGCTGGGGATGAACACGCGGTAATTCCCAGTGGAAGAAGTATTTACAAGCTTGCAGCTTGCCTGCATAAAAATCAGCATCATGGTGATTTTCTTTGTTCAGACACAAGCTGGCTTGCTCCAGCCACATCCAGGCAATCACGGCATGGCCAAATACTTCCAGATAAGCTGAGGCATTTGCCAGGGTTTTGTTGGTATCCCCCACCCCATGCAATTGCTGGGTAACGCTGGCCAGTCTTTGCAACACACGTGCCAGTGATTTGGTATAGGCCAGCAATTCAGGATGAGCCGCAGCTCTCGCCAGCGTTTTGTGCATGATTTCGCCCAAAACCTCAAGCGCTGCACCATCTTGCATGACTACCTTGCGGCCCAATAAATCCAGCCCCTGTATGCCATGTGTACCTTCATGGATGGGGTTAAGGCGGTTATCGCGGTAAAACTGTTCTACATTATATTCACGGGTATAGCCATAGCCGCCATGCACCTGTATCGCCAGATTATTCGCTTCGAGACACCATTGTGAAGGCCAGGATTTGGCAATCGGTGTCAATATCTCCAGCATCTGTGCTGCATGGGTACGCGCTTCTGGTGACGGTGCAGTCCGCTCTTCATCAACCAGTCTGGCGCAAAACAAATTCAATGCCAGGCCGCCTTCGACATAAGCTTTTTGTGCCAGCAGCATGCGCTTGACATCAGTATGCTCAATGATGGGCACTTGTGGTGCAGCCGGGTCTTTGTTCAGCGGTGCCCGTCCCTGCGGACGGTTGCGGGCATAATCCAGCGCATGCAAATAGCCGGTATACCCCAGCATGACAGCACCCAGGCCGACGCCTATACGCGCCTCGTTCATCATGTGGAACATGTTTGCCATGCCACGGTGCAAGGTGCCCACCAGATAGCCTATCGCGCCAGCCTTGCCTTGCGGCTTGAATTTACCTTCACCAAAGTTCAGCAGGCAATTGGTGGTGCCACGATAACCCATCTTGTGATTCAGGCCGGCCAGCACTACATCATTGCGCTCACCCAGACTGCCGTCTTCGTTCACCAGTTTTTTAGGTACGATGAAAAGCGAGATGCCTTTGACGCCAGGTATCAACTTGCCGTTTGCGTCCGGCACTTTGGCCAATACCAGGTGCACGATATTCTCGGCCAGCTCGTGCTCACCCGCCGATATCCACATCTTGTTGCCGGTCAGCCGGTAAGTGCCATCTTCTTGCGGTTCAGCCCTGGTGACAATATCAGACAGGCTGGAACCAGCTTGCGGTTCAGACAAACACATGGTGCCAAAGAAACGGCCTTCCAGCATGGGCTTGACGAAGGTTTCTATCTGCTCAGGTGTACCACATTTGAGCAAAGTATTGGCATTACCTATGGTCAGGAATGGATAAGATGCCGTCCCTACATTCGCCCCTTTGAAGTAGGCAAAACCAGCTTTTTCAACGACGCAGGGCAATTGCATGCCGCCGACATCAAAGTCTTGCCCAGCCGCCATCAAGCCTGCTTCGCAAAATGCTTTCAGGGCTATCTTCACCTCAGGAATCATGTGCACTTCTTCACCATCGAAGTGCGGTTCCTGCTGGTCATTTTTTTTATTGTGGGTGGCGAACAGGTCTGTCGCTATTTGTTCGCAGGTATCAAGGGCGGCATTGAAAGTTTCGCGGCTATGATCGGCGAAACGTGGCCTTTGATTCAATGACTCTACATTCAGCCATTCATACAGCATGAATTCGAGATCACGGCGGGAAAGAATTTTAGATTGCATGGCTTTATCTGGACAAAAGAGATGAGGTACTCATTTTGCCCAAACCGCATGACAGCGTCACGCAGCCTGGGCACCCGACATGCATCCAGCTTAGACTACTTCAAACAAACCTGCAGCACCCTGGCCGCCACCAATACACATGGTCACAACCACATATTTAGCGCCACGGCGTTTGCCTTCGATCAGTGCATGGCCAGTCAGGCGTGCACCTGACACACCATATGGATGGCCCACTGCAATCGCACCACCATTGACATTCAATTTATCCATAGGAATGCCGAGTTTGTCCGCGCAATACAAGACTTGCACGGCAAATGCCTCATTCAATTCCCACAAACCGATGTCCTCAACTTTGAGGCCAGCTTTTTTCAAGAGTTTTGGAATGGCAAAGACCGGGCCTATACCCATTTCATCTGGCTCGCATCCTGCAATTGCAAAACCGCGGAAAATACCCAGTGGTTGCAAGCCCTTGGCCTCAGCCAGTTTGCTGTTCATCAGAATGGCAACAGAAGCGCCGTCAGAAAACTGGCTGGCGTTACCAGCAGTAATGACACCACCCGGCACAGCAGTACGAATCTTGGAGACACCTTCTAGCGTGGTATCTGCACGTATGCCTTCATCGGCAGAAATAGTGACTTCTTTGGTGATCAGCATGCCAGTCGCTTTATCAGCAACACCCATGACAGTAGTCATAGGTACGATCTCAGCATCAAATAAACCAGCAGCCTGGGCAGCGGCAGCGCGCAGCTGGCTTTGTACGCCGTATTCATCCTGACGTTCACGCGGAATACCATAACGCTTGGCAACGGTTTCTGCCGTTTGCAGCATAGGCCAGTAAACTTCTGGCTTGTGTTGCTTCAACCAGGTTTCAACGATCATGTGGCTATTGGCTTCGTTTTGTACGCAAGAAATAGACTCGACGCCACCTGCCGCATAGACATCGCCTTCACCGGCAATAATTCTTTGTGCTGCTAAGGCGATAGTCTGCAAGCCAGAAGAGCAAAAACGATTAACCGTCATGCCAGCAGTAGTTACCGGGCAACCTGCACGCAAAGCGATCTGACGGGCGATATTGCTGCCAGTTGCACCTTCTGGTGTGGCACAGCCCATGATGACATCTTCCACCTCGCCTGCTTCAATCTTTGCGCGGGTAATGGCTGCATTCAATACATGGCCACCCATGGTAGCACCATGCGTCATGTTGAAAGCACCCTTCCAGGATTTTGCAAGGCCAGTGCGGGCGGTGGATACGATAACTGCGTCAGACATGTAGATCTCCTGATTGATATAAGTATGTGTACAGGCTGGAACTGCTGATAACCATCATAAGTAGTAATTTGCCCTTTGCAAACCAACATGCAGGAACAAACTTCCACAGCCCTGTTTTGCCTGAACCGAATTGCCTTAATTAAAAGCATATAGACCAAGCTCAAAACCTAGAATATCACATTTTAGTACGACCGTTCGTAAATTAATTTCATGTAATTACGGAGTTCAATATTGCTCTTCTTTACATATTCAGGATAGCGCTTTTGTAAGTTTCTGTAAGTTTCGAGCAAGCAAGCCGTAAGTTTCGACTTGCACACTTTGCTTGCAATAAAAATTATGTCGGAAATGTGATTGTGCGTTTTTGACCATTTTTTTAGCACACTTAAAATATACTTAAAAACAGGAGACAAGCATGGCGACAGCACCTATCGCAACGTCAGGCGGCATGACAGCAGAAGAACGCAAGGTTATTTTTGCTTCTTCACTGGGAACCGTCTTTGAATGGTATGATTTTTATCTGTATGGAGCACTTGCATCTATCATAGGACAACAGTTTTTTAAAGGTACAGACCCAAATACGGGTTTTATTCTTGCCTTGCTCGCCTTTGCAGCTGGCTTTATCGTTCGTCCTTTCGGTGCCCTCGTCTTTGGTCGTCTGGGCGACATGATAGGCCGCAAATATACCTTCCTGGTCACTATACTGATCATGGGTGGTGCTACATTTTGCGTAGGCTTATTGCCAAATTTTGAAAGAATTGGTGTTGCTGCACCTATCATCCTGGTATTGCTGCGCGTACTGCAAGGTTTGGCTCTGGGTGGCGAATACGGCGGCGCCGCCACCTATGTTGCTGAACATGCTCCCAACGGCAAACGTGGCGCTTACACAGCATGGATACAGACAACGGCTACATTGGGCTTGTTCTTGTCCTTAGTGGTGATCCTGAGCATTCGTAAGATGATGGGTGAAGCAGACTTTGCTGCATTCGGATGGCGCTTCCCATTCCTCGTATCTGTTTTCTTGTTGGCTATTTCGGTATGGATACGCTTGTCCATGAGTGAATCACCTGCCTTTGCAAAAATGAAAGCAGAAGGCAAAACGTCAAAAGCTCCTTTGACTGAGTCTTTTGGTCAGTGGAAAAATCTGAAGATCGTTATTTTGGCTTTGCTGGGCCTTACCGCAGGACAAGCTGTGGTCTGGTATACCGGTCAATTCTACGCTTTGATTTTTTTGGAAAAAGTATTGAAAGTTGATGGTGCACTGGCGAATATGATGGTTGGCGCAGCGCTGTTGATTGGCACGCCATTCTTCATCGTTTTTGGCACACTCTCTGACAAGATAGGCAGAAAGCCAATCATATTGGCTGGATGTGTTATTGCGGCAGCTACTTACTTCCCACTTTTTGGTGCAATTACGCATTTTGCCAATCCTACACTGGAAACAGCACTTAAAAATTCTCCAGTTGTTGTCACAGCAGATCCCGCTGATTGCCAATTCCAGTTCAATCCTACCGGCACCAAGAAATTCACATCTTCTTGTGACATTATCAAAGCAAAACTGGCTGCGTCATCAGTTAATTATACGAATGTAGAAGCACCTGCTGGCACGGTTGCATCCGTTAAGGTTGGTGATACTGTCATCGAGTCCTTTGTATCCAAGGGTATGCCAGCGGCAGATGCAACAGCAAAGGACAAGGCTTTATCTAAAGAATTGGCTACAGCGATCAAAGCTGCAGGTTATCCGGAGAAAGCTGACAGTGATCAAATCAATTATTTCATGGTAGTGTTATTGCTGACCATTCTTGTGATCTATGTGACGATGGTATATGGGCCAATCGCCGCCATGTTAGTGGAAATGTTCCCGACACGCATCCGTTACACATCAATGTCACTGCCTTACCATATCGGGAATGGCTGGTTCGGTGGTCTGCTGCCATTCTTTGCCGTCGCCATGGTGGCATCGAAAGGTGATATTTATTATGGCCTGTGGTATCCAATTATCATTGCAAGCGTCACTGCAGTAATTGGCTTCTTGTTCGTCAAAGAAACCAAAGACAATGATATCTATGCAGCAGATTAAGTATTAAGCACTGAGAAACAATAAAGAAAAAGCCCACCCGTCAAATTGACGGATGGGCTTTTTAACATTTGAAAACTATAAAGAGTAGCTCATTGCCAAACTTGCCTGTCCCTCTGCCACATCCAGTTGCGCATCACTGCCAACCACCAGACTGGCACGTGTGGAGATATGGCCAAATGGCAGACCAGTGATAACCGGAACATCAATCAAACTACGAATGTAAGCAAGCATGGCATTGAAGTCATATCCGTTATCGTGCTCAGCCAGTTTGTAAGCAGAAAAATTCCCAAGTACGATTGCTTTTTGTTTATTCAACACACCGGCAAAATGCAGTTGCAGCAGCATGCGCTCTATGCGGTAGGGGTGCTCACCTATATCTTCCAGGAACAATATGCCACCTTCAACCTCTGACCAATACGGTGTGCCGATTGCATGCGTCAGCATGGCCAGATTGCCGCCCCAGAGTTTGCCTTGCACCTGTAAGTCGTAACCCGCTTCAGTTTCAAATTCAACTTTGTGCCTGGTGTTGCTGACACATGCCTTGAATTGCTGCAACGTATATTCAACTGGCTGCTCACGTATGTAATCATCACACAGCATGGGGCCGGCAATACTGGTACGGCCACGCGCCAGCATTGCCAGATGCACGAGTGTGAAATCACTATAACCAACAAAACATTTGCCACTATTTGCCAGTAAATCAAAATCAAGCAAAGGCATCAGCCTTGACATGCCATAACTGCCACGCAGGGCCATGACTATCTGCACATCTGGATTTTGCGCTGCTTCATGAATTTGCCTGACACGTTCGGTGTCGCTCGCACCAAAGCGCTGGAATTTGCCAGCGGGCTCATAATAGCTGTGTACCTTAAAACCCTGATCAGCCAGACGCTGCAAGCCACGGTCAATCAGACTGTCATCCAGCGGCGCGCCACTGGGAGCAATAATAGCGATTCCGGTTTGCGTGCTTTGTTCAGGCATAGTGTATTTCAGTCTTGTTTAGGAGATATGCTGGCGTCAGCATTAGCGGCCAGCTTCTTTTGCGCAGCTACAGCGCGCCGATCCGCAAAAAAATCCTTGAGCATGTTACTGCATTCATCTGCCAATACCCCAGCAGTGACTTGTGTATGGTGATTCAATTGCCCGTGTTCAAACACATTCAGCAAAGAACCGGCCACACCGGTCTTGGGGTCACTGGCAGCGTAAATGACGCGTGCCAGACGAGCGTGCATCATGGCCCCCGCACACATCATGCAAGGTTCAAGGGTAACGTAGAGTTCGCATCCGGGTAGGCGATAATTGCCGATCAACTCAGCGGCTACGCGCAGAGCCATGATTTCTGCATGGGCGGTGGGATCGTGTTTTCCTATGGGGCGATTGTAGCCGGTGGCGATGATCACGCCATCCTTGACTACTACGGCACCTACTGGCACTTCGCCTTCATTTTTGGCCAGCAGGGCTTGCTGGTAGGCTGCCTGCATGAACTGTATATCATGCAGGCTCTGCTGGTTCTGCTCACTTTGCGGTGGCAGATTTTGCGCGTCGGCCATTATCCGTCTATCTCAGCCCAGCAATTTGGTGTTTCATACAGAGTGACCTTGGTCAACTCCAAAGTGCGGCCAAACCTGCCGTGATAAACCACTTTCAAAATATCAAAAGCAATTTTGGCGAGATTTTCTACTGTTGGCACGCGGTCAATCACCACTGTTTTGTGCCCTGGCAGCTTCTCCAGGAAATTCTTGATGATGTAATCCTTCTCATAGACGATGAAGGAATGATCCCACAGATTGACCAGATGCTCGTTGGCGAGCGCCTTGATATCACCAAAATCCATGATCATGCCGTTGTCCGACTCGCCATCTTTCTGGACGACCTCACCGGTCAGGGTAATTTGCAGGGTATAGCGGTGACCGTGCAAATTGCGACACTGGCTGCCGTGATCGGGAATGCGATGACCTGCATCGAATTCCAACTTTCTGGTAATCGTTAACATGAAAACTCAAGGAATCTGTAATAGTTTATGGGTTTGCAAACTCAGCTTCCATTGCGGATGCTGTTTGCAGTATTCAATTGCAAGACGCAAATTATCGTCTCTTAAAGGGCCATCCATGGCTTGTACAAAGTAATGTTCAAAATCAAGATTTGCATATGCCGCCATATCCTGACCAAATTGTGGGATCACCACTTTGAGCTCACTACCTTTTCGAACAACTAGTTCTGATCCCATTTTGGGACTGACGCATATCCAATCTACACCATCAGGCACAGGCAAGGTACCATTGGTTTCTATGGCGATCTCAAAACCCACTGCGTGCATTGCTTCAATCAAGGCCACATCAAGTTGCAACAAGGGTTCGCCACCGGTAAACACCACATACTTGCTTGCAGTATAGGACAATGGCCACAAAGCGTTGATCGTCGCAGCCAGCGCTTCGGCCTGCTTGAACTTGCCACCACCCTCACCGTTGGTGCCGACAAAATCGGTATCGCAAAACTGGCATACAGCCGTCGCCCTGTCCTCTTCGCGCCCGGACCACAAGTTGCAGCCAGAAAAACGGCAAAACACCGCCGGGCGCCCGGCATGATTGCCCTCGCCTTGAAGAGTATAAAAAATTTCTTTGACGCTATAAGTCACGTCTTATTCTCACTTGGTTATTTAACTGCGACTCACAGGTTGCCAAAGTAAGGCTACCCGGATTTAGTATGTCGCCAATGCCTACTGCGGATAAAGACAGTATATGAATTTTGTCGTGTTTTTAAAACACAAAAGGCGCACATAATATCATGACACCGCGATCAGACTTAGCTGCTTTGATCAAGACCACTATTCTTCTGGGACAAAATTGAGCGCAACCATCGAAAAAGTAATCAAACGACAAGACATGAAGCTCACATTGCGGGTTTTATTCATCTCAACCATACCTGACAAGTACTTTTTTATAAATACCCTATTTTTCTGTGCTCACAACATAGCCGTCATTGGTCACCAACTCCTTAATCCACCACTGACTTCTACTATCACCCTCGATAAAGCGCATATGGGAAGCAATACCTACCAAGGTAGATCCGTCAGGCCTAAGCATTTTATAGACATATTCTTCGATATCTTGTGCGTGGTCGATAAATTCAAATCCATCATGCTCAAATTCAAAGATACGTCCAGTCTCAGCACCATTAGTTGCCATCAATAAGTAATTACCAGCCCTTGGTATTTCACCAACAACTATGCAAGTATTTACCCAATCGGGCAAGTAATCTCTTTTCTCCTCCTCACTTAAGCCGCCTGTCCAATCGTTAAAATCAGCCCGTAAAGATTCCCGTTCACCTGGAGTACCTATATAGGCAGCAGCTTCATCGCTTTTTTTACAAGAATAAAGCAGCAAGCTGCCAAATGTTTCATAGAAATCGCGCAATTTGCCAAAAATGGGAATTTCTTCAGAGAAAATAGGAGAAGCATGTTCATGCTGAAACGATACTGTCTTCATATTCTTCTCATCATGTATTTGCACACAATTAAATATCCCAGTGTGATTTTTCACTGTTTCTTCTAATTTTTCTAATTTCAATTTCTACCCATCCTCAGTAAGAGCCAATTATTGAAAACCTGCGCCGCTATGTTCATTCTATTTAACAAGCCGTTTTCGGATTTCGTCATTCATTGCATCATTTTAGTTGAATGATGTCTATGATTCACACGATTCGATTTCAGGCGACCACCTTATCTTGATTGAAATACAAATTGGTTGTAATGAGTAGAGGAAATTTTGAAGTCAAAGGCAATATTATTTTTCGCAGATCTTGCTCTTTATAACGCAAAAAAAATTAGCCTGCATTTATATCTGTAATTTTAGAACTCACTATATTGGATTGCTTAAGTATCTCAGCAGCCCTATCAATGCTCGCTCTATCGATCTCCTCACCAGAAAGCATGATTTGAATTTCCAAAAGCAATTGGCCATCAAGCGCTTGTAAAACGTAATGGTACGCACTTGATCCAAATTCATCTATGTAGTTTGAATAATGAGGTAAAGCCACCTTTATAAGTTTAAAAACAGCTTCATTATCTGTAAAATCTTCATTTCCATGGCCGCTCTTTAGCATAAACCAAAGCATTGCGGAATGAGTAACCACCGCAAGCAAAGCTGAATATGTTGCCCATACCATTGGAGTTAGAAATGGTCGTGCTTTTGATGCTCCGCTAGAATTAAGTTTTGATAAATCAAAAGTATTGCCCATCATAGCAATTGCTTCTCTCGCTTTGGGATCTCGCTCAGTTTCATTAGCGGCTTTTTCAAATGAAATAGTCGAAAGTAATCCGACTAAGCCGCGAGCAGGCGCAAGTGCCGTAACCGATTCCCAAAGTTGATCAACAGCTTCGAGTCGTCTCTTGTCTAGAGCAATCTGTCGGCTTGCCAATGCTGACAATGCGCCACTTCTCAACGCTGCAATTTCGACTTCTTTTATACGAATCTCAGCCTTAAGCCGCTCTTCACTATCCCGAATTTGAGAGCGAACAGTTTCGATCTTCTTGTTAAATTCATGCTCTACACTTTTTTTAAGTCGCGTAGAAATAACGTCTTTGCACAACCATAGCGCACCAGCAAACATTCCAGTGATGGTAAGTGAAGGGTAGATATCAACTAGTTCCATATGAGCAATTCCTATTTCAATGTTTTTACCTGCAAACTTTGTTATGAAATTTAACGTAGTTGAGGAATACAAATAATGCAACACACCTAATTTACTTCCTTGTCCACCCGTCAATCATATCTGCCCAATCTTGCAACATAGCCGTGTGCTGTTCACGGTACTCAGCTTTGTTGCGTGCCAAATTTCGCAAGTCTTTGCCATCCTTCTGCGCCAGCATATATGTCAACGACAACACATGGTTAAGCGTGGCCTGACTCATAGTTGCGTCAGAATCATAACGAGACGGAAGAACATAACCTGAACCACCAGAGAATGTTTTGAGAGCGATAAGAATATCCATTATCTGGTTAGACAGAAAGACCAGGTGCGGATTACGTCTTTTCATGCGCTTCTTTAGCTATGGTCCAAACGCGATCAGTAAAATTAATCTTACTCCAGGTGGCGTTGGTCAAAAATGCAAAAAAAAGCCCGCAATGACGCGGGCTTTAAAAGTGTTTCGTGCCTTCAGCTGCCTGCTATTGCCAGGCCTGAAATCATTCCCACTCTATCGTCGCAGGCGGTTTGCCCGAGATGTCATACACGACGCGATTGATACCACGCACTTCATTGATGATGCGGTTGGATACCTTGCCCAGCAACTCGTGTGGCAAATGTGCCCAGTGAGCGGTCATGAAATCTTGCGTTTGCACTGCACGTAAGGCAACCACATATTCGTAAGTGCGGCCATCGCCCATAACACCGACGGATTTAACCGGCAAGAATACGGCGAAAGCCTGGCTCGTTGCGTCGTACCAGCTTTGCGGTTTTTCTGCGGCCGGATCAACCAGGGTGTTGCGCAATTCTTCGATAAAGATGGCATCGGCACGGCGCAGCAGATCGGCGAATTCTTTTTTCACTTCGCCAAGTATGCGCACACCCAGGCCAGGGCCAGGGAAAGGATGGCGATAGACCATGCTGTGCGGCAGGCCAAGGGCTACGCCCAGTTTGCGTACTTCATCCTTGAATAATTCACGCAATGGTTCAAGCAATTTCAAGTTAAGGGTATCTGGCAGGCCACCTACATTGTGATGGCTCTTGATGGTGTGCGAGCCTTTTTTACCCTTGCCTGCACTTTCAATGACGTCAGGGTAGATTGTGCCCTGCGCCAGCCATTTTGCATTACTCAACTTGCCGGATTCCACCTGGAAGACTTCAACAAATTCGCGGCCTATGATCTTGCGCTTGGCTTCTGGATCCGTGACGCCGGCCAGGTGCCCCATGAATTGGGCAGTTGCATCAACATGGATGACTTTGACACCCAGATTGTTGGCAAACATTTCCATGACCATCTTGCCTTCATCAAGACGCAGCAGGCCGTGATCGACGAATACGCAAGTCAACTTGTCGCCAATAGCGCGATGTATCAATGCAGCAGCTACACTGCTATCGACACCGCCTGACAAACCAAGGATGACTTCATCATCACCTACCTGTGCGCGAATGGACGCAACAGCTTCGGAGATGTAGTCAGGCATATTCCAGTCAGATTGGCAGCCGCAAATTTCATGCACGAAGCGGCTGATGATGGCCTCGCCCTTCAGAGTATGTGTGACTTCCGGATGGAATTGCACGGCATAAAAACGGCGCTCTTCATCTGCCATGGCAGCGATCGGGCAATTGTCGGTAGATGCCATCAGTTTGAAGCCTGGCGGCATTTCATTGACCTTGTCACCGTGGCTCATCCATACCTTGAGCATGCCATGACCTTCTGGCGTGACAAAGTCATTGATGTCCTTGAACAGCGCTGTATGGCCGCGTGCACGGACTTCGGCATAACCGAATTCACGGACCAGGCCATTTTCAACCTTGCCACCAAGTTGCTCTGCCATGGTTTGCATACCGTAGCAAATACCCAATACTGGCACACCCGCTTCAAATACGGCCATAGGTGCGCGAGGAGTGTCGCCCTCTGTCACGCTGTTTGGACCACCAGACAAAATAATACCGGCCGCACCATAGTTTTTAATGAATTCATCACTGACGTCATATGGATGAACTTCAGAAAAAACACCTGCATCACGGACGCGTCGAGCGATCAGTTGCGTGACCTGGGAACCAAAATCGAGGATAAGAATTTTTGAGTGCATAAATCAAATTATCATGTCAGGTTGTGCAGGCGTAGCCTGGACAACACAATTGTTTCCTGCATTTCTGGCGGAAAGCAGGGCTTTTTCTGCGAGGCTAATTAAAGTTTCTGGTTCGGCATCAGGAAAGATGTCAGTTGATGCGGTACCGGCACTGATCGTCAATGCTGTGTTCACATCATTCATTTTTTCAGGATGCATGAGCACGGAAGCACGTATGCGTTCCCCTACTGCGGTGACCACCAAATGCGATGCACCAGGTAATACCACCAGCAGCAAGTCCGTGCCAAACCGCCCCAATGCGTCAAATGGGCGCACACAAGAGCGAATGCGGCTGACAGTCTTGACCAGTATCATGTCGGTGATGGCGATACCATGCAGATCACGCAAATGCTCCATCTGATCAACGCTGGCTATCAGCAGGGCCAAAGGCTTCATGGCCTTGGAGCAGCGCTCCATCTCCAGCTTCAATGAACGGATGATGGCAGATTTGTTCCAGGTACCCAGCAAAGGGTCGATCAGTGAATCACGCTTCAGATTGCGGTTTTGCTTGATGATTTCGAGCTGCGCCTGATACAGGGCACTGAAAGCCATTTCGCGCTCAACCATGGAAGCAAGATCAGCAAATGACTGTCTTTCTTCATCATTGAGATCGCGTGTTTGATAATCGATCAGGATGACGCTACCAATTAACTGGTTGCCATGATCAAAAACGGGATGAGAAGCAAAAAAACGTATTGACGGTGCGCCCGCCACCATGGAATGTTTACCCAGATGCTCATGCAGGCGCAGGTCAGGTATGACCAGGATCTCATCAACAGGTGTAACCGAATCGCAAAACTCGGCTTCCATATTGGTAATGGAATGCACCAGATGGTCAAACCTTGGCACCAGAGCGCCAAAACTGACCAGGCAGTTGGCGACCCCAAACAACTTGATGCCAAGTCGTTCAAAGCGGCCCAGGCGCAACTCCATCCTTTCCGACACCATGCGCTCAAAACCCGAACTGACAGGTGTTGTTGTCGATGGACCGGAACGATCTAGGTTCGTTGACATTCCACTCTCCAGGCATCCTCAATTCGGGTCATGCTTCTCAAGCGCATCTCAGACATCAGTCAGCACGGTAATTTGGTGCTTCTTTGGTGATTTGCACGTCATGCACATGTGATTCACGCATGCCTGCAGAAGTGATTTCAACGAATTCAGATTTGGTATGCAAATCATCTATCGTCGCGCAACCACAATAACCCATGGAAGAACGTACACCACCCACCAGTTGATACAGGATGGCCAGCACGCTACCTTTATAAGGAACACGTCCTTCGATACCTTCAGGCACCAGCTTGTCGGCATTATTGGCCGCGTCCTGGAAATAGCGGTCGGCAGAACCATCAGCCATCGCACCCAGGCTACCCATGCCGCGATAAGACTTATAGCTACGTCCCTGGAACAGAATGACCTCGCCAGGCGCTTCTTCAGTACCGGCAAACATACTGCCCATCATCACTGTGGATGCGCCAGCAGCAAGAGCTTTGGAGACATCACCGGAAAAACGTACGCCACCGTCTGCGATACACGGTACGCCAGTGCCTTTGAGCGCATTGGCCACATTGGCTATTGCCGTAATTTGCGGCACACCAACACCAGCGACGATACGGGTAGTACAGATAGAGCCAGGGCCGATACCAACCTTGACTGCATCTGCGCCATGCTCAACCAGCGCCAGGGCTGCTGCTGCAGTAGCGATATTGCCACCGATGACTTCAATATGCGGGTAATTGGTTTTCACCCAGCGTACGCGGTCGAGCACGCCTTTGGAATGACCATGAGCAGTATCAACCACGATGACATCAACACCGGCTTTTGCCAGCAAGTCTATGCGCTCTTCATTATCAGGGCCAACACCAACAGCTGCGCCTACGCGCAATTTACCCTGATCATCTTTGGATGCAAAAGGATGCTCTGTTGATTTTTGGATATCTTTGACAGTAATCAGGCCGCGCAGCTCAAATGCTTCGTTGACAACCAGCACACGCTCCAGGCGGTGCTTGTTCATCAGGCGTTTGGCTTCTGCCAGATCTGCTGTTTCGTTGACATAGACGAGTTTTTCGCGTGGCGTCATTTTGGCGCGTGCTTCTGCGTCCAGTTCTTCTTCGAAACGCAAATCGCGGTTGGTGATAATACCAACAACAGTCTTACCTTCTACGACCGGGAAGCCGCTGATGCCATGCTGCTGAGACAAGGCCATGACTTCGCGGATTTTCATACCAGGCGGGATGGTGATAGGATCACGCAATACGCCGGATTCAAAACGTTTGACCTTGGCAACTTCGCGGGCTTGCTCTTTTGCCGTCAAGTTTTTGTGAATAATACCGATACCACCTTCTTGAGCCATGGCAATTGCCAGGCGAGCTTCAGTGACCGTATCCATCGCAGCTGATACCAAAGGTATATTCAGATTGATGTTGCGAGTCAGTTTGGTCGCAAGAGAAGTATCTTTAGGGAGTATGTTCGAGTATGCAGGGACGAGTAGCACGTCATCGAACGTGAGTGCTTTTTGGAGTAAACGCATAGTATTTCCTATAGGCGCAAAACCGAATTATACAGAAAACTTGCGAAGTCGTCTTGCTCCGTGTAAAACTCTTGCATAATCCCATGTTTTTCTTGAAAGCAAAATTATGTCTATCTTACGAATATCACGATTAGGCTCTGCACTTTTAATGTCTTTAGCATTCTGCGCCGTCGCTCATGCGCAATATGTGTGGATTGATGATAAAGGCAATAAGCAGTTTTCAGATATGCCACCACCGAAATCCGTGCCCAAGGATAAAATCCTCAAAGCACCAGGTGGCGCCAAGGCACCTGCAGCAGAGGACAAAACATCTTCTGCCAGTCAAGCTGCGCCCAAGTTGGAAAAACCTGTAACGCTGGCGACCAAGAACGAAGACTTCAACAAACGCCGTGCCGAACAGGCTGAAAAAGACAAGAAGGCCGAACAAGAAAAAACGGCTGCCGATGATAAGGCAAAAAATTGCGAAAGAGCCCGCAGCTATCAGCAATCGCTGAGCTCTGGCGCTCGCCTGAGTCGCACCGACAAAAATGGCGAACGTAGTTTTTTATCTGATACTGAGCGTCAACAAGAGCTGGATACCGCAAAAAAAGCCCTGGCTGATTGCAAATAACAAAAGTCAGGTCAGTGCCTGTTTTTTAGCCCTGCGCCTGCGGGCTTCCATAGGGTCTGCGACCAGGGGGCGATAGATTTCTATCCTGTCCCCTGAGTGCAATTGACTATCAAGTGCCTTAAGTTTGCCAAAAACACCTGTCTTGAGAACGTTGACATCGATCTCAGGATGATTTTGTAGAATGCCACTTTGCTGTATTACTTGCAGAACAGTGGCATCAACAGGCACCTGAATATCCAGCAAGCTGGTCTTGTCCTGCCCGGCATAACAAACCTGGACAGTCATGCCGATTTGCTCAACCATATAATGTCTCGGCACGGGCACAAAAAGAATCGACAAAACTGTTGGCGATCTTGGAAAAAACCGGGCCGATTAAATGCTCCAGCAATTTGCTGGAGAATTCATAGTTAAGCTCAAATTCAATTTTGCAGGCATCCACGCGCAATTCAGTAAACTTCCAGCAACCTGACAATTGCTTGAATGGCCCCTCAACCAGGCTCATTTCAATAGAATGGGGGCGTTTATTATTATTACGCGTCGTAAAATGCTGTTTTAAACCATGATAATTAATGGAAAGCGTGGCAACCTGTTCATCATCAGTGCGCTCAGCCACCCTGACCTCGCCACACCAGGGCAGAAATTGAGGATAATTTTCCACTTCATCAACCAGAGCAAACATTTGCTCAGTGCTGTAAGCTACGAAAACTGTTTTATGTACAACTGCCATCAAGAAGAACCATTTGGTAGAATCACAGGTTCGCATTTTAACCGAGTCATAAGCAGTACCAAAATGCATTCGTGCATTTCCATACTCTAATTTGACCAATTTTCATCCTACATGAGCATCGCTGATAATAAAAAAGCATTCCACGATTATTTTATCGAGGAACAATACGAAGCTGGCATCGTCCTGCAAGGCTGGGAAGTCAAAGCCATACGCGCAGGCCGTGCGCAGTTGAAAGAAGCCTATGTCATCGTCAAGAATGGCGAAATCTTCCTGTTCGGCGCGCATATTGGCGCCCTGCCGACGGCATCCACCCACATTCACCCTGACTCTGTACGCACACGTAAATTATTGTTAAATGCGGCAGAAATCAGCAAATTGATAGGAAAAGTGGAGCGTTCTGGCTACACCATGGTGCCGCTGAACCTGCATTTCACCAAGGGGCGGATCAAATGTCAGGTCGGCCTTGCCAAGGGTAAAAAGCAGCATGACAAGCGCGATACTGAGAAAGAAAAAGACTGGCAGCGTGAGCAACAAAAAATAATGAAGCAAAACAGACGCTGATATTTGTTGAGGATTTGGGAAAGAATCTGGGAAGATTTAGCGGGCAGGACGATATAGTTCGTGCCCCACATCCTGAATCTGGCGACGCAGGGCGCGCTTTTCTTCTGGCGTGAGGCGACCAGCTTTTTTGCTATCCTCAGCACTGCCACAAGCGTGCTCGCCTATATGGCGTGCGTCATTACAGCGCTCAAGCAAGCTGTTTTTTTCAGCCTGTTTATTAAGTTGCCGCTCGTGCTGTTTTTCTTCTTTGCGCGTTGCGTCATTTTTTTGCTGGGCATTGCCGTTATTAAATCGTCCCCATAGAGCCGAACCACCATTGCCTTTATTATCCGCCATAGCCCCAGCAGTCACAATCAGCGACAACAGCAGGACAGAAATTTTTTTGTACGGTATATTCATCGACTTGAAAACGAATGGCCTTGCAAGCAAAACCGACGAGGCAGGCAAAAACATATGAACGGATTGCAATTCTAAGTGCAAATGGCTGTACCTTACCAGCATCAATTTGTATGAATTTAGTTTACGATAGCCACATGAATTGCGCAGTCCCATTCCGTAAAGTGTGTAACAGTTTGTAATCCAGAATATTAATTTTGTTTGCAAGCTCACTCTATGACAGTACTATTAAGCCCATGAACACTACGCCCCCTACCCCAGACTCCACAAATAACAATTCCAGCAACCCCAAGGCCAAAATCCTGGTGGTTGATGATGACCTGCGTTTGCGCGATTTGTTGCGCCGCTACCTGACAGAACAAGGTTTTCAAGTAGTTAGTGCAGAAAATGCCCAGGCCATGAACAAGCTCTGGATACGTGAACGCTATGACATGCTGGTGCTGGATCTGATGCTTCCTGGCGAAGATGGCCTGGCCATCTGCCGCCGCCTGCGCGGTGCCGGCGACAAAACACCCATCATCATGCTGACCGCCAAAGGCGAAGAAGTCGATCGCATTATAGGGCTCGAAATGGGTGCAGACGATTACCTGCCTAAACCATTCAGCCCACGCGAACTGGTTGCCCGCATCAATGCCGTGTTGAGGCGTAAAGCTCCAGACGAATTGCCAGGTGCACCTTCCGATGGTCCCCAGACTTTTGCCTTTGGCGACTTTGTCCTTGACCTTGGAACCCGCACGCTGAAAAAGAATGATGACAATATTTCACTGACCACGGGTGAATTTTCAGTATTGAAAGTCTTTGCCCGCCATGCCCGTCAGCCGCTGTCCAGGGAAAAACTCATGGAACTGGCGCGTGGCCGCGAATATGAAGTATTCGACCGCAGCCTGGACGTACAAATTTCACGTCTGCGCAAACTGATAGAACCTGACCCCAGCAATCCACTTTACATACAAACAGTATGGGGCCTGGGCTATGTATTCATCCCGGATGGGCAGTCGCATTAAGAGCGGGATACTCTTGCACCCTCCCCATTGTCTTTTTTGCAAACCTTGAATGCGTGACTACCTCAACAGTCTGGAATGGCTAAAAAGCGGACTGTTCTGGCGCACCTTCCTCATGCTGGCTGTGCTTGTCACCGCCAGCATGCTGGCATGGATGTCCAATTTTCGCACCCTGGAAACAGCGCCGCGGGCACAGCAAATGGCGGCACAAATCGTCTCCATTGTCACCATCACGCGCGCCGCCCTGACCCACTCGGCACCAGAGAAGCGGCACGAACTCTTAAGAGACCTTGCCAACAAAGAAGGGGTGCAGATCTACCTGCTGGAAGATACTGACCGCGTAGAAGAGCCAGAAGCCACGCCCTTCTTTCTTGAGTCCCGGCCCCTGATGTTGCGCGGACTGGGGAATAACACCCGCTTTGCCAGCAAGCTCAACGACATCAGCGGCTTCTGGATCAGCTTTGATATTGAAGATGACCACTACTGGCTGAGATTGGAGCAAGACCGCCTCGATCCTCCTATAGGCCAGCAATTATTTAGCTGGGCTGTCCTTACTCTCTTTTTGACCTTGCTGGGTGCGGCCATCATCTCCAAACTCATTAATGACCCATTGTCAAGATTGAGCAATGCGGCACGCGCTGTCGCCAAAGGTAAACAACCGCCGCCCTTGCCACAAAAAGGACCGAAAGAAATCCGCGAAACCAATGTCAGCTTCAATACCATGATGGAAGATCTGGTCAGGATAGAAACCGACCGCTCCATCATTCTGGCCGGTATTTCGCATGATTTGCGCACCCCGCTGGCACGCATGCAACTGGAGGTCGAGATGGCCAGCCTCAGTGATGAGGCCAGGACCGGCATGCAATCCGATCTGCAGCAGATGGATGACATCATCAGCCAGTTCCTTGATTACGCCAAGCCGCTCGACAAAGTCGAATTCGAACGCATCAACATAAGCGAAGTCATGCAGCAAGTCATGGATGAGGCCTTCCGCTTTCAAAACCTGCGCCTGCGCACTGCCATCAAACCAAATATCTATGTCAATGGCAATCTGACTGAACTCAGGCGTCTGTTCAACAACATCGTGGAAAATGCCTGTCGCTACGGAAAAACCCCAGGTTCCCCTGTCATCACACTTGACGTGCAATGCTCACGCAAAAACAAGGACAGAAAGCTGGGCATACAAATCAGCTTCCGTGATCATGGGCTGGGTGTGGCAGAGCAAGATCTGGTCCGCCTGCTGCGCCCCTTCACCCGTGGTGATGCTTCGCGCAGTCAGGCCAATGGCTCCGGCCTGGGTCTGGCCATTGTCGATCGCATCATCAAAAGTCATGGTGGCAAATTACGCATCTACAATCACGCTGAAGGCGGTTTTGTCATCGTGATTGCACTACAGGAAGCGAAAGAAGCCTGAGCCTCACCAACCTCGCAGAAAACTTTGATCCAGCAATTGGACCATACTAATTGGACCGCACTACCAGAACAAATAGCCCGGCGCACATCAATAAAACCCTCTGTTACAGAAAAGTTTAAATGTTACAATTGCCGCAATTTTCAGGGCTATTAAAGACCAATAAACTCATGCGTAACCAAATTTCAGCCCTGCTCGTCACCTGCATTGCAATCAGCTTACCTGCCTTTGCAGAAACCTATCCTCCTACAGCCTATAAAGATGGCGCTGTAAAGTGCATGCAAGTACGCAGCTATGATTGTGCAGAAAAAAACTGGAACCAATACATCAAAATGCGTCCCACCGACGCAAAAGCCATCGCCAGTCTGGCAATCACCTATCATTGGGCAGACAAACCAGAAGCCAGTATCGTTCAGGCTGAAAAAGCCATCAGTATGGGAGAAGGCGCCTACGACTTGTTCGCTGCTTATTCAGAAAGCCTTGGGAAAACCGGCCGTATAGAAGAAGCCATAGACTGGGGCTATAAAACACTGGCAATCGTTCCCAGCCTGGTGAATGTGCGTGGCGACGTTGCGAAATATCTCGTCATGCGCAAGCGCGAATTTGAAGCCCTGGCTCTGCTTGCCTCATTCGATTCGTCATTGGAAGCACAGGGGCACGGCCATTATTTTGACGGCCAGCGCATCGCCATTGAATCGTCATTGGAACGCCAGGGACAAACTGCCACCACAACAGTGAAAAGCATGCGCCTGCCAAAGACCAAAGAGCATTTTTACGCTCCTGTAAAGCTTGGCAACAACAAAATAGAAGCCTTTATGGTTGATACCGGCGCCACCAAAACCACGCTCAGCGACGATATGCTTAACGACTCAAAAGTGTCCTACAAAGTGGTAAAACCTCTCGTTAATATGCAGACTGCGGATGGACGGGTCATACAAGCCCGTGTCGTCACGATCGACAATATGAAAGTTGGTCCATTTGAATTGCGCAAAGTTACCGCCGCAGTGTGCAAAACCTGCCAGTCATTACTGGGCCAGGGATCGCTGTCGCAATTTAATATGGCTTCTTCCAAGACGCAGGGAGTAGAATTTTTGACTTTGGAATTGCGTTAGTTGCATTAGTTGCTAGTTGCTAGTTGCTTTAGTTACCTTCGCACATTAATCGCCCACTGCCATGCAATAATTAAAAAGCCGCGCAAATTGCGCGGCTTTTTTTGTCCAGACTTTACTTCTACTTAGCGACTACCCGCTAAAGCCAGCTGAGTGGTCGTGACCTTACTACCCTCGTCCGCCTGTGAGGGCGCCTGATCAGCAGGAGCAGCCAACTCATATGTCATGTGCAACCCGCCATCTACTTTCTCGACTGGTGCAAGCTGTTCCAACACGGCTGTCTTTTGCGTCACTGCGCGGGAAGCTGTTGCACCATTTAAAGCAAAATTACTGAAACCGGCAAAACCTGCGATACCAGCGCACAGCAACAAACCGGCGATGACAGATGGGCGCAGACGGAAGCGTTTTTGTACTTCATCTTGCTGAACTGTCGCATCATAAGCCACAGTGATCGGTGCCGCTGCCAGCATTTGCTCAACCTGTTGACGCCACTCTTCTGATGTTTGCCTGTTACTGAGCAATTTGGTTATCAGGGCTTGAGCCAGTTGTTCAGCTTCATGATGTTCGGCTTCCAGAGTTTGTTTCGCCATTTCTGCCTCAGCTTGCAACTCTTCTTGCTGTTGCTGTATTTGCAGTCTGTTTTGCTCTTGCCATTCTCTGGCAGATGCCAGCGCCTGCTCAATGAATGCCTGGGCGGCAGCTTGTTGCTCAGCACGTTGTTGCAACATGGCTTGCAACTCTGCTTCGTCGGCGGCTTGTTTTTCCAGCTGTGCCTGCAAGGCTTTTTCATCGGCGATGCGTTTTGCTGCCACATCTGCCAATGCCTGTTGTTTTTGCTGGGTTTGTGCTTCCACCGCGATCAATTGCTGTTGCAGCTCTTCTTGCAATACCGCTTCCAGGGACAATTGTTCTTCGAGTTTGGCTTGCAGAGCATTTTGCTCTTCCATGCGTTTGGCGATAGCTGCATTGAGCGCTTGTTCTTTCTGCAGTCGTTGTGCTTCAGCAGCTTCCAGTTTGGATGCCAACTCAGCTTGCAATACTGCCTCTACTGCCAAAGCTTGTTCAGCTTGTGCCAGCAAGTCATTCTCTTTCTGTGCACGTACTGCAAAGCTTGCAGCCAAAGCCTGTTCTTTTTCCAGTCTTTGTGCTTCCGTGACTTGCAGTTTTGATGCAAATTCGGCTTTCAGTTCTGCCTCTGCGGTCAAGGCTTGCTCAGCATGGGCCAGCAGTGTGTTTTCTTCTTCAACACGTGCGGCTATCGCTGCGGCCAGGGCTTGTTCTTTTTCCAGCCTTTGCGCCTCCAGTGTTTCAAGCTGGCTTTCTTCCAATAATTTGGCGCGCAGTTCTGGCAACGCCTGTTCATCGGCAGCGATTTGCTGGGCTGTGGCTGCTGCGATCTCACGCTCCAGCGCCAGTTTTTCTTGTTCCAGCGCATTGGCGATCAGCAGTTGTTCAGCGCGCTGTTTGCTTTGTTCTGCCAGTTCTGATTCCAGGCGTACGCGTTCTTCTGTCGCAGTAATGACCAGACGCTCGGCTTCCATCTTTTCTTCTATGAGGCGCAAAGCATCCTGCGTCATTTGCAGACTATCCATCTCCATCTGTTTTTGCTGCTGAATGGTGATGATTTCGCGCTGCGCCAGTTCTGCACGTTGTTGTTCTGCTTGCTGCAAGATAAACAGTTCTTCAGCACGAGTCTGTGCTGCTTCAGTGGCTTGTTGTTCGGATATTGCCAGTGCATTTGCCAGCTCAGTTGCTTCTTTTTCGCTTTGCAACCGGGCCTGGATGGCGACATTGGCATCTTGCTCTGCATTGGCACGAATTTCGCACAGGCTCAGGTATTCTTGCTCAGCCAGTTTGCGTTGTTCTGCTTCTTGCGCTGCTTTTTGTTCGACCGCCAATTTTTGCTGTACCAGACTCAGTGCTTCGAGTTCAGTGGTAGCGCGCTGGTTTTCAGTCATGGTCAGGGCTTCTGCTTCACGCAGGCGTGTTTCTGTCGCTTCTGCTGCCAGACGCTGCGCTTCTGCATGTTCAGCGGAACATACCAGCAATGCTTGTTCAGCATTCGCCAGGCGCAAGGTGGCTTCCAGAGCTTCTTGTTCTTTATAGGCACGTTCGCTTGCCGCTTCGGCAAATTCACGTTCTATGGCCAGTTTGGCTTGCAGGGTGATTTCTGCAGATTCTTCCTGTTCCAGCTTGGTTTTCAGTTCAGCACTGATTTGTTGTTCAACTGCGATTTTTTCCTGGCTGGCGCGACTCAGTTCCAGCAGCAAGGCAGTTTTTTCTTCGAGTGCGACGGCTGCCTGACGTTTGATCAATGCTTCTTGAGCAGCTTGTGCCAACCACTGTTTTTCGGTTTCGTTGAATTTTTCTGCCAGTTCGCGTGCCTGTGCTTCAGCAGCCTGGCGCTCAGTGATCAATTTATGTTGCGCCTGCTCGGCCACCAGGCGCGCTTCTGCTTCTGCGGTAGCTGCGAGTTCTGCCTGTTGTTTGGCTGTCAGGCTGTCCAGCACCGCTTGCTCAGCAGCGATACGTTGTTGTTGTGCAGTCAGCAATTCCTGTTCTTGTTGCAGGCGTTGTGCCAGCAATTCTGCCATGAGGCTTTGTGCATCAGCATGGGCAGCCAGTTCCTGGAACAGGGCTTTTTCTGATGCCAGTGTTGCTTCAGTTGCGGCGCGGATAATTTTTTCTGCCCGGGCGCGGGCCTCGGCAAATTGCTGTGCTTCTGTTTCGCTGGACAAACGACTTTGTACGTCTTCGTGTGCTTCTTGTTCTGCCTGCAATTTGGCCGTTGTGGTATCCACCAAAGCCTGATCATCTGCCAGGCGTTGTTGCAGGACAGCGTCAAGTTCAGCAACTTTTTTGTTCTTTTCAACGACCAGCTCATGCGCTTTGTGCTGGCTGGCGGCATAGGCTTGTGCCTGGATTTGCAATGCTTGTTCAGCTTGCAGCTTCGCAGCTGTCAGCTCATTGGCTTCTTGTTCTGCCCTGGCCCTGACGGCTGCGGCTTGTGCATGCTGCTGTTCTGCTTTTGCTCTGGCAGTGGCGGCTTCTGTAGCAATTTTTTCTGCTGCCAGTTTCTCTGCTGCTGCTTTTGCTTCCAGTTCAGCTGCTTCAGCTTTTTGTTTTTCCAGTCTCGCTTGTTCTTCCAGCGCCAGGGCAGCTTGTTGTTGAGACTTTGCTTTTCCCTGTTCAAGCTGTACCAACTGGGTTGCGGCTTTTACACGAGCTGCTGCAGCAGTTGCTGCTTGCTGCTCAGCCTTGGCTTGTTGGTTGTTTTGTTCCAGCAGTTTTTTTTCTTCTGCTACTTTGCTTTCCATGGCAACACGCAAAGCTTGCTCAGATTGCAAACGGGCCAGGTGCTGGTCACGTTGTTCTTGCTCTACTGCTGCCTTGGCTTGCCATTCTGCTGTCAGGCGTTTTTCTGCTTCCAGTTTTTGCTGGACCAGATTCAGGGCTTTTTGCTCAGACTCTGCACGCAAGCGCAAAGTTTTGCCGAGCTCTTCGGCCTCAACAGCCTTGGTTTGTGCCAGTACCGCAGATTGTTTTTGCAGATCTGCATGTTCCTGCATTTTTTGCAGGCGTACTTGTTCAGCGGCAATCATCGCCTGACGCGCCGCACGGGCCTCTGCCTCTTGCTGTTGGCGTGCGTTCAGGACATCAGTATGCTCACGGTCAGCATGTGCACGGGCAATGACTTGCTCGGCGGCTGATTTTTCCGCTTCCAGTTTGTCTTGCGCGGCCCTGGCTGCCTGTTTTTCTGCCTCCAGATGCATTTGTTCTGCACGTGCCATTTCTGTGGCTTGATGGCTAATCAGCAAAGCGACCTTGGCTGCCTTGCATTGCGCATCTTTTTGCAGTTCTGTTTGTTCAAGAGTAGTTTTTTCTGCGTCGAGTGTGGCTTCCAGCGCCAGTCTCTCTTCGCGTTCAGCTTGTTCCCTGGCGACGGCTATTGCCTTGGACTCTTCTTCCGCACGCAGTCTGGCTTCTGCTTCTTGCTGGGCAGCTTGTTCGAGTTGCAGTTTTTCCTGGGTTGCCTTCAGCACTTGTTGCACTGCATTGGCACGGCGACGTTCTGCCTGTAGTTTTTCTTCCTGAAGTTCCATCGCTTTCACCTCATCATTAGTGCGTTGCTGTTGGACGCGCAGAAGTTCGCTGGCATCTTGATTTTTCCTGGCAGCGGCTGCGGCCATTTTTTGCTGCAATTCCACCTGCTCCATGGTTTTTTCCAGGCTCAGTTTTTCTGCTACACATTCTGATTCCTGAGCTATACGACGGGCATGCTCCGCCTGTTCTTGCATACGCAAGATTTCTGCATGTGATTGTTCTGCTTCAGCCAAGGCTTCCGCTTCTTCTGTCATTTTGCGTTCAGCAAGCAATTTCTCCTGCAATGCGGCGGCGGCTTTTTGCTCTGCTGCGGCGCGCATTTTTTCAGCCATCATCAATTCCTGGGCTTTTTTGGCTTTGTCTGCAGCAGCAAGGTTGGCGCGTTTCAGCAATTCAGCCTGAAAGGCGCTGGCACTCAGAGCTTGTTGTTCAGAATCGGCTTTTTCACGGGCATCTTGCACGGCCTGTTTTTCAATTTCCAGGCGTTCTTTAGCCAATGTAGCGGCACGGCGTTCTTCGGCGACACGTTGACGGGCATTGTCAGCAGCTTCCTGCTCAGCCAGGCGACGTTGACGGGCTTCTTCTGCCAGCACAGCTTCTGCATTTTGTCTTGCGCGGGCCTGCATGTCGGCTTGCTGCTCGTTTTCTATGCGTGTCATGGCGGTTGATTGCAATTCGCGGTCTGCGCGTATGCGTGACTCGGTCACCATGCGGATTTTATCTTCTGCTTCACGACGGGCCTGGGCAGTCGCAGCAGCAATTTTTTCTGCCTGCTCGCGCTTGTTGGCAGCAATGCGCAAGTCTTCTTCTGACTGCATGCGCAACTGTATGGCTTCTGCTGCCTTTCTTTCAGATTCCATCCTGGCCTGGGCGATTGCCTCTTGACCTTGCTCCAAGGCAACGCGCGCCAGTGCATCTTCACGGGCACGCAGTTCTACCGGTGCGCGATTGATCGCATACTCCAGCGCCATGGCTTCTGCCTGGTCGCGCTCTTTACTGATTTGCAGGGATTCGCTGCGGACTTTGGCGAGCATTTCTGCCGTTTCACGGGCTTCGCGGTCGCGTTTTTCACGTTCGCGTGCGAGTTCAGTGATACGGGCATCAGCGCGGGCGCGTTCTTCTGCCTGTTGGCGGGCAGATTGTGATGCGGCAAAGCGTTCTGCAGCCCAGTTACGGGCATTGGCAGTTTGCGTCGCAAGTTTTTCTGCTTCGGCATGGGCTTGAGAAGCCAGTTCTGACTCAGCCTTGAACTGGTGCTCGGCTTTTTCTATAGCTTGTTGTTCGAGTTTGGCGCGTTGTTCTGATTGTTCACGGGCCCGTGACTCTATCAGCGTGCGTTCTTGCAGATTCCTGGTTTCTTCAGCAGTGGCGGCGATTCTGGCTTCACTGGCAGCGCGCGACTGGCGCTCGGCCATCAGTTTTGCCTGCGCGCCGGCAATGGCTTCTTGTTCCAGTGCCAGTTTGCGCTGTGCCAGTTCAGCGGATTCTGCTTCTGCCTGCGCTCTGGTTTCTGCCAGTGCTCTGGCTTGGGATTCTGCTTTAAATCTGGTTTCGGCTGCTACGGTGGCCCTGGCTTCTGCTTCTACCCGCGCGATGGCTTCACGGATACCTTTCACATCGATGCGGGTATTGGACTCAATTGCCTCTTCTGGTGGCAAATAATTGTCCTTGCGGTCGCCATGGCGATCGAGGGAATAATCTCCCAGAGATAATTTATTTAACAACGCCTGATTGCTGTCCATTTCTGCACTCCTGATCTGATAGTCGTTCACCGTCATTGCGGGCCCTGCCATGCCGGAACTTCTTATACTGGATTATCAATCAAGAAAAATTTGATGATGGCTGGAGCAGAAGTGGAAAAACACCTCAATTCCTGATTTATCCGTTTCCCTTAATGCTGGCAGGGACGTAAAATAGCGGTCAACACAACATTGCCGGAGAATTACCTTGAACGAACTCGTTACCGAAATAAGACACCCACTGGTGCAACACAAGCTGACACTGATGCGCAGCAAAGATACACCGACGGATAATTTCCGCCGTCTGTTGCGTGAAATCAGCCAGATGCTGGCCTATGAAGTCACCCGTGACCTGCCGATTGAACTGGTCAAGATCGAAACACCGATTACTACCATTGATGCGCCGACCATTAGCGGCAAAAAACTGTGCGTGATTTCGGTCTTGCGCGCTGGCAATGGTATTTTGGATGGCATGCTGGATTTGCTGCCAAATGCACGTGTAGGCCATATCGGCCTGTACCGTGATCCGGAAACCCTGGAGCCAGTCGAGTATTACTTCAAAGTGCCAGAAGATATTGCGGACCGCCTCGTGATCGTGGTTGATCCTATGCTGGCCACCGGCAACTCAGCTGCTGCAGCAATCACCCGCCTGAAGCTGCGCGGCGCTACGACAATCAAATTCGTTTGCTTGCTGGCCGCACCTGAAGGCATCAAGGTCATGAATGCCGCTCATCCTGATGTGCCAGTCATTACGGCCTCCATTGATGACCATCTCAATGAACACGGTTATATCGTGCCAGGCCTGGGAGATGCTGGTGACCGTTTGTTTGGTACTAAATAATCGTTTTATATTAATCGCTTTGTATTAATTAATAGTTTTTGAAGAGTTTCACTGATGACGACCACTGCCCGCTTCGTACCTGAGTCTAAATTGCCCGAAGTGGGCACCACCATCTTTTCAGTGATGTCTGCCCTGGCAGCAGAGAAAAAAGCGGTCAATCTTGGTCAGGGCTTCCCTGACTTTAGCTGCGACCCTGCTCTGCCCGCCCTGGTGGCGCAAGCCATGACGGATAATTACAATCAATATCCGCCCATGCCAGGCATGCCGCAGTTGCGCGAGCAAATAGCCGCCAAGATCAAGAGCATCTATGGCCATGCTTATGATTTGAATACAGAAATCACCGTTACAGCTGGCGCGACCCAGGGCATTTTGACGATATTGCTGGCCTGCGTACATGCTGGCGATGAAGTCATTGTCATTGAACCTGCGTATGACAGCTATGTATCAAGTATCAAGCTGGCAGGCGGTGTGCCGGTATTTGTGAGCATGGAACTGGGTGAAAATGGCTACACCATCCCCTGGGATAAAGTAAAAGCCAGCATCACGGACAAGACCCGTTTGCTGATGTTGAATTCGCCGCACAACCCTACCGGATCAGTGCTAAGCGTGGATGACATCACCACCTTGACAGATATCGTGCGTGACACCAAGGTCTTGATCGCATCCGATGAGGTGTATGAGCACATGGTGTTTGATGGCCAGCGCCACGAATCGCTGTCGCGTTACCCTGAACTGGCGGAACGCAGTTTTATCATTTCCAGTTTTGGCAAGACTTATCATGTGACTGGCTGGAAGGTCGGCTATGTGACAGCACCGGCAGCGCTGATGGCAGAATTTCGCAAAGTCCATCAGTATAACGTCTTTACCGTCAATACACCTATGCAGGTGGGACTGGCGCAGTATATGAGCAAGCCTGCTCCGTATCTGGAGCTATCGGACTTTTATCAAAAGAAACGTGATTTGTTCAGAGCTGGCCTCGCCAATTCACGCTTGCGCCTGTTGCCATGTGCTGGAACTTATTTCCAGTCGGTTGATTATTCAGCAGTTTCCGACATGACAGAGCTGGACTTTGCCCGCTGGCTGACGACTGAGATTGGTGTTGCTGCCATCCCGGTTTCTGCTTTTTATCAGCAAGGCAAGGAATCTGGCATCGTGCGTTTTTGCTTTGCCAAGCAGGATACTACCCTGCAAGACGCCTTGCAGCGCCTGCAGAGCATTTAATTCCCCTCAAAAGACCTGAAAACACTAAGATCGCAAACACGTACTCAGGTCTTTGCCTTGTCTTCCGACATATTCTTCAGCAGGGACCATACCATCCCGCCCAATAATAATAAACCAACACCTAATGCTGCCCATAACCAGGGCTTGTGCTCTTTAGTGGGTGTTTTCTCAGCGGCTGGCTTGATAGCAGCCTGAGGTGCGACATAGTCAGCAATTTCCACACTGGCGATATCAGACTGCACTGGCTTGCTCAGATCCATTTTGGGAATCAGCGTTATCAAAGGTATTGCAGCGCCCTCTTTGTTCTCCACTCCCCATTCCAGCTGATAAGGCGGTTTGCCACGCGCCAGAAAAATCAGCCTGCGCGGTAAGCTGGCGATCTGTATCTCAGGCAAGGTTTTGCCCAACTTACTGAATGGGCTATCGGTTTGCAAGCGCAAAGTCTTATAGCTGGCACCATCCATGAGCAAATCAGGTGATTTGACTTCACCATTCTGCAGATTGATTTTATAGACCAAGCTGTCATTCAACCAGACTTGTTGATCCACCACCTGTACTTCAGCATTGCGCTTTTGATTCCTTAAAACATGCAGAGGATATAGCGGACTATGCCTGTGATGATACGAGGACACCGGCGCAGTTGTTGTAGTCACCTGTGCCAGTACCGTAATATGCAGCAGGGTGTTAGGCTCGCCGACCAGCAGGCGCAGGCTGTCTATCGGTGTGTTGTCCGGGATGGAATAATCACAGTAATTTGCAGCACAGGCTTTCACAGGAATAGGCTTACTCCATTGCAAAACCGGTGGTGTATAGACTTCTTGCTGGCTGTCTATACTGACATTGTCCAGCCAGGGGGCATCTGCAGGATTATTCCAGCGCAGGCGCAAATACTGTGCGCTGACATGGTGTAGCCTGATACCAAGATTCTGCAGCACTGAGCCCTGATGACGCAATTGCACCAATTGCTCGCTACCCAGCGATTGCCAGTTTTTTAGGTCATTACTGCTTTCCAGTGTGAAGCCGAACATGCCATCTACCTGCTCAGCTATACCGAACCTGGCTTGCAATAACTTGCCCTTGATCTTGCTGACATCAATAATCCAGGCAGGAACAGGATTTTGCCTGGTGATTTTCACTTGCGACAAGGCGGTCAGTGAACCATCAGCATTTTGCCGGAAGCTGCTGAAACTGCCGCTTTGTATGTCTTTTACAGGAAACGCACTGACAGTTTTACTCTCCAACTTGGCACTGGACGTTTCCATATCAGCCCAGGCAAACGACAAGACGTCACCTTCAGCATTGCGCACGCGTACATCATGCAGATCGGGATACAGGCTGCCAGGGTAAATACTGGTTGGTATATCCAATTGAAAATACGGGCCCGCTCCAGTGCTAGAGATGACTGCATGCTTTAGCTGCGGACTAATCGCCTGTGCTGCAACGACAGCGGAAGCTATCGCACAGGCAGCCAGCAATAAGAGCTTCAGTTGCAATTTCATTTTCAGCTTACTGATACTCATGACGCCTTCTCCTGATCTTCTGGTGTCTCGTCATCCGCGGATGCTGCAACCGCCTGCATTTCTTTTGGCTTGACAGGCACAGGTGCAAAGTAGCCAACCACCAGCAACAAGATACCAACACCGATGAAAGAAACGATACGGTATAAACCACCCCGGTCTGCCAGTTCTATCAGGAATAGTTTCAACACCACGACTCCCAGCAAGACAGCGCCAGCTATCCAGATGCTTCGTGACATACGGCGGTTACCAAACAACATCACAGACACGCCGCAAATTGCCCAGGTAATGGAAACGGCAGCCTGACTCAGGCGCGAAGCAAACAAGGCATCTGCATCCCAAGGCACGCCGGCAAAATGGTGGCAGCTACGCAAGACCATGCCTGTCAACAAAGCCAGGGCTGTAGCGGCTACCAATGCTGTCGCAGCATGTTTGGTGTCTGTCTTGAGTGCAGCCACAGGTAAAGCGCGCCACCAGTGCAATAAGGACGCCAGCACCAGCCATTGCCCCAATTCCAGCGGATTCAGCAAAGGCAGATAAGGCAAGGGGCTGGCATCGCCCGCACTGAAGGCATTGGTCAACCAGCACCATGCCAGCAAATACAAGGCGACAGGTGCGCATGCCTGCTCTATATAGGCTTTACGGTAAGAATTAAGCGGCCACCTGACTGCCAGCGGTTTGGCACCAATGAACCAGAAGACCAACGCAGGCACCAGCACCCAGCCCAGTAATGGCCAGCTCGACCAGGTATCAGCCAGAGGCGCAAGACGTGCCTGACCTTCGCGGGCTGCCAGCAACAGGAAGAACCAGAAACCGGCGATATGCGTCAGACTCAAGAGTGGCGAAGAAGCAGCCATCCAGTTTTGTTGCTTCTTCAGTAGCTGCAAATGCCAGGCCAGTGCCAGGGGCCAGGCCAGCCAGCCCAGGTTTGCAGATGGCAAATAAGACCCATCCGCACCGACCACGCCTATCAAACCGGCAAAAATCAGCAAGGGCAAAGTGACGATGGTGGCAAAACCCATTTGCGGCCATTGTCGCCAGCCTGCCAGTGCCGCCATCAGGACTGAACTGACCAGACCTATGACGATAGCAACGGTCGAAGAATAATTGCGGTGATCTGTGCGCACCAGGGCTTCCAGACTTTCAGGGAACCAAGCACTCAACCACCATGCGAGCCCCCACACAACTGGCAAACCAAGCGCCAGCTTGCTATTGCACCAGGGATTGAGCCAGACCGATGGCAATTTTTGCCCTGAAGTATTGACCTCATCCAGTTTTGCAGCATGACCAAACCCACTCAAGTCCAGCAACACGGCACGCATTCTGGCAGCTTCAGCCCGGATCAGATCAGCACTGAGCCATGCGGACACAGCCAGCGACAAAGGTACCAAAAAGCCCAGATGCGCAAATGCCGTGCCCTGGTATTTGCCAGGCTCCACCAGACACAAACCAGCCGCAATGACTTGCAAAGCAGCAGAAAAACCTGCCAGCGCACCATGCGACATGCGCAAACCTACCCATAGCAAGAGACAGGCAGTTAATGGCCAGATCAATGATGCCTGCGTCAGGTTGATGGCAAACAGCATGGCCAGGTGCAACAGTGCACTACCACTGACAATGGCCACCTGGTTCCAGATTGACCAGGCCGGCGGCAAAGATTGTGCCTGTGCAGCCCGCTTGGCCGCCACCATGGAGCGCCCTGCACTGAACAATATGCTAGCAGCAATGATCAGGGCAGCCAGGCCACCTTTCCAGCCATCTTCCAGCGCAGCATTGCCATTGGCGGCAACATGCAGGGTCAGCATGAAAGACGCCAGCGCGGCCGCCTGCAAAGTGGCAGAAATATGTTCAAAAGCCTTCAGGACATAACGACGGGCAATAGCCGATACCAGCAAGGCCATGACAGCCATAGAAGCAGCCGCAAACTGTGGAACCAGCAACATCCAGGGCAATAAAGCCAGTGAAGCCGTACCCAGCCATGGCAAGGCTGCATTTGGCATGGCTTCCCAGCTTGCAATATTCTCTGGCCTGGCTTTTCTATGCAGATTCCAGACCACAAAGCAGCTAATTGCCAGCAATACCGGGCCCAGCAAACCACCCTGCAACAATGGCCCCGTTGCCTCGGGATTGATGTAGATACCATGCAAGAGCTTGTACGCCGCCCCCACCATGACAACATAAGCAAAACCACGCGCATAAGGACGCTGCTGGCGTATGCCCAGCCAGTACATGCCAGCACCCTCGATGGCCCAGGCAGCACCTGTCCAGGCGCCTTCCAGCCCCAATGGTATTGCCAGCGTCGCAAAGATGGCGGCCACGATGACATAGGCCTCTGCCAGCAGAGCCAATCCTTGCCTGGCTTTGGAAAATACAAACCTGGCCAGCAGCAGGTAAAAGAAACCTACCGCCAGCGCAGAAAAGGCTGCACCAAACTCGGTATGCTTGACCAGCATGTATTGCATGCCAAAGGCGGTGATGGGATTGCCAAACACCAGGGCACTATCAACCCGCCCTACCCGCTTCAGAGTATCTAAAGGACCTTCCTGTACTTCCGCTTCTTTCAGGGTGCGGCGGGCGAACAGCAAGCCTATCAGGGCAAACAGGACAAAGAAGAAAATCAGGAAAGGCTGGACTATGCCGTACTGGCTATCGGTATAGTTTTGTTCTGCCCAACCCAATGCCAGGGTAAAAGTACCAACAAAACCGATCAGGTTCAGCACACGCCAGGCATTGAACCAGGCAACCACGAAGATACCTATATCCAGCACGGCCATGTACGTAAACAAGCCGAACGGACGGTTTTCACCGGTGGAAATCAAAACAGGGGTAGCAAAACCTTCAATTGCGGCAACAATGGCCAGCACCGGCGCATTTTGCAAGACCGCTAATATGGCACTGAGAACAGACACCAGGAACAGGAAACCGAAGCCAACATCAGGAGAGATCAGCGCATGCAATTTCATTGCTGACAGTGTGGTCAGGTAAAACACCCCTATCGCCATGCCTTGCAATATCAAGGCATAATCACGGCGCTTGCTGCGCAAGAACCATCCCAGCGCCAGCAAGACCACACCAGACAAAGCCACTCCTGCGTAACGCAGTTCCACCGGTACCGTAACCCGCTCTGCGGTATAACGCAACAAGAAGGCCAAGCCCAGGAACAAGATCAGGACACCGACTTTGACCAGCGCATTACCACCAAAAATCAGTTTCGCCAGCGGTGCAGGCAAGCTTTCCCTCAGAGTTTTTGGAGGTGGCGGTGGTGGGCGCTTCGCTACAGGTGGTTTTACGATGGCAGGACTTACTGTTGGCGATTCAATTGTTGTAGCTGCTGCAGCTGCTACAGGTGCCAAAGGTTCTGCTGCCTGCACTGCCGTCATTGGAGTGACTTGCTCTGTAATGACTGCGGGAACTTCTCTGGCAAGTATCGCTTCTTCCAAAGGCTGTATCTCCAGGTCCAGCGCTGGTGGCTGCGCATTTTCTTGCGCGCCAGCAGTAACAGCTTCAGCCTGTGATCCAAATGCCGTTGTCAGCGGCACAGCTACGCTAGCGCTGGTGTCGGCTGCTTTTGCGGCAGCAAGGGCTACCTGGGGTTCTGCCACTGCTTTTTCTTCTGCAGCCGGCTGGCTTACCGGTCCTGGCTGTGCTGCGACATTCTTGGTGATCACGCCACCGGCTTTGAGCTCGGCCATTTCACGTTCCAGCGTTTGCAGCCGGTGTTCAAGCGTGAAGATTTTCTGGCGCATCTCTGCCATTGTATCGACAGGTTTGCTTTGCGCAGGCTGGTGTACCGGTTTATTCGCCACCGGCTTGGTATCGGTATTAGTCTTGCGCGAACTAGCGATCAGATATCCAACAAAGCCGCCCGTCAAAGCAAAAAAGAACATGGCAGCACCTGAACCGGTCGCCACGCCCAGAATAAAGCCGATAATTGCGCCCACAAACCACATATATCATTTCCTTGGATTACAGTATGCCAATGCGGCTAACGCCAGACTGTAAGGAAATTTTTAGAGACTTGCAATACTTATATCGCAGTGTGGGATGGGATTCCATATTCAAATCTTGCCGCAGGCAACAGGCTGCTATCACTTGCGGGCATTGCGCCAGCAGTGCTACCCCGGTCTCAGCAACTGAAAGCCCGGGACAAGCCTTCAAATAGTGGCATTTGATAAGAGAAAAGACTTACAGCCAGTTACAAATCTCTCAGTAGTCAGGGCTTGGCCTGACGTTGCGCCAGTTCTCTGTCAAGTTGTTCTATATGGAGTTTACGCTGCAAGGCTTTGGCTTCCAGGGAAATTCTCTGCAAGGCAACGATGTATAGACGGCGCTTTTGTTTAACGTCACTAAGACAATCATTGACAAAAAATGTATCGTGACAAGCCCGCTCAGACTGTTCGTACCAGCTTTGCAAACGCAGTTGTGCTTCATTACTTTCTTGCAGGGCAAGCTCGGCCTGTTCTACAGTGCTGATACTACCTGCTGCATATTTTTGATCCAGACTGGCAGACAGATTCGCAATCTGCGTCAGCTCGGTGCCGCCGGGTGTTGCCAGCGCATGCGAGGCAAATATCATTTGCGCAAACAATGCAAGAAGGATTACAGGCAATAAACGATTCATCAGGCAATATTCTCCGCAAGTTGGCGTTGGTCAGCATCCATGTATTCTTTTGATTGCATTTCTATGATGCGTGACACTGTTCTGTGAAACTCATTAGACAAGGTACCATTGGTATAAAGTTCCTCGGGTGGCACTTCTGCCGACATAATTAGTTTCACTTTATTATCGTAAAACACGTCTATGAGCCAGGTGAAACGCCTGGCCTCGGAAGACATGGCAGCCGACATGCGCGGTATTGACGACAAAACAACAGTATGAAAGCGACTGGCGATTTCAAGATAATCATTTTGCGAGCGTGGGCCGCCACATAAAGTAGCAAAATCAAACCAGATCACACTGCCTGCACGTCGCAGGGATTTGAGTTTGCGCCCCTCGATATCGACTTGCGGGTCTTCATCACTGGTTTCTGCAACCCGGGCAAAAATATCACGCAAAGTCTTGTCCGTGGCAGCGCTCAATGGCGTCAGGTAAGCCTGCACTTGTTCCATCGCACGCTTGCGGTAATCATTGCCGGAATCGACATTCAGGATATCGAGTTTTTCTTTGAGCAAGGCAATCGTTGGCAACATGCGGTCGCGATGCAGGCCATCTGGATACAAGGTATCAGGCTGGTAATTCGACGTCATGACGAAAGACACGCCATTTTCAAACAGGGCATTGAGCAAGTTATACAACAACATCGCGTCTGCGACGTCAGACACATGAAATTCATCAAAGCAAATCAGACGATATTTTTTGGCGATTCTGCGCGCCACTTCGTCAAGCGGATCTGCCACGCCCTTGAGTTCATCCAGCTGCCTGTGCACGGCGCGCATGAATTCGTGAAAGTGCAAGCGGGTTTTGCGCACCACTGGCACAACCGAATAAAAACTATCCATCAAAAATGATTTACCGCGCCCGACTCCGCCCCACATATAAACGCCCCGCGGCACTTCAGGACGGGTGATCAAGCGAGTAAATTTATTCGCACGCTTACCCTTGTACTCCACCCATTCTTCATAGGCTGTCTGCAGGCGATCAACCGCACGTTTTTGTGCCTCATCGGCCTGAAAACCGCGCTGACTCAAGGCATCCTGATAATACTCTATGACATTCATGGGCGAGGGATACTATCTTTGCTGGCTTGCCTGCGCATGGCAGGCGGGTAAAAAGCGACGCACCCTACCTCAATCAAACTGAGGACAGAGTGCGCTGCCAATGTGGGCGCAAATTTACGCCCATGTTTCAAACAAGCGACTTGAATCAGAAATTCAATGAGCGCTTATCGACTGCCAATGCTGCTTCTTTCGTTGCTTCAGACAGAGATGGATGTGCATGACAAATACGGGCGATGTCTTCTGCCGATGCCTTGAATTCCATCGCCACTACCGCTTCGGAAATCAATTCAGATGCCATAGGACCAACGATGTGCACGCCCAGGATTTCATCTGTGGTGGCATCTGCCAGGAACTTGACCATGCCCGAAGTATCACCCAGTGCACGGGCACGGCCATTCGCCATGAATGGGAAAGTGCCGGCTTTGTAAGCCACGCCGTCTGCCTTCAATTGCTGCTCAGTACGACCTACCCATGCGATTTCCGGAGATGTGTAGATTACCCATGGGATGGTATTGAAGTTCACGTGGCCATGTTGGCCAGCGATGCGCTCAGCCACGGCAACGCCCTCTTCTTCTGCCTTATGTGCCAGCATAGGGCCACGTACCACGTCGCCTACAGCCCAGACATTCGCCAGATTGGTTTTGCAATCACCATCAACCGCGATGAAACCACGTTCATCGAGTTGCAGGCCAACAGCTTCTGCATTCAAACCATTGGTGTTAGGTGTACGGCCAATAGAGATGATCAGTTTGTCGAACACTGCCTTGTGCTCAGCGCCTTTGTCATCAGTGTAGTTGACAGTCACATCGCTGCCGCCATTGACGATTTCGCCTATCTTGACGCCCAGGTTGATGGACAAGCCTTGTTTGACGAACAGTTTGTGCGCCTCTTTAGCGATTTGTTCATCCACAGCACCGAGGAAAGTTGGCAATGCTTCCAGCACTGTCACTTCAGCACCCAGACGACGCCAGACGCTACCCATTTCCAGACCAATCACACCAGCGCCGATAACGCCGAGTTTTTTCGGTACTTCTGCGATCTTCAATGCGCCATCGTTCGAAAGGATGGTCGTTTCATCAAATGCAGCACCAGGCAATGCACGTGCATTCGAGCCTGTCGCCAAGATGATGTGTTTGCCTGTGATAGTTTCTTCTGTCTTGCCAGCCACCTTGATTTCATAGGCACCTGCATCGCCTTTAACAAACGAACCATGGCCGTGGAAGAAAGTCACTTTATTCTTTTTAAACAGGAACAGGATACCGTCATTGTTTTGCTTGACGATAGTGTTCTTGCGACCCAGCATTTTGGCAACGTCCAGGCCAAGGCCTTGTACATTGATACCGTGGTCAGCAAAAGCATGGCCAGCATGCTCATAGTGCTCGGAAGACTGCAACAGTGCCTTGGATGGAATGCAACCTACGTTGGTGCAAGTACCACCTGGAGCCGGGCCACCTTTTTCATTGGTCCATGCATCGATACAGGCAGTAGAAAATCCCAGTTGGGCAGCGCGAATTGCGGCGATGTAGCCGCCAGGGCCACCACCGATAACGACGACGTCAAATTGTTTGCTCATGAAAATATCCTGATTTTATATAGATGAATTTAGCGCTGAATCTGGCCATAAGTTTAGCCGTGAAGTTCACTCTTCGCTTTATGCTTTTCAGCTCTCTTCGGGTATGAATATCCAGGCCAGCAGATAAGCCACTACGCCGGCACCAAAGTAAAGACTGAAAAAGACAAACATCAAACGCCATATCCATGAATCCAGACCAGTAAACTGTCCAAGACCACCGCAGATACCACCCAGCCACTGGTCATTTTTTGACCGGCGGAACTGGTTCAGATGATTAAAACCCTGGTTTTGGTAATGCCCGGATGTGGAAGTGTCGCCTGTCGCCAGCAATCTGGCTTTGGCTTGTGCAAACTCTGCATCAGACAGGGCTCCTGCCTGATGCAGTTCATGCAGACGTTTGATTTCGTCAGCGATATTCACGGAATGATTCTCGCTTTGCGCTTTGAACCTGAATTACAGATCGAGCAACAGGCGGGCTGGATCTTCCAGCGCGTCTTTCATTGCCACCAGACCCAGAACTGCTTCACGACCGTCAATGATACGATGGTCATAAGACATAGCCAGGTAGTTCATAGGACGGATAACGATCTGGCCATTTTCAACTACAGCACGGTCCTTGGTCGCATGCACGCCCAGAATTGCGGATTGTGGTGGGTTGATGATAGGCGTAGACAACATGGAACCGAAAGTACCGCCATTCGAGATGGAGAAAGTACCACCAGACAAATCATCCAGAGTCAGTTTGCCGTCTTTTGCCTTGGCACCGAATTCGCCGATTTTCTTCTCGATTTCAGCAATCGTCATTTGGTCCGCATTGCGCAGGATAGGTACGACCAGGCCGCGTGGGGAACCAACAGCGATACCGATGTCGAAGTAACCATGGTAGACGATGTCGTTGCCATCAACAGAAGCGTTGATGATAGGGTATTTTTTCAATGCAGCAACAGCAGCTTTGACGAAGAAAGACATGAAACCCAGTTTCACGCCATGTTCTTTTTCAAACTTGTCTTTGTACTTGTTACGCAAGTCCATGACTGGTGCCATGTTGACTTCGTTAAAGGTAGTCAGAATAGCGTTAGTGGATTGCGATTGCACCAGACGTTCAGCGATACGTGCACGCAAACGGCTCATCGGTACGCGTTCTTCAGGACGGTCACCCAGGCTGGCAATAGTCGGCGCAGCGACTTGTTGCAGTGCTGGCTTGCCAGCTGCAGGTGCCGCCAGAGGGGCAACTACTGGTGCTGCAGCAGGTTTGGCGGCTACGGCTGCCAGAACATCACCTTTGGTAACACGACCATCTTTGCCGGAACCATCTACTTGTGCTGCAGTCAGGTTGTTTTCTGACAGGATTTTTGCTGCTGCTGGCATCGCAACACCAGCAGAAGATTTTGCATCAGCAGCGGGGGCAGATGCGGCAGCGACAGTAACAGGAGCTGCGGATACTTCCATAGGGCTTACTTTTGCAGATGCATCAGTATCGATAATCGCAATGATTTCACCGGCAACGACAGTGCTGCCATCACCCTTGATGATTTGTGTGATCACGCCAGCGTCAGGTGCTGGCAGTTCCAGTACGACTTTGTCTGTTTCTACATCGATCAGGTTTTCGTCGCGGCCGACTTCCTGGCCAACTTTTTTATGCCAGGACAACAGGGTTGCTTCTGCGACGGACTCAGATAACTGAGGAACTTTTACTTCGATAATTGCCATTTTTTACTCTCCGATTCGGGTAGCCAAATGCGACATCAGCTTCTGATGTCGCATCGCGTCATTATTTGGTCAGGACAAAGCCTTTGAGTTTGGAAAATGCCGTTTCCAGCAAAGCTTTTTGTTGTGCATAGTGCTTGTCATAGTAACCGACAGCTGGCGATGCACTCGCTGGACGACCTGCATAAGCAAGTTTTTGACCTTCTTCCAGGCTTTCAAAAATATTGTGCTGGATCTGGAACCATGGTCCCTGATTTTGCGGCTCATCTTGTGCCCAGACCAATTCCGCCATGTTCGGGAATTTTTTCAGTTCAGCAACAAAACTCTTATGCGGGAAAGGATACAGTTGTTCAACACGGACAATTGCCGTATCAGACTGACCGCGTTCTTTACGGGCATTGACCAGGTCGTAATACACTTTGCCGGAGCAAGCGATAACGCGCTTGACCTTCTTCGCATCAATCTTTTCATCGACTTCACCGATGACTGTCTGGAAGCTGCCTTTAGCCAGGTCGGACAAAGGTGAACCTGCATCCTTGTTACGCAACAATGACTTCGGTGTCATGATGACCAGAGGCTTGCGGAACATGCGTATCATCTGACGACGCAACAGATGGAAAATCTGGGAAGCAGAAGTAGGCTGAACCACTTGCATATTATTGTCAGCGCACAGTTGCAGGAATCGTTCTGGGCGAGCAGATGAATGCTCCGGACCCTGACCTTCATAACCATGCGGCAGCATCATGACCAGACCGGATGCGCGGCCCCATTTCACTTCACCAGAGCTGATGAACTGATCGATAACAACCTGGGCACCATTGGCGAAATCGCCGAATTGCGCTTCCCAGATAGTCAGGGTATTTGGCTCTGCTGTTGAGTAACCATATTCAAAGCCCAATACCGCTTCTTCAGACAACACGGAATCGATGACAGTAAATGGTGCCTGTTTGTCAGAAATGTTTTGCAGAGGGATGTACGTACCAGCATCCCAACGCTCACGGTTTTGATCATGCAAAACAGCGTGGCGGTGAACAAAAGTGCCGCGACCTGCATCCTGACCTGTCAAACGGATGGCATAACCGGAAGAAACCAGAGATGCGTAGGCCAGATGTTCGCCCATGCCCCAGTCCAGGTTCATATCGCCACGGCCCATGGCTGCACGGTCACCCAGTACTTTTTCTACCAGGCTATGTGGCTTGAAGCCTTCAGGCACGACTGTGATGCGTTCTGCCAGGCGCTTCAATTCTGTGGATGGCACGGCTGTGTCAGCCGCATCTGTCCATTTACGGTTGAGGAAAGGAATCCAGTCAACAGCGTATTTGTTTTTGAAATTGGAGATAACCGGATCATGCGTGTGCTTGCCGGCATCCATTGCATCACGGTAAGCTTTGACCATCTGATCGCCACCATCCGCCGGGATAGTACCTTGCGCAGACAATTTGTCTGCATACATACGGCGTGTACCTGGGTGCTGACCAATTTTCTTGTACATCAAAGGCTGAGTCAGTGCAGGTGTATCTTGCTCGTTATGGCCCAATTTACGGAAGCAGATGATATCAACAACGATATCTTTCTTGAATTCCATACGGTAGTCCAGAGCGATTTGCGTCGCCAGAACCACTGCTTCAGGATCATCTGCATTGACGTGCATGACTGGCGCTTCAATCATCTTGACGACATCGGAGCAATACAGCGTAGAACGTGAATCGCGTGGATCAGAAGTCGTGAAACCGATCTGGTTATTGATGACGATATGCATCGTGCCACCAGTACCGTAACCACGAGTTTGCGCCAGGTTCAGGGTTTCCATGACCACGCCCTGCCCTGCAAACGCGGCGTCGCCGTGTACCAGGATAGGCAATACTTGTGAGCCATCTTTGTCGCCGCGACGGTCCATACGCGCTTTGACAGAACCTTCAACCACTGGATTAACGATTTCCAGATGGGAAGGATTGAACGCCAGCGACAAGTGAACCGGGCCGCCTGGAGTAGAAATATCAGATGAGAAGCCTTGGTGATATTTAACGTCGCCTGCTGGCAAGTCATCACCGTGTTTGCCTTCAAATTCAGCAAACAGATCCTGAGGCATTTTACCCAGGGTGTTGACCAGTACGTTCAGACGGCCGCGGTGGGCCATACCGATAACGATTTCTTCGACACCACGCTCACCGGCGCGCTGGATAGTCTCATCCATGGAAGCAATAAAGCTTTCGCCGCCTTCCAGGGAGAAACGCTTCTGACCAACATATTTGGTATGCAGATAGCGTTCCAGGCCTTCAGCCGCAGTCAGACGGTCGAGGATGTGTTTTTTCTTTTCAGGAGAGAAAGATGGTGTGGAGCGTATTGCTTCCAGCTTTTGTTGCAACCAGCGCTTTTCTGTCGGGTCGCTGATGTACATGAACTCAGCACCGATGGAACGGCAGTAAGTGTCACGCAGGGCATTCAAAAGGTCGCGCAATGATGCTGTTTCTGGCCCGAAATAGGTATTGCTGATATTGAACTGTATGTCCATATCTGCATCGGTAAAGCCATAGAAACTTGGCTCCAGCTCTGGAATGCTCGGGCGTTCCTGGCGTTGCAGCGGGTCCAGATTGGCCCAGTGGCTGCCGAGGAAGCGATAAGCGGCGATCAGTTGCTGGGCAGCGACGCGCTTGCGTCCCATTTCAGCATCAGCAGTCGCATTGACTGTGCGTATCGGACCTTGTTTGGCACGTTCGGCAAACGATGCAATAACAGGTGCATGGGCAACGTCTGGCTTGGAAGAGCCATCAACGGCAGGCACGTTTTGCATGGCGTCGAAATACGCGCGCCAATTGTCAGGAACAGAACCGGGATTATTCAGGTACGCTTCATACAGTTCTTCTACATACGGCGCATTGCCGCCGAACAAGTACGAGTTAGCGTTATATTGTTGCATCATCTTGCTCACCTTTCTTCGCGTTTCGCGAGATTAGCGGGTTAATCTAACCTTCCGCGACACGGCCTGACCGGTTAGCGGATTGCACATCAAGTTGTGGGGAAGGGCTTAATTCAATCTATCCTCGTGATCAAATCAAAAAGCATGTCATTTAAATATGTTTTTTGATTAAATCGCGAAAGTTATTCCTAAAAATCACTTTCGTGGCGAAGCATAGCATAATTACTGAAGAAAAAAAAAGCGAGTCGCAAAGACTCGCTTTTTACAACAAAATACAATAACTAAAGATTAACGTTTGAATGACCGTTTTGAGTTAGAGCTTCGAATTAACGTTTATCGATAGCTGGCACATCACGCTTAGGTGAGCCAACAAACAATTGACGTGGACGGCCAATTTTTTGCTCTGGATCAGAAATCATTTCTTTCCACTGAGCGATCCAGCCTACTGTACGTGCCAGGGCAAAGATACCGGTGAACAATGCAGTTGGGATGCCCAGTGCACGTTGTACGATACCAGAGTAGAAATCGACGTTAGGATACAGCTTGCGGCTGACGAAGTATTCGTCTTCCAGCGCGATTTTCTCCAGAGCCATGGCCAGCTTGAACAATGGATCATCTTGCAGACCCAGTTCTTGCAGCACTTCATAGCAAGTTTCACGCATCAGTTTGGCGCGTGGATCATAGTTTTTGTAAACACGGTGACCAAAGCCCATCAGCTTGACGCCAGAGTTCTTGTCTTTGACTTGAGCGATGAACTCAGGAATATTATCGACACTACCGATTTCTTCCAGCATGCTCAATGCAGCTTCATTTGCACCACCGTGAGCAGGCCCCCACAGGCATGCGATACCAGCAGCGATACAGGCAAATGGATTGGCGCCAGAAGAACCCGCCAGACGCACTGTCGATGTAGAAGCATTTTGCTCATGATCTGCGTGCAGGATCAGGATACGATCCAAGGCGCGTACCAGCACTTCATTGGTTTTGTATGGCTCACATGGCGTAGAGAACATCATGTGCATGAAGTTCGCGCTGTAAGACAAGTCATTGCGTGGATACACGAAAGGCTGGCCGATAGAATACTTATAGGCCATCGCTACCAGTGTAGGCATCTTGGCGATCAGGCGGATAGCTGACACTTCGCGGTGATGTGGATCATTGATATCCAGCGAATCATGGTAGAAAGATGCCAGTGCACCAACTGTACCGACCAATACCGACATAGGATGCGCATCACGGCGGAAGCCGCGGAAGAAGAATTGCATCTGCTCATGCACCATGGTGTGATTGGTGACAGTCGCTACAAATTCTTTCTTTTGATCTGCCGTTGGCAGTTCGCCATTCAACAACAGATAGCAGGTTTCCAGGAAATCGCCACCATTGACTGCCAGTTGCTCAATAGGGTAGCCGCGATACAGCAGCTCGCCTTTATCGCCGTCAATATAAGTAATGGAAGAATTACATGCTGCCGTGGACATGAAACCTGGGTCATAGGTGAACATGCCGGTAGAACCATACAATTTACGGATGTCGATGACATCAGGACCAATAGAGCCCTTGTAAATCGGCATTTCCAGGGCTGGTGAGCCATCGGAGAATGATAGGGTGGCTTTTGTTTCAGAATTTGTCATGGCTCTTCCTTCAGATAAGAGGTGAGTCGTTAATCAAAAAAACACAAAAAATCAAATTGACTTACGCCGTTTGCAGACGTAGCAATAATGCATGTACATGAGGCAGATCGACTTCGGCTTCCGGTTTTGTCTTGGCCATGATCAGATCCATTAATGTATTGTCCGGCAACTCCATCAGGCGGCTAAAAGCATCCACTTCCTCATCTGTCAGGGATTCTTCATTGGCATCCAGAAAACGCGTCAAGATAAGATCGTTTTCCAATAAACCTCGCCTTGCCCGCCACCGCAGCCTGGCCCGCTTTACCGGGTCGCTTTGATGGGATATAGCTTGTGACTCAGACATAATTAATTCTCTTCCATACTGACTATTTCATGCGGCTCTCAGCTTGCCTGGAAAACCGCATGAAATAGTAGCGATGCCATCAGACATCGCTACTATGCAAACTAAACTGCAAACCTGACTTTGAACTTAAGCCACAAACCCAAGTTGCAAATCCAGATTACAAAATTAGACTGCGCGACGCACCATCAGTTCCTTGATCTTACCGATAGCACGGGTAGGATTCAGACCTTTTGGACAGACGTCCACACAATTCATGATGGTGTGGCAACGGAACAAACGATATGGATCTTCCAGATTATCGAGACGGGCACCAGTTGCTTCATCACGGGAATCAGCAATAAAGCGATACGCTTGCAACAAACCTGCCGGGCCAACAAACTTATCAGGATTCCACCAGAAAGATGGGCATGATGTGGAGCAGCATGCGCACAGGATGCACTCATACAAACCATCAAGCTCTTCACGCTCTGCAGGCGTCTGCAGACGTTCTTTTTCCGGAGGAATGGAATCATTCATCAGGTAAGGCTTGATCGAATTGTATTGCTTGAAGAATTGCGTCATATCGACGATCAAGTCGCGAATGACAGGCAAGCCTGGCAAAGGACGCAAAATGATAGGTTCGCTCAATTCATTCAGGTTGGTGGTACAAGCCAGGCCATTCTTGCCATTGATGTTCATCGCGTCAGAACCACACACACCTTCACGGCATGAGCGGCGCAACGCCAGAGAATCATCGACATCAGACTTGATACGCTGCAAAGCATCCAGCAACATCTTGTCAGTGTCTTGCAACTCAACGGTCAAGTCTTGCATGTAAGGCTTGGCATCCTTGTCCGGATCGTAGCGATAGATTTTAAATTTCAGTGTACGTGCCATATCGGTATCTCTTTAGAATGTACGTGGTTTTGGTTTGAAGGTTTCTACAGTCAGTGGCTTGGTCACGACTGGCTTGTAGTCGAGGCGATTGCCTTCGGAATACCACAAGGTGTGCTTCATCCAGTTAACGTCGTCGCGCTGTTCATAATCGCGGTGTGCATGCGCACCACGGGATTCTTTACGAGCGGCGGCAGATGTAATCGTTGCCTTGGCTGTTTCGATCAGGTTATCCAGTTCCAGTGCTTCTACACGTGCAGTATTGAAGACCTTGGATTTATCCTTGAAAGAAACATGCTTGCGACGCTCATCAAGCTCCATAATTTTCTTGTAGCCGGTTTGCAGCAATTCATCCGTGCGGAACACGCCGCAGTATTGCTGCATGGTGCCGCGAATCGCGTTGGCAACATCTTGTACGCGCTCGGAACCAGTGCTGGTTTCCAGCTTGGACAAACGTGACAGCGCCAGATCAGCTGCATCAGCAGGCAAATCTTTATTGCTGCGCGCCTTGAGGTTACTGGCAACCACATGATTACCTGCTGCACGGCCAAACACCAGCAAATCAAGCAGGGAGTTCGTACCCAGACGGTTTGCACCATGCACGGATACACAGGCACATTCACCAATTGCATACAAACCATTGACGATTTCGCTGCCACCGTTTTTCGGAGCTACTACCTGACCATAGATGTTGGTAGGGATACCACCCATCTGATAGTGAATCGTAGGAACGACAGGAATCGGCTCTTTGGTTGCATCCACGTTGGCAAACTTATGCGCGATTTCCAGAATCGATGGCAAACGTTTTTGAATAGTGTCAGCACCGATATGACGCAAGTCCAGCATGACGTGATCTTTATTAGGACCACAGCCACGGCCTTCTTTAATTTCCTGATCCATGGAACGGGAAACGAAGTCACGTGGGGCCAGATCTTTCAGTGTAGGCGCATAACGTTCCATGAAGCGCTCACCCTGGCTATTCACCAGAATACCGCCCTCACCTCGCACACCTTCGGTAATCAGGACGCCAGCACCGGCAACACCGGTTGGGTGGAATTGCCAGAATTCCATATCTTCGAGTGGCAGACCAGCACGAGCCGCCATGCCCATACCGTCACCGGTATTGATAAATGCATTGGTAGAAGCTTGCCAGATACGACCGGCGCCGCCAGTAGCAAATATCGTGGTTTTGGCTTCCAGCATCATGACTTCGCCAGTTTCCATTTCCAGCGCAACAACGCCCAGCACATCACCTTCCGCATCGCGGATCAGGTCAATTGCCATCCACTCAACAAAGAAATGGGTACGGGCGCGGACGTTACGTTGATACAAAGTGTGCAGCAAGGCGTGACCGGTACGGTCAGCTGCAGCGCAGGCACGCTGCACTGGCTTTTCACCAAAATTGGCAGTATGGCCGCCGAAAGGACGCTGATAAATCGTGCCATCCGCATTACGGTCAAAAGGCATGCCGAAATGTTCGAGCTCATACACGACTTTTGGAGCTTCACGACACATGAATTCGATCGCATCCTGGTCACCCAGATAATCAGAACCCTTGACCGTGTCAAACATATGCCAGTACCAGTTGTCTTCCGACATATTACCAAGGGAAGCACCAATACCGCCCTGCGCAGCCACTGTATGAGAACGAGTAGGAAATACTTTAGACAGTACGGCAACATTCAGGCCAGCTTCTGCCAATTGCAGCGAAGCACGCATGCCGGAACCGCCAGCACCAACGATGACCGCATCAAAACGGCGGCTAGGGATTGTGGATTTAATTGCAGCCACTTTTATACTCTCCACAAAATCTGTGCAGCATAGCCAGCACAAGCAATCAGCCACAGAATAGTGGCAACTTGAAATACCAGACGAACAAATACATTGTGCGTCACATAATCCATCCAGATATCACGCATACCAACCCAGGCGTGATACAGCAGGCAGATGACAACTGAGAAAGTCGCCAGTTTGAACCATTGCATGGCAAATATGCCAGTCCAGCCAGCCTGATTGAAATTTTTACCTGTCAAAAACAAACCAAGCAAAATGACGGTGTACAGTGCCATGACGATGGCAGTAACACGCTGCGCCAGCCAGTCACGCAAACCGTAACTAGCTCCCACGACCAGGCGCTTTGGTCCAATATTATTATTTGCCATTTTTAGAATACTCCGAACAGTTTCAAGGCTATCAATGCTGCCAGCACAAGACTGATCGCCAACACACTCACTGCTGACTGACGTGCGCTATCCTTGTCGAGGCCATAGTGCAGATCCATCAGCAAGTGACGGACACCAGCGCAGAAATGGTGCAGATAAGCCCATGACAAAGCCAGGATGATCAGCTTGACGAAAACACCAGATGTCAATGCCTGCAGTTCGGCAAATGTTGCTTCTGATGTCAAACTCTTATCTAGCAAATACAAGATGAATGGCAACAACAGGAACATCAGCATTCCACTTGCCCGGTGCAAGATGGAAACAAAGCCTGCCAGCGGCAACCGGTAACCGGTTGCATCTATCAAGCGCATTACACCAAAGCGTGGCTTGGTTCTTACAACTTCAGACATAAATAATCTCCCCATTAACTAGTCTGTACATAAACCTTGCAATTTTCGCTCATTTTGGTGCATTGCACCAACAAAAATCATCACGATTAACAAAATATCGCTATCTTAAACCTAAAGCCCCATACATGCTGAGCCAGCAAAATTGCAGCTCACGAGACTTTTCACAACCAAAAACCACAGCAAATCAAATACCTGATTGATTTAGCTCAATTCATTTCTGTAGTGATGATTCATCGTCAGATATAAACCGCGGCGCAACTCAACCGGCTTGTCACCATAAGTAAAAGAAACGCGCTCCACATTGAGCAAAGGCGTACCTGTATCGACATTTAACAAATCAGCTATCGCTGCATCTGCACAAACGGCCCTGATTTGCTCAGAAGCCCGTATCATGTGCGTGCCAAATTCAGTTTCAAATAAACCGTACATCGGCCCCTTGTATTCATTTAGACGCTCAGCGGTCAGACCCTTGAAGATGGAGCCGGGCAACCACAGGTCATCAAGAATAGTGGGGACGCCAGAAAAAGATTGAACACGTCGGATAAAAACGACGGAGTCGCCAGATTTAATATCAAGCAAACGCGCCACTTCTGCCGGCGCACGCATACGCTTGACTTCAATGATGCGGTTTTCGGGATAATGTGGCACGCCCTCATCAGGTGCCAGACGCAAGAAGCGGAACTGCGAACGCGCCTCATGGTGGGTGGCAACAAAAGTCCCCTTCCCTTGCCGACGCACGACCAGGTTTTCAGCCGACAACTCATCAATCGCCTTGCGCACTGTGCCCTGACTGACCTTGAAGCGGCTGGCCAACTCCATCTCACTGGGGATTAACTCACCTGGCTTCCACTCACCGGATTGCAGGCTCTGAGTAATCAGGGCTTTGATCTGTTGATATAATGGACTAAAGGTGGGAGAAGCACTAAAAGACGATGCACCGACGCCAGCACCTGGAGTGGCCGGGGTAACAATCGGATTATTTGCGGTTGGTATGATTGAATTCATAGACTGCAATTTCACCACAAAACCACCCAGCACGTCCAGAACAAAAACTAAGTGATATGTCTTATATAAGACATAAGATATTGATTGACACTTAGCCCCACACGACCTACACTCCCGTACAAATAATAGTCGGGGTCTGCATCAGGCCGCCCTCAACTATCGATCTGTCACAAAGCAGTCACACCAAGCAATATAGTCCGAACGCTTTCAATGTAAAGGACGAAAACGTGTTTGCAGCGGATTTTGGCTGACTGACAGCGCTTTCAACGGTATCATTAAGTGTTTTACATAGCGTCGGCTTATCAGTCGCTGCAATTGTTTGAACATCGTTTTCACACCACTTCGGAGATGCATCATGGCGAAATCCCCTATGCGCGTAGCTGTTACAGGCGCCGCAGGCCAAATTGGCTATTCCCTTCTGTTCCGTATCGCCAATGGCGACATGCTGGGCAAAGACCAGCCAGTGATTCTGCAATTATTGGAAATTCCTGACGAAAAAGCCCAGAAAGCGCTGAAAGGCGTAATGATGGAAATCGACGACTGCGCATTCCCACTGTTAGCTGGCATGTCAGCTCACAGCGATCCAATGACAGCGTTCAAAGATATCGACGTCGCCTTGCTGGTTGGTGCACGTCCACGCGGCCCAGGCATGGAACGCAAAGATCTGCTGGAAGCCAATGCACAGATTTTCACTGTACAAGGCAAGGCACTGGATGCAGTAGCATCCCGCAATGTTAAAGTTTTGGTCGTTGGCAACCCAGCCAATACCAATGCTTACATCGCGATGAAATCGGCACCTTCCCTGCCAGCGAAAAACTTCACAGCAATGCTGCGCCTGGATCACAACCGCGCCTTGTCTCAAGTGGCTGCCAAAATTGGCAAGCCAGTTGCTGCAGTTGAAAAACTGTGCGTATGGGGCAATCATTCCCCAACCATGTACGCTGACTATCGCTTCGCGACAGTAGATGGCGCATCTGTCAAAGACCTGATCAATGATCAAGTCTGGAACAAAGATGTATTCCTGCCTACAGTTGGCAAACGCGGCGCGGCGATTATCGAAGCGCGCGGCCTGTCTTCTGCAGCTTCTGCAGCAAACGCAGCAATCGACCACGTACGTGACTGGTTGCTGGGCACAGATGGCAAATGGACAACAATGGGTATTCCTTCCGATGGCTCTTATGGCATCCCTGAAGGCACCATGTTCGGCTTCCCTGTGATAACAGAAAACGGCGAATACACTATCGTTCAAGGTCTGGAAATCGACGAGTTTTCCCGTGAACGCATCAACATCACACTCAAAGAATTGCAAGAAGAGCGTGATGGCGTCAAACACCTGGTAGGTTAATCAGGTAAGGGGGCAGGTTCCGGCAACCGCTGGAATCTGCCTTGATTCACGACGATATATTAAGTAATGCATCCATCTACAGTACTTTTTCAGGATCAAATTTTACCGGTTATATTACCGGTCTGCGACCATTACGCAGGATCTGAAAAATTGATGCGCAAATCGATTGCGCTACAACAGGAACTAGGCGGAGTTTTTGACATCACTCTCGATTGCGAAGACGGCGCGGCCGCTGGCAACGAGATCAATCACGCAAATCTGGTCACTGGTTTAGTGAACAGTACAGACAATCATTTTCAGCGTCTTGGCGTACGGGTGCACGATGTACATCACCCCGCATTTGAGCAAGACCTGCAAATCATACTGCCCGCATGCGCAGACAAACTTGCTTATCTGGTTTTACCAAAAATAAACAATGCTGCCGAATTGCAGACAGCTCTTGAGCGCATTAATCATTTTGGCAAAAGAACTGACGGCCAACCAATCCCGGTTCACGTCTTGATAGAAACTCATGGTGCACTGGCAGAAGTGCAGCAGATTGCCGCCCTGCCCCAGGTAGAATGCCTGTCATTTGGTTTGATGGATTTCGTATCCTCCCATTTTGGCGCCATACCTGCATCGGCGATGCGTTCACCTGGGCAGTTCAGCCATGCCCTGGTATTGCGGGCCAAACTGGAAATTGCTGCGGCCTGCCATCGCTATGGCAAAGTGGCTTCACACAATGTCACCACCGAGATCAAAGACACCAGCGTCGTGGCAGATGACGCACATCGCGCAGCCAGTGAATGCGGCTACATGCGCATGTGGAGCATACATCCAGACCAGATACGGCCTGTCATTGCGGCCTTTTCCCCCAACGAAAACCACATCCAGGATGCCATCGGCATCCTGAGCCAGGCAAAAAAACAGGACTGGGGACCCATACAATGGCAAGGACAGTTACATGACAGAGCCAGTTACCGCTATTATTGGACAATTTTAAGACGAGCCCAGTCGGGGCAAATCGCATTACCGGCAGCAGCACAAGAGTTACTCTAGGAGACACCATGAAATTACTTTCTTTTATCAGCCTGGCATTTGCCGCATGCACCATGCTTGCCACCAACGCCAATGCAGTGGAAGCACCACGCAGCAAAACCAAATCCACAGCAAAGGCAGCAAAACCTGCCGCTGCCCAGGCAACAAAAGAAGATGACGAGCCGGAACCAGACGTGGCCCTACACAAGAACTTCGAGTACAAATGCGAGCTCGGCAACTCCCTGACTATGTACACCAACCCTGAAGACGCAGAGCATGTGGCCATGCGCTGGAAAAAACGCCTGTACCGCCTGACCAAGGTCGATACCACAACAGGTGCTGTGCGCTTTGAAAACCGCAAGTCCGGTTTTGTCTGGATAGGTATTCCCGCCAAAGGCTTGTTACTGGATTCGCACAAGGGCCAGCAATTAGCCAATGAATGCAAGACAGAAGCAGCGTCACTGGCAGAAGTGAATAGCAAAGATACCGGTGCAGCGCCAGTCAAGTAAGTCCTGGTGCCATAACATGCAATATTTGCTCAGTATGACCGGATGGAGTTGAGTGGGTATTGAGTGGATATTGCAGTAATTTGATGTAATTATTTTTTGATCGTTGATTTTTGTAAATAAGAGGAAGAGCCATGAGCCAAAATGCGTACAAAGATGCATTCAAAACCCTGAAAGATTTTAAAATTTCAGACACCAAGAAAGGCAAGTTCTTTTCCCTGCCTGCATTGGAAAAAAATCTCGGCGTAAATATTTCGCGCCTGCCAGTGTCCATCCGTATCGTTCTGGAATCGGTGCTGCGTAATTGCGACGGAAAAAAAGTCACTGAAGAGCACGTCAAACAACTGGCGAACTGGGGTGCAACTGCAGCCCGCACAGACGAAATCCCTTTCGTGGTATCCCGCGTTGTCCTGCAAGATTTTACCGGCGTACCTTTGCTGGCTGATCTGGCTGCGATGCGTAACGTTGCTGCCAAACAAGGCAAAAATGCAAAAAATATCGAACCGCTGGTTCCAGTTGATCTGGTGGTTGATCACTCCGTGCAGATCGATCATTTCCGCGAAAAGAAAGCGCTGGACCTGAACATGAAACTGGAGTTCCAACGCAATAACGAGCGTTACCAGTTCATGAAATGGGGCATGCAGGCATTTGATACTTTTGGCGTGGTTCCTCCAGGCTTTGGTATCGTTCACCAGGTTAATCTGGAATACCTGGCACGCGGCGTCCACAAAGTCAAAGATGCCAAGAAAAATGAAGTCTACTACCCAGACACACTGGTAGGTACAGATTCCCACACCACCATGATCAATGGTATCGGTGTAGTTGGCTGGGGTGTAGGCGGTATCGAGGCAGAAGCCGGCATGCTGGGTCAACCGGTTTACTTCCTGACACCTGACGTTGTTGGCGTGAACCTGACTGGCGCACTGCGTGAAGGCTGCACAGCAACAGATCTGGTATTGACTATCACCGAATTGCTGCGTAAAGCCAAGGTTGTTGGCAAGTTTGTTGAATTCTTTGGCGAAGGCACACGCTCTCTGTCCCTGACAGACCGCGCGACTATCGCTAACATGGCTCCGGAATACGGCGCAACGATGGGCTTCTTCCCTGTTGATGAAGCGACTATCGATTACTTCAAAGGTACAGGCCGTACCAAAGCAGAAATCGACGCATTCGAAGGCTATTTCAAAGCTCAGAAAATGTTCGGCATCCCTGCTGCTGGCGAAATCGACTACACGACAGAAATCAGCCTCGATCTGGCCACGGTTGCACCGTCCTTGGCCGGCCCTAAGCGCCCGCAAGACCGTATCGAAATCGGCAACGTCAAATCCACTTTTGCAGATCTGTTCTCCAAGCCAACAGCAGAGAATGGCTTCAACAAAAAAGCAGAAGACCTGAACACGGTATACACTAATACTGATGGTGTGAATGTCAAAAACGGCGACGTATTGATTGCTGCGATTACTTCCTGCACCAACACATCCAATCCTAGCGTCTTGCTGGCTGCTGGCTTGCTGGCCAAGAAGGCAGTTGAAGCTGGTTTGAAAGTAGCCCCTCATATCAAAACTTCGCTGGCTCCTGGCTCGCGCGTTGTGACTAAATACCTGGAAGCAGCAGGCTTGTTGCCTTACCTGGAAAAACTGGGTTTCGGCGTGACAGCTTATGGCTGCACTACCTGTATCGGCAATGCTGGCGATCTGACACCTGCGATGAACGAAGCAATTGCTGCCAACGACATCGTGGCATCTGCCATCCTGTCTGGTAACCGCAACTTTGAAGCACGTATACACCCGAACATCCGCTCCAACTTCCTGGCCTCCCCTCCTTTGGTAGTTGCTTACGCCATCGCTGGCAATATGACCCGCGACCTGATGACAGAGCCGGTTGGCCGCGTTAAAGGCAAGGACATTTTCCTCGGCGACATCTGGCCTACCAGCGCAGAAATCAGCAAACTGATGAAGTTCGCGATGAACTCCAAAACCTTCAAGGAAAACTACGCAGACGTTAAAGGTGCTCCCGGCAAACTGTGGGAAAACATCCAGGGCGTCGCAGAAGGCGATGTTTACAACTGGCCTGCTTCCACTTACATTGCTGAGCCACCATTCTTTGCTGACTTCACAATGGAACCAAAAGCAGCCGCGACTGGCATCACTGCTGCACGTGCACTGGGCGTGTTCGGTGACTCCATCACGACTGACCACATCTCCCCAGCTGGCGCCATCAAGGAATCCAGCCCTGCAGGTAAATGGCTGAAAGAAAACGGCGTACTAAAAGCCGATTTCAACTCCTACGGCTCACGCCGTGGTAACCATGAAATCATGATGCGCGGCACATTTGCCAACGTGCGTATCAAAAACCTTATGATCCCGGCCAAGGAAGATGGCTCTCGTGTTGAAGGCGGCGAAACCCTGTTCCAGCCAACTGGCGAACAAATGGCGATCTATGACGCAGCGATGAAATATGTTGCTGATGGCACGCCAACCATGATTTTTGGTGGTGAAGAATACGGCACAGGCTCTTCCCGTGACTGGGCAGCAAAAGGTACTCAATTGCTGGGCGTAAAAGCTGTCATCGCCCGTTCTTTTGAGCGTATCCACCGCTCCAACCTGGTTGGCATGGGTGTATTGCCACTGCAATTCCTCGGTACTGACAGCGTTGATACTTTGCACATTACTGGCAACGAATCTTTCGACCTCAAAGGTATAGAAGATGAGATCAAGCCACAGCAAGAAGCAACTCTGGTGATCCACCGTGCCAACGGTGAAAAGAAAGAAGTTAAAGTCTTGTTGCGCATCGATACTCCTATCGAAGTTGACTACTACAAACATGGCGGTATCTTGCCATTTGTATTACGTCAATTGCTGGCAGCTTAAGCTACAGGCAAACCCATCCCCGCTTGCGGGGATGCATTGAGGAAGAGTGAATTTTTTAGGAAATTCACTCTTTTTTTTGGCTTTTTTATCTTCAGGCGTCAATGCAAGAATGATGTAAGCAAGCCCATCTAAGCTTGCTTCATCTTAAAAATTGAACCTTGGAGACAACTATGTGGAAAATTCTCGTCGGCTTTATTATTTTTGCAGCCGCTGCCCTGTTCCTGATTTTTAAAGCGGGTGATAAAGTCAGTATGCAAGGTGAAGCTGCTGGTCATAATCCAACTGAGGTTCACTCGGCTTCTGCCAGCACCCCAGAACCAGCACCAGCGCCAGCAAGCTTGCCCGCTGCTGCATCTGAGGCAAATACCACGTCTGCTCCTGCGTCTGATGCTGCTGCAAGTAGCGCTAGCAAGTAAATAAGTAAAAATAAATAAGCCTGAAAGCCAAGGCTGCATCAATAGCAGCCATGGTTTTCAAGTCAGCATCGTCAAGGCCTGCTCTATGTCAGCAATCAGGTCTTGCGTATCTTCCAAACCTATATTGAAACGCACCAGTATGCCGGACTCTGTCCAGTTGCTACGCATATACTGCATGCGATATGGCACACATAAGCTATGCGCCCCGCCCCAGCTATAGCCTAGCTTGAACAATTTCAAACTATCGACAAAGCGGTCAGTTTGCTCTTCGCTATAGCTTGCATCAAACAACACCGAAAACAAACCACCCGCCCCGGTAAAGTCACGCTGCCAGATTGCATGCCCAGGACAATCCGGCAATGCCGGATGCAAAACCTTACTGATTTCTGGCTGTTCAGCCAGCCATGCTGCAATCTTGCGGGCACTTTGATCGTGCGCATTAAAACGCAGTTGCAGCGTAGGCAAATTGCGCAGTACCAGATAAACATCATCCATACCGACACCAAAACCCAGGCGCATGTGCGCCAGCTGCAATCGGGTATTAAGTGTCTTGTCACGGGTAATCACTGCCCCCATCAAAACATCCGAACCACCGCTCTGGTATTTGGTCAGCGCCTGCATGATGATATCCACACCATGCTCAAAAGCAGCAAACGCAAGCCCTGCCGACCAGGTATTATCCATCGCCACCAACACACCGCGCGCATGGGCAACAGCACATATCGCTGGCACATCCGGCACTTCCATCGTAACGGAGCCTGGTGCCTCTACCCAGATCAGCCGGGTATTTTCCACAATCAGCTCTGCAATACCAGCACCGATCAGGGGATCGTAATACTGCACACTGATGCCAAAACTGCGTGATAACCAGTCCGCCAGATCGCGATTGGGGCCGTAGGCATTATCCGGGATCAGGACATGATCACCACTCTGTAAAAACGCCATATCGACCAGCGTAATTGCCGCGAGGCCACTGGGTGCGAGCAGGCAGAATTTACCTTTCTCTATCTCTGCCAGTCTAGCCTCCAGAGTGAAACTGGTAGGCGTACCATGCAAGCCATAGGTATATGCCGATTTATCTTGCCAGCTACGCTCGCGCATCGCGGCGACATTTTCAAACAAGACCGTGGATGCATGATGTATGCCAACCGGGAAGGCAGCAAAACCTTCTGGTGCAACATATTCATTGTGGATGATGCCGGTATTGAATCCTGGTTCAGGACGGATATTTTCTGACATGCTAGTCCCTGTTTCGCTAATAGTTCAAATGTTTGCACATATTAGCGTACAAGCAGTACACACTCCATGATGAAAAAAAGGCGCATCACGCGCCTTTTGAAAATATGTCTTGTAGGACTTACGCAAAAAAAGTGAGCTATTTTAAAAATGATGTAAACCCAAAGCAGCTTTCAAGTCAGTACACTAAGGGACATGACATCAAAACGTCCGAGCCGACTGGATTACTGCCAATACTTGCT